>JBGSNT010000344.1:0-4187 GCA_041739575.1 Nodosilinea sp. | reverse complement strand
GACCTCAAACGCTTTTCGTCCTCTCCCAGAGGTCCCAAAAAACCTGCTAAAAAAGAGCCGTTTAATCCGAAGCATCCTCATGTTGCTACCGCTCGGCTCCTCAAGCAAAAGGAGAACAAACGTTCACCTTAACAGGGGTAGAGGAGATATGTATACACAGTAGCCTCCGAGGATGAGGGGATGGGTACTTACTGCGCAACACTTCTAGCGCAAAGCTTCTACCACAGTGGGACTCACCAAACCCCAGTGGGGGTTGCCCTCCCCGGTGGTGAGGCTAACCCAGCCCAAGCCTTCGCTGGTGCCAACCCAGATCTTGTTGCCGGTATTCGGGGAAAGGGACAGAATGCGTCCCGAAGGCAGCGAGGGCACTTGGCCAAGCAGTTCGCCGCTGTCGGGCTTAATCTTAAACAGACCACTGGTGGTGCCGACCCAGAGGTTGCCAGCCTGGTCAAATTCGGTCGTTTGGACGTTTTTGCCGCGCATGGTGCCCACCGATCGCACCAGCTCAGACCGCACCGGATCGACCACCAGGAGACTGCTGGCGGTGCCCACCCAGAGATTGCCACGGGGGCCGAAGGTGAGGGACTGCACCGCCCCACCGGGCAGATTGCCAATTTGGCGGATCGGGAAGGCGTTGGCGGTATTGACCTTCACCAACCCGTTGAGGGTACCGACCCAAAGGTAATTGTCAGCATCGAGGGCGAGGGCGTTGGCGCTGACCCCCGGCAGCTTTTGCAGGGTCGTCATCAGTAGGCCGCGATCGGGGCTGATCATCGCCAGACCGCGATCGGTACCGGCCCAGAGAAAGCCGCGACTATCTATTAATAGAGAAAGCACCCGGTTGGAGGGCAGCTGAAAGTTTTGGGCGGTAATCGCGTTGGTGCGCGGATCGACCCGCACCAACCCGTCAAAGGTGCCTGCCCACACTCGCCCCACCCGATCTTGGGCGAGGGCTTCGATGGTGCGGCTGGGAATTCTCACCCGCTGCAGCACCCGCCCCGTTTCAGGATTGATGCGAAACAGCCCGGCCCAGGAACCGACCCACAGGTCGCCGGTAAAGTCGGGCTGTAGAGCCGTCACCCGATAGTCGTCAGCGATCGGGGCCTGGGCCAGGAAAGTCGACCGGGGGGCAGCAGCAACCCCTTGAGCTGGGTAGGGAACCGTGGACAGGGAATAAAGACTCCCCGAGGAAAGCGTTAGCGACGATAGAACCAGCAGGCTTAACATATTCTCTCCCCACGGTTTGCGGTGGCGTGTAACAGCCCCTCATGGATTGCCCCTTAAGGCTTTAGGGCACCTCAAGCGTTACAGTATATCGACAATCGCCAGCGGCGGCGTTCCCCGACAAAATTAACGCGCCAGCATCCCTTGGCTGGAATAAATGCCCGGCTTCAAAGAACTTGAGAAACCCACACCTTGGTTCACCTTAATTCATAACTTTAAGTTATGAATATATACAGATCTTCCAAAACTAAACTTATCCAATCGCTGATAGTATGCTAAAGCATAAGGTAATGAAGGATACCTAAAGCGCTTGCAAAACGGCCGTTTTGCAGATTGCTCGGGATCTTCCATCGGCTCAAATTGGCGTGGACATCTGACCGGAGCTCGGGCTCGACGTAGGCTTCCTTGTTCAAGGAAGCTCGTTTGTGTGCGGCTGGGCTACAGGGGTTCGCTTGAAGGATTTCTTAGATTCACAGGATAGGGAGATATGTCTTACTCTCAGACAACGACTCAATCAAAAGCTGGATACAGCGCCGGGGTTAAGGACTACAAACTGACCTATTACACTCCGGACTACACACCTAAGGATACGGACATTCTGGCGGCGTTCCGGATGACTCCCCAGCCCGGTGTCCCCCCCGAGGAGTGCGCCGCCGCTGTGGCCGCTGAATCGTCTACCGGTACCTGGACCACGGTGTGGACCGACCTGCTGACCGACATGGATCGGTATAAGGGTCGCTGCTACGACATCGAGCCCGTGCCCGGCGAAGATAACCAGTACATCTGCTACGTGGCTTATCCCCTCGACCTGTTCGAGGAAGGATCTGTCACCAACCTGCTGACCTCCCTAGTTGGCAACGTGTTTGGCTTTAAAGCCCTGCGCGCCCTGCGTCTAGAAGACCTGCGGATTCCTGTGGCCTACCTGAAGACCTTCCAGGGTCCTCCCCACGGCATTCAGGTGGAGCGCGATCGCCTCAACAAGTACGGCCGTCCCCTGCTGGGCTGCACCATCAAGCCCAAGCTGGGTCTGTCGGCTAAGAACTACGGCCGCGCCGTGTATGAGTGCCTGCGCGGTGGTCTCGACTTCACCAAGGACGACGAGAACATCAACTCCCAGCCCTTCCAGCGCTGGCGCGATCGCTTCCTGTTTGTGGCCGACGCCATCCACAAGTCCCAGGCTGAAACCGGTGAGATCAAGGGTCACTACCTGAACGTCACCGCCGCCACCTGCGAAGAGATGATCAAGCGGGCCGAGTACGCCAAGGAACTCGGCATGCCCATCATCATGCACGACTTCCTCACCGGCGGCTTTACCGCCAACACCTCGCTGGCTCACTGGTGCCGCGACAACGGCGTGCTGCTGCACATTCACCGCGCCATGCACGCGGTGATCGACCGCCAGAAAAACCACGGTATCCACTTCCGCGTGCTGGCCAAGTGTCTGCGCATGTCCGGCGGTGACCACATCCACACCGGTACCGTTGTGGGCAAACTGGAGGGCGATCGCGCCGGTACTCTAGGCTTCGTTGACCTGCTGCGCGAGAACTACATCGAGCAAGATAAGTCTCGCGGTATCTACTTCACCCAAGACTGGGCCTCCATGGGCGGCGTTATGGCCGTAGCCTCCGGTGGTATCCACGTGTGGCACATGCCCGCCCTGGTAGAAATCTTCGGTGACGACTCCGTGCTGCAGTTTGGTGGTGGTACCCTTGGCCACCCCTGGGGTAATGCTCCTGGTGCTACCGCTAACCGCGTGGCCCTGGAAGCTTGTGTTCAGGCTCGTAACGAGGGCCGTGACCTGGCCCGCGAAGGTGGCGACATCATCCGCGAAGCCTGCAAGTGGTCTCCTGAACTGGCCGCTGCCTGCGAACTGTGGAAGGAAATCAAGTTCGAGTTCGACACCGTTGACACCATCTAAAACGGCTAGCGGGTACTGCGGTATCCGCCTTGGGGCGGTACTGGGCGCGTTGGCTAGTCCACTGATTCGCAGGTTGCCAAAATTTCTGGGAATGCTGCAAAAGTTACCGAATCTTCCAACCATTCGGGCTTAGATCAGGGCTACCAACCGCCCCCATGGCGGGGTCTACGTCAATCGTTCGAGAGACACCGATGGACCTGAAGCAATCGGCTAAAGACACCGCTAAGGTGCTCACTAGCTACCTGACGTTTCAGGCCGTGAAAACGGTACTGAATCAGCTCAAGGAAACCAACCCCGCCCGCGCCTATTGGCTCAACGCGTTTTCGACTAAAGAAGCGCTTCAGGATGGCGAAGCCTACCTGACCGCCCTGCTCAACGAAAGCGCCGATCTGGCCATTCGGGTGATGACCGTGCGGCAGCACATTGCAGAGGGTATCTGCGAGTTTCTGCCGGAAATGGTAGTCACCAGTATCCAGCAGGCCAATATGGAGCACCGCCGCCAGCATTTAGAGCGCATTACTCAGCTCGGAGATTCCGAACACGCCGTAGATGCTGATTTTGCTAAGGACGCTGATGTCCCGCAAGAATCTAAGGCTGACGCTGACCCCTCCCCTGAGTAGGCCATCACCTCAACGCTGTTTTTGCTCATTTATTTAGTTCACGGCATCAGCCGATCGCACCCTACTTAACCTAGCGAGGACCTATGAAAACTCTGCCCAAAGAGCGTCGCTTTGAAACGCTGTCTTATCTGCCCCCTCTGACCGATGCTCAGATCGAGCGCCAAATCGCCTACATTCTCAGAATGGGCTATTTCCCTGCTGTTGAGTTCAACGAGACCTCTGACCCCGAGGTCTACTACTGGACCATGTGGAAGCTGCCCATGTTCAACGCGACCTCTACCCAGGAAGTGCTGAGCGAAGTGCAGGCCTGCCGGTCTGAGTACTCTAACTGCTACATCCGCGTAGTGGGCTTTGACAACGTTAAGCAGTGCCAGATTGCCAGCTTCATCGTGCACAAGCCCGGTGCCACCAGCAGCGGCTACCGC
>JBGSNT010000133.1:0-2393 GCA_041739575.1 Nodosilinea sp. | reverse complement strand
GATCCGCTCTACAGCAGTCTCAGACCGTGAGTCGATAACAGCAGGGGTGGGGGTCGGAGGCAGACGCATAAACGCTAGAACCGTTGGAACTAGCCTGAAACTCTAGCATCTTTAGGCTCCCTTGAGAATGAAATGGCCCTGCCTGTTTATTGAATTCACTCCCATGTTTTCAATAAACACTCGCATGTTCGAAAGAAACACCCTCATTTTTCGAAATGCGGCCCGCCTTATTTTCGAGCATAGCCGCAAAAATACCGAGAGCATTCAGCCAAAAACGACACCCTAAACCCCGTAGAAGTATCAGGTCGATAGGTTAGGTAGAGCGCCAGCGGCACCTAACAACGTCAGGCGTTAGACGAATGGCACTGAATTAAGGCTGGTGGGCAGAGCCCAACCTACGGTAAATCAAGGAGAATGGCCGGGTATGGTGGCGATCGCCAACGCGATCGACCACCGTCAGCCTTCTACCAGGTGCTTGAGGTTTCGCAGCCCGGTTTCGTAGTCGTTGCCCAGCATGGAGTCCATTAAAAAGCCGAAGTAGGTGTTGATGGGCTGCTTAAGCACGGGGACGCCTTCCCGCATATCCGTATCGAGCGACCAAACCACGCGGGTCTGGTCGGCTTCGGGTTGCAGAGTAAAGGCAGCATCGGCTCGGCCCATGTCGCCCATCTCAAGGTGAGTTTTGAACAAGCTGGGCGCATCCATGGCCACAATAGATTGGATGCCGTGGCCCACCTGAGGGTTTTCGCTATCCCAGCTCATGGTTTGGCCCATGCCGCTGCCGCTGACGGTCATCTCGGCGTTGGGGTCGAGTTTGGCCCAGGGCGACCACGCATCCCAGGCGTTGAAGTCGCTGATTAGGGCGTAGACCTGCTCAGGGGGCGCATTGACGAGGATGGCGCGCTCGACGTGGACATTGCTGGGCAGCAGGTAGCCGCCTGCAATAACCAGCGCCACGAGGGCGAGGACAACGCCAATCAGCTTTTTAATTAGAGACATGGGGGCAAGCTCCGAGCAGTGTGTGAGGGGGCTGAACGTAGCACACGCCTAAATTTTAGCCTGGCAGTCCATGCGCAATCTGATGCTGATGGCCCAGGAGGCGATTAAGCAGACCACCACGCTACCCATGGGCAAAAAGGCGGTGCGGCTGTCGATTACCAAGGCCCGCAATACCTACCGCAATGCGCGTTGTACGCCCCCCAATGGCCGCTGCTAGCCAGGGTGTGGCAGACCAAGGAGATTCTCAACGACGAGGTCCACCGCGAGCTGCTGTTTAACCGCTGCATTCTGGAATATCGCTATACTGATGCCGAGGGCGAAATCGACAACCTCTATGAAACCGTTGCTGCGCTGCCCGAGATAGACAAGCCCAACGTGCTGGTTATCACTGGGCTAGGGCAGTCGCTGGTGCCCTACATTAAGCCAGGTTACGGCAGCGAGGGCGATTACTACGTTAAAGATACCGTGCCGAAGATTCTCGGCAAGCTGAACTTGCAGCGCGAGAAGTTTCGCGAAATGCTAAAGCTGTGTTTAGTCTTTCCACCAAACTCGCCCAATCAAATTCTAAAATCGCAGCTACGCCCTAATCTTCTTCCAGAGTGAATGAAGTAGAGCTGACCAATCCTCCGGTGAAATATCGAAAGAATTGGCGTGGTTGAGGCAGTAGTAGGCCAGCTTATCAATCGCCAGGCGGGCCAATAGCTCAGGCGTTTTCCCCCCTGGCCAGTAGAAATCAAAATCTTCCCAATAGATCAGTTCATAGTCATAGAAGCCATTTTCGTTCAGAAAGTGGCTGGCCCTTAGCACCTGCACGCGATGGGTAAACACCTTTTCGCCCGATCGCCGCTGGGCCTGGTGCCGTTGCCGTTCCTCCTTGGCTTTCGGGGAGTCTGAGTTTGGCAGGGGGCCTAAAAAGTCCAAATAAATATGCAGGTCGTCGCTGGGCTTGCGGATCACCAGCCTGGTGGAATTGAGGTCGCCCCGCTTGGGAGAATAAATCCAGCTGCGCACGGCCCTGGGGGTATCTCGTCCTTCGACTAGAGAGATGACGCCAAACTCGCCGTGAATAGCCTGCATCGAGGTAAAAGGTTTTTTGGCCGACTCAGCCTCATTGGCCCGCCACCACAGCAGTCGGCGAATAAACCCTAGAACATCTTCTAGTATGCGATCGAAAATCATCGAGATTAAGCTGAATTAATTTGCAATAGATAAAGAGCTGCCCTGCTGCTTAATACTCCCGATGCACAGAGCAGCATCTGGTTGACTGACAAAAGTTGGTTGCAGGAGGCGGAGCGCCTTGCTGTGTCGTAGTTTCAGAGATTGAAGAGATGAAGGGGGAGGCAGCGTTCTAAGCTTAGATACCACTCAAAACCATGAACGCTGTGAAAAAAAAC
>JBGSNT010000276.1:0-12899 GCA_041739575.1 Nodosilinea sp. | reverse complement strand
GGCGTTGGTGGAGCTCCATAATAAGTCTGGCTGCTGATAATCACTTCAGCCAGTCTCGGACATGACGGCCCTCCGGGGCGCAGGCGTGTCCGTTTTTCTTCACCTTTCCCACGGCCTGAGAACTTCGCACTGTTCAGTTATCGATGAGCTGGGCAAATCTCTAGAACACGCCACCCAAAACCAGGGCACTGCCGATCTCTATCTGCTTCAGCAGCTGGCGGAGCTGTCGCGCAAAAAGGGCACCCGGCTCTATATCTTTGGTCTGCTGCACCAGTCCTTTGCCGACTATGGCCAGCGGCTAGCGGCGGTGGAGAAGAACGAGTGGGCCAAAATTCAGGGACGGTTTGAGGATATACCCTTCACCGAGTCGTCTCAGCAGATGCTGCGGCTGATGGGGCAAGCGATCAATCGATCCCAGGCAGAAACCCTCACTTTCCCGGTACGACAGCTCACCCAAGACTGGTGCGCCGTCCTCAGCGAAAAAGCTAACCTCACCGAACTCTCCCCCAAACTGCTAGAGGCCACGTATCCGCTTCACCCCCTGGCAGCCATGGTATTGCCGGAGTTGTGTATTCGCTACGCCCAGAACGATCGCTCCCTGTTTACCTTTCTCACCAGTGCCGAACCCCATGCGTTTCAAAGCTTTTTAGAGTCGGCGGAGATTGAAGAACTCCCAATTCCAGGGATTGATGGGCCAGGGGTAAAGGCTCTGCCCACCCTAAAGCTGCACCACCTCTACGACTACTTTGTAGAATCCCTGGGGGCGGGCATGGGGTCGCGACCGGGGCTACAGCGATGGCTAGAGATCCAGACCCTGGTGGCCGATGCCCAGCACCGGGGGGCAGACACCGTGGCTCTGCTGAAAACCATTGGCTTGTTAAATCTGGTGACCAGTACCGGCCTGTTTCGCGCCACCCGCCCTCTGGTGAAACTGGCCCTGGTCGATCAGCCCGACCCCGCCGTGCTGGAGCATTGGGAAGAACAGATTAATGTGGTCACCCACCAGCAGGGCCTGGTTACCTACCGGCGGGCGGTGGATGAGCTGCGCCTGTGGGAAGGGTCTGACTTTGATGTGGAAGGGGCGATCGCTCAATACATTGCCAAAGACACCCTGCCCTTGGCCGACCTGCTCACCGAGACCTATCCGCTCAAGCCCATGGTGGCCCAGCGCCACAGCTACCGCACTGGCACCCTGCGCTACTTTGAGCGCCACTACTTAGCCACCAGCGGCAATTTAGACACCCTATCCTGCACCCAAGTCAACTGTGATGGGGCCGTGGTCTACTGGCTGAGCGAAACGGCCCCTAGCTCGGTGCCTGCCCAAACCATAGATGGCAAGCCCCTGGTGGTAATTGTGGCGGCGAACCTGCCACTGCTGGCTATTCGCGCCCAAGAATATCGCGCCCTCTGCCAAATCTACAGTCGAGAAAGCGCCCTGCAAAGCGACAAAGTGGCCCTGCGAGAGGTGCGCCATCGCCGCCTACAGCTCAAGCAATTGTTAGACGACACCCTCACCCAGGCGTTTAACTTCGGCACCCACCACAATGCCTGCTGGGTCGAGGGCAAGCCCCACGAAATAGGCAGCGTCACGGATTTTAATGCCCTGCTGTCGGTCGTGTGCGATCGCACTTACCCCCAAACTCCCATCCTGTGGAATGAGTTGATCAACCGCCGCACCCTCACCACCCAGGGGGCCAAGGCTCGCCGAGTTTTGCTCGAAGCCATGCTAGAACAGCCTGAAGTTGAGCGCTTGGGGCTAGAGGGCTATGGGCCAGAGGTGGCCATGTACTATTCCGTGCTCCAGCAGACCGGCATTCACCGCCAAGAGCAAGGCGAATGGAGCTTTTATCCGCCGTCGTCCTCACTCTCTTCTCCCTCTGGGAGAGGGGCTGGGGGTGACGGCCAGGGTGAGGGGCTAGGGGTGAGGGCCACCCTCGGCCAGTCAAACCTTGGCCCGATCTGGGCAGCTATGGCTGAGTTTTGCCTGGGCGCAACTGACACACCCCAGTCTCTCGGCGATCTGTACCAGACGCTCAATGCGCCACCCTACGGCATGAAATCGGGCACGATTCCGGTGCTGCTGGCGGCGGTGTTGCTCCACTACAGCGACGAGGTCAGCGTCTACAAAGAAGGCACCTTTATCCCGGTGCTGGGGCCAGAGCATTTTGAGCTACTGGTCAAAGACCCGGCCCGGTTCTCGGTCAAGCACATTGAAGTTACCGGGGTACGCAGCCAGGTATTTCGTGAGCTGGAGGCCATTCTGCGGGGGGGAATTACCAAGCCCCGTGGCGCTGCCGGTGCCCGTAACCTGACGGTGCTGTCGGTGGTAAAGCCGCTGATTCAGTTTGTGCGCAAGCTGCCCAATTTCACGATCAAAACTCGTCGCATTAGTGAGCGATCGCGCGCCGTGCTGCAAACCCTGCTCTACACCCAAGAGCCCGATGAGCTGCTATTCCAGGCGCTGCCTGAGGCCTGTGGGTTGGCCCCCATAGTGATCTCCGAGGCAGATGACGGCACCACCGCCCGCACCTACCGAGAGCGCCTGGTGGAATCGCTGCGCGAGATCAATGGCGCTTATGATGCCCTGCTGACCGAGTGCCAAGACCTGCTCTACAGCGCCTTTGGGGTCCACAGCGATCGCACCCAGCTGCGCCGCGACCTTCAGTTTCGCGCCAGTCGGGTGCTGGGCAACTGTGTGGAGGCAAGCCTTAACCGGTTCGCTAGAGCAGCGGCAGATGAGGCGGTGGGCGATCGCCAGTGGTTAGAAGCGATCGTCATGGAGATCGCCGACAAACCGGCAGAATCTTGGAAAGATGAGGATGTGACTCGCTTTGAGCTAAATCTCAGCGACCTCTCCCGCCGATTTAAAAATCTAGAGGCGTTGCAGGCGACGGTTAAGGCTACCAGCAAAGGCGGGTTTGAAGCTCGGCGGATCACGGTGACTCGCCCCGATGGCACCGAGGTCAACAAAATGGTTTGGGCCAGTGACGAGCACCAGGCCAAGGTAGACCCCTCCATCGACGACATCTTCTCGCAGTTCCCCGACCAGCAACTGCGAGAAGCATTGCTCACTCGGTTAACCGAACGCATGTTTGATGAGTCAAAATCATATCAGGAGCCTTCTACGCAAAAGACCTCTGTAGACGATGGCAGCCGCCGTAGGACAAGACCCAGACGTGCTAGGGGATAACCAACCATGCAGCAACTCAAGCGCCCCGTAGAGCAAACTGACCCACCCCGGTCGGCCCGAGAAACGCTGCCTACCATGTATGACCTACCGAGCGAAGACCTAGAGGAGCCGGGCTTGCCTGACGAATATCACTACTTACAGCCCCATTTGCTGAGCGCCACGCTGCAACTCACCACCTACGCCGCAGACGAGGTGTTTAGCGTTGGGGATATGAACCTCTACTACGATGTAGACCATCCTCTGTGGCACAAGCGGCCCGATTGGTTTGCGGTGGTGGGGGTGCCCCGGCTCTATGAGGGCCGAGATATGCGGCTGAGCTACGTGGTGTGGCAAGAGCGAGTAAATCCCTTCGTGGTAGTAGAGCTACTCTCTCCGGGCACCGAAAAGGAAGATTTAGGCCAAACCGAGCGGGCTCCGGGCACACCACCGACGAAGTGGGAGGTTTATGAGCAAATTCTACGCGTTCCTTACTACATTCTCTTTGACCGATACACCAATAATTTGAGAGCGTTTCATTTGGTTGGTGGGCATTACCAACCGCTCGACTTTACCAATCAGCGCATCCAGATTCCTGAGTGGCAGATTAGCCTGGGGGTTTGGCAGGGGAGTTATGAAGGCATTGAGCGGCTGTGGCTGCGGTGGTTTGATGCCGAGGAACGGTTAATTTTGTCTGCCGAAGAGCGGGCTGAGCAAGCTGAAGAGCGGGCTGACCGTTTAGCCGAACGTCTGCGGGAATTAGGGATTGACCCCAACGAGGTGTAAAAGGAGAGCGTTGAAATGAGTCTTGTCGATACTGCGATCGCCAAAATGCAAAACCTACCGCCTGAGCGGCAGCAGGAGATTGTTGACTTTATCGATTTTCTGCTCTCTCGGGGGCCATGGATTCAATTGACTAATGGTCAGTCAAGCTCACTACAGCCTGACGAGCGGTTAGAGTCTGTGCCTTCCAGCCAAGAGGCCGTTTCAGTGTTTGAGGCGGCAGGCGATTTAATTGGCTGTGTGGAAGGCCCCAGCGATCTATCGACCAATCAGCGCTATAGGTCAGGCTACGGCACCTAATGAAGCAACGCGTCATCGTAAATACTGGGTCATTAGTTACTGCTTTTAATTTCGTTTAAGACCTGAAGCCACGAACTATGGGCAGTATATCTAAGTGTGATTGCCCCGATTGCAACAAATAGCCCCCATGCGCCCGATCGCAGATCTTCTCGATTTCCTCACTCACCAGATGTCGATGCAGGCGGTATATCAGCCGGTAGTGATACTGCACCTGCTGAAGGGGGGCTGGCTACCCGTGCCGACCTGGCCCGCACCCTGGGCGGCTACGACGAGGTGGGGGCAGAGCATTGGGATCGGATTTTGATGGACAATCCCAAGCGCTGGTTGGTTGGGAAACACCAGGTAGTTATCTACGACAAAGACAACCAGACCTTCTCACTCCCGTTTGACCTGTCCGATGGGCAAGCCATTGCCCAGGCTCAGAGCATCTGCGAAACCGCCATTTTGACCTGGCTTCAGCGGCGCATGGCCGATGGCAGCTTAGATGAAGCCGAAGTTTTGCGCCATTACCGGGTGCTAGAGCTAGCCAAGCATGGCGAACGCTACCACCTGCCCAACCCCGATGGCGAAGCCCAAGACATCGCGATAGAGGAATTTGCCATGGCTGCCGCCACCACCTACCTACAGCAGCACTACCCAGGAGAAAGGGTTACTCAGCAGCCCTACACCACGCCAGGGTTCGATATTCTGGTGGGCACGGCCCAAGCCCCGGTGCTCTACGCCAAAGTTAAAGCGACGTTGAAACCAACGCCATCGCTTACCCTATCGGAAGGCGAGCGGCAGTTCTCTATAGACCATAGCGATCAATACCAGTTGGTGATGGTCTATGCGATTGACCTAAGCCAGGAAACGTTTGAAACAAAAATTCATCAAGGAGCAATAAAGCCAAACTCATTTTTGCTGTCACCGCTACAATGGCAAGCAGTCTATTTGTCGAATTCCTAAAGATATTGATTGTACGGACACTTTCTCTGTCGCCCAACATCAAGCTCACTCATAATAGATAAATGACTAAACCCGTTCGCCATATCATGGGCCTCTCCGGTGGCAAAGATAGCACTGCGCTGGCGGTGCTGCTACACAAAGAGATTCCAGAAATGGAGTATTTTTTCTGTGATACTGGCAAGGAGCTTCAAGAAACCTACGATTATTTGGATAAAGTCAAAGCCCGCCTAGGAATTAAAATTGAGTATCTTAGCCCTGAAAAAGGGTTCGATCATTGGCTAGAGGTTTACGATGGTTATCTTCCATCACCTAGAAGTCGTTGGTGTACTAAACAGCTAAAAATTATTCCTTTAGAAAAATTTATAGGCGATGATGAAGCCGTTAGTTACGTAGGTATTAGAGCTGATGAGAACAGAGATGGTTATATTTCAACAAAACCAACTCTTAAACCAGTTTACCCTTTCAAAGAACGAGGCATGGTAAAAGCCGATATCATTCGGCTGCTAGAGGATCATGGCCTAGGACTACCTGCCTATTATCAGTGGAGGAGTCGCTCCGGATGTTTTTTCTGCTTCTTCCAGCGTAAATATGAATGGATTATGCTTCATGAGAAGCATCCCGATCTTTTTGCTGAAGCCGTACGATATGAGCAAGAGCATAAGGATGGCAGAAATTATACTTGGACTGATGGCGAAACCTTGTTAGAGCTTCTTCAACGAAAACAAGAAATCCTTGAAAGTCACGAGAAGTCAATTCAGAGAGAAACTGAAAAAGCTCCTAACAAACCCCTTTCAGAGGTTTTGTCGGAGATTCTTGATGAAGAGGACGATACACTTCCTTGCTTGATGTGTCATCTGTGATCTTTTGGGGAAGGCTAAAAGCAAATACCTGCGGAATTCTAATTGTTAATGATTAATGAGTCTACCTATGCCTAGGCTGCAACTAAGTTTTCATGGCAATCAAGCTTCCTTAAACAAGGAGGATCTCCTGAAAATTGTCAGGGAAGCGTCCAAAGAACAGGGACTCAAAGATTCGCAAGAGAATCTTATGTTGAGAACTGGTCTAGGGAATAAAAAAGTCACCCCTATGAAAAGTTGGGCTAGGCGTTCAGGATTAGTGAGTGGCGATCGCCTCACACCAGAGGGCAAACTCATCCTCGCCAACGATCCTTACCTCCAGTCGCCCATCACCGACTGGTACATGCACTTCTACCTCAGCTTCGGCGACAACGGCCTCGCCCCACCCCCCGCAAACCCCGCCGACTGGGGCGGCTGGACCTGGTTCGTCTACAGCTTCCTGCCCGAATACTTCACCTTCAACACCTCCAACCTCTTCTACGAAGCAGGCCAAGCCTTCCCCGACGACACCAAACAGCTCGAAAAAAACCTTCGCTACGTCCTCCGCGCCTACACCGAACCCCAGGCCCTAGAAGCTTGCCAGTTTCTCCAAAAGCTCGACGACAGCAAATACATCGCAGGCGAAGCCCAACTGCCCAGCCCCTACCTAGTCGGCTACTTCCTCGCCAAACTCTGGCAGCGCGACTTTGGCGACACCACCTCCGTCGTTACCGACGACATCCTCAACCACAAGCTCGGCCTTGCCCCCCTACTGGGCCTAGAGCCCACTACCCTACAAGAGCAGCTCGACAAACTCGAAATCTTCGGCCTCATCGAGCAGCGCCGCACCGTCCCCCCTTTCCAAACCGTCCGCCGTTGGGAAAGCCCCCTCGCATTGTTGGAGCAAGCCTATGCCAACACTTGATGATCAACTAAATGCAATTCCCATCGCCGATGCTAAACCTAGCGATCGCCCCCACCTGCTGGTGTGGGACACCTGCGATGAAGACAGCTTAGAAAAATTACGGTTTCGCCACGGCACCTACCGGGCACACTATGGCAAAGACCTCACCAACCGCCACAATGCTCAATCCACCAGCAAGTATCTCCACCTCCACAAGCGCATTGATCGAGAACTTCAGGCCATCCGCGACATCGTTGAAGCTAGTTCAAACAGCTACATCCAGCTAGAAGGTCTAGATCGTCTCATCACATACTTAGCCATAACCGACAGTAGCGACCTAGACCTTTTCTGGCAAAAGCTCATCGACCTGCGACAGCTCCCCAAAAGGCTTTGGATTATTCTTCCAAGTTGCCTTATCCCCCATCAGTGGCCTCAAGACCGACTCCACTGCGTCGAAACTCCCTAAACTAGTTCTCCAGGTAAGTATCATGCGGCTCCGTGACATCGTAGAAATTGACCAGCAAGGGCTTATAGCCGACGCCGTTAGTCTCTCAATGATGGCCGACCCAAATAAGAACATCCCTCTATGCCAGGGGTTTGTGTTCAACTACGATGCCTCCAAGCCCAAGTTTTCTACATTAGGAGTGTTAGACGCCCTACGAGAAAGCTTCCATAGTGCCAACAACTCCAATGTTCACCTGATGGTTCAGGACTTTGGCAAAGGCAAATCTCACTTCGCTTTGACGGTAGCCAACTTCTTCAAGCAGCCCGCCGAGAGCCCCGAGACCGAGGGTGTTCTGAACCGAATCAAATTTGTAACCTCAGGGCAAAATCAAGCTATCTACGAGCGCCTTAAAGCTTATAAAACGCGCAGTAAACCTCACCTTGTGTTGTGTATAAGCGGAGAAGTTAAAACAGATTTAGGCACAGCCTTAATTCAATCTCTGCAGACTGCTTTGGAAGAGAATGGTATTGGCGGCACTTTAGCTCAGCACTTCATTCAAGACCCCCTTAAATATTTACAAGAGTTGACCGATAGTGAACGCCAAACGGCGGAGAATTTTCTTGAGGACTTTGATGCCTTTAAGGGCGACTTCCCTAGCCTGATTGATGGTTTACAAGAAGGGCAGTACGACCTTATTCCCGTTGTTAAAGAACTAAGTGCTGCTCTGAACAAGGGGCGAGCCTTTGATTTCCAGCTTAACCTCAACGTTGAGGGCATGTTTGAGGAAGTCATTCAAGAGTTTTGCACCGGGGAGAATCGTCGCTTTGAAGGAATTCTTATACTCTTTGACGAACTCAATGCTTACCTCAGAACTTGGCTCAAAAATCCTCCTGCTGCTGGAGGGTATGTTCTCCAAAATATTACTAACTTGTGTGGTAACAACCGAGGGAAGGTAGCATTACTTTGTCTTGCCCAGATCAAGCCCTCTCTCGATACTCAAGTTACCCATCTTGATCGCAAGAATTACGAGCGTTTTACCAGCCGGATTGAACTCGCACCCAGTACATATGAGCCAGAATCTAGCCTAGAACTAGTGATCGACAAGCTGCTCAAGCAGTCTGAGTGCGACCAGTGGCAAGCCTTTCATTGTCGCTTCGACGATACTCTGCGTGGGGAATCTCGAAATGTTTATGAACACTATATACCGGCCTACAAGCGACAAAAGTGGACTTTTGAAAAATTCCATAGGCATCTCGGTGTGGGCTGCTATCCAATGCATCCAATGACAGCATCTTTGCTGTGCCAGTTAGAATTTACACAAGATAGAAATGCGATTCAGTTTATCAAAGAGGATGTCGCTAATTTCATTGAAAGTACTACTATAGACGACGAAGTTCAGTTTGTTTATCCTGTCCAACTCATGGACGCTTTTCAGAGTAACTTTGCCCAGCAATCTATCTATGAGGATTTCAAGAAAGCTTACGACAACATTGCTGCCATTGCCGCTGAAGATGAAATTACAGTCCTTAAAGCGATCGGGCTGTACTACCTTAGTGGAGACAAGATCGCCAAGCCAGCCAACGAAAAGCACGAAGAAATTCTCTCCCTAATGACCGGATACTCGATTCCTAAGTTGAGAATTATCCTGGCTAAGCTTTCAAACGAGTATCAATCCGTTTATTACAACCCTGGCAACAATACATACCGCTTCTATTCCGGCTTTAGTATCAATGATCTGCGTCGCAAACTAGAAGAGGATGTTGAAAATCGAGCTGCTGACTTCAACGCTCTGCTGAAGCAATGTCGTCTAAATTTGTCTCACTATTTAGGTGGCAATACAGTTCGTGGCGAGCGTTTTGTCAGTGAGCATCGGCTTAATGGGGATGATTGGCAGTTCGAACAGCAAATTTTCACTATTGATGAATTTGAAAGAAAGCTATCTACCGAACGTACAGTCAAAGGGCTTTCAGAACGTGGACTAATTGCTTACTTTATCGGTCAGTACGATCAAGATATGCAGGCTCTTGAAAAAAAAGCTGAGGATCTTCTGGCAAAAGCCCCTCAAGCTGTGCAAGAGCGCATCATACTTGCTATCCCCCGTCGTGGAACCCGCGATCTAGCTCGTGTCTTACTCATGAAAGACACTCTTAGCGAGAAAAGTAGCCGCGAAAAACAGGAATTTGGGCCTGCTTTAACTGAATTGATCAAACAGTTTGATACACAACTTGACTCTGGCTTGCAAGAAGTCTTTGATAGTTGTACTTATATCTGTCGAGTTATTAATAAGGTTCCTCGAACTGAACTTAAGCACCTAGAGCCTATTGTCAGCAAAATGCTGGAGGAACTTTATATTTATGTACCGCCGGTAGAAAATCAAGATAAACTGCGGACTAAGAGTGTTAAGGGGGCCAGTATCGTTAGCTACGCCTCTCGACAAATGCTGGGAAATGACCTTAAAGAACCGTTCCCAGATGCAGCTTTTAACACTGTAATTGAAACCGTATTCGTTCGTAAATGGGGAATGCTGAAAAAAGGCCGTCCTTATGCCGTTCAAGTCCCTACAGATCCCAATATCCGGCAAGCCTGGGACACCATTTCAGAGATGACTGACATCGGAGAACGGGAAATTAGTACTACCGAAATCAAGAAAATCTGGGATGTTTTATCTGAAGCACCCTATGGCCATAATGAACTAACCTTTACGATGCTGTTTATAGCTTGGTTAGCCTATCATCGAGGAGAAGTAGAGCTTTCGGGTGGGTTTGGCATACCTAGGAGAAGGAGCGACTTAGTATCCCAAAAAAGTGCTCTTATCCATGAATGGGCACAGACAAACATTCTTGAAAAAGCGAAGGACTTCGTCCAGATCTGGGTTGTGCAAATGCGGAACAAGGTCGTTCGACGTAAGCCTCTCGACATCAATATTCCAGTGTCAGTGAGCTATGATGAAGCAATTACTCTCATTGAACAAATCAAAAACTCTCGTCAGAGTGGCTTATTAGACCAAACCAAAACACAGTCCCTAGAGAAGAGCGAAAAGCATCTCCGGAAAGGTCTTGACGAAATTGATGCTTGGCTAAAGCCAACCCAGAAAGCTCAGACGATATTAGGTAATCAGCCTACTCTAGATGCCTTAGCTCGTCTTTATAGTCCGCTAGAGGCTAATCCCCCTGTAGTCATCAAAGATGGCATTACAATGGTTTGGGCTACAGAAGCCCAAACTAATACTTGGCGGCAAACTCGCCAAGCGCTGAGAGACAAAATTGAAACTCTCGTTGAAGGCTTTGTGGGTCGTGCCCAAGTTATCACATCAGTCGATCAGGGATATACCCTCAACGCCGAGATCAATCACCAGCTCCAATCCTTGGAGAGCATTCCTGAGTTACCGTCCCGCTTTGTAGATAGCCTCAAGGCTGCGCGGGAGAACATTGATCAACGGATTCAAACCCTTCAAGAGACAGAAAAAACACGGGAAGTTCTCGATCAAGTTCAGAAGCTCTATGAAACCCTAGGGGCTAATGCGCCCCAAAGCCAGTATGGTTCGGTGTTAGCTAATATCAAAGAACTGACAGAACAGTTCCCTGCGATTCAGCAAGAAGAGGCCTATCTCAAAGTCCTTCGAGACATTGAAACTCGGCAGGATGGGTTAACCCAAAAGCTAGACCGTTGGGAAAGCCAATTTGCCGCCCTAAACTCAATTAATGAGGCTTATCAGCTAAGCGAGGAAGTCAACAGAGAAATTAATCGGTTTGACCAAGAAGAAAGCCGTCAGCAGGTTAATTCATTAACGGCGCGTATAAAAGCCAAAATCTTAGAGCAGCAAAACGAGGAGGAAGAAGAAGCTAGTCTGAAAGCAACTGTAGAACAGGCCAGGCAGAAGTCTCAGGCTGTCGCCAATTTGATCAATGTTGCTGATGCGATTCAATCCTATGATGACTTGTCCCAGCTTGCGTTGTCCTCTACTCAGAAAATTTTGGATGTCGATACCTATCACCAGCAGCTAGAGGCATTAAAGGTAGAGGGTAAACAAGCTATTGATCAAAAGTTTGAGCAGCTCTTCCAGGCTTGTCAGCGAGACATCAAAACAAAAGATGAGTACACCCAGCGTAAGGGATACATTGTTCGAGCTAAAAAGCTGATCAGCGAACATGCCGAGTTTTCCGTACTACAGGACAAACTGCAGGTAGCTGAAGACACGCTCGAATCAAAATTCACAGAACTGAAGAAGCAGGCGGAAGATAAAAGGCTGTTGCTTGATCTCCAAAAACTGAGACCAGGTGAAGGCAACACGATCAAGCGCTGTGAGGAAATCATCGCCAGGATAGAGGAAGCTCGGTCAAACCTACACTTCCCGGATCAACACCAGGATACTATTGACCGTCTTCTGAAGACCTTCCAGGGCAAGCAGGCGGAGTATAGCCTTCAATTAGACGAACTGACCTCTAACCTCCAAACTGCCGATAACATTAATCAGCTTCAGCAGCTTAGGAATGAGCTGTCTAAGCTTGAATTCGTTTTCAGGGACTCCTCCGAATATGGCCGCTATCTGGCTGTTGAAGGGCAGCTAAAGAATTTCAATGAAGACTTAGAGCTCATTACTAGACTTGAGGCTCAAGGTCTCAATGCTCAGTCCATTGCCAGTATCCAACAGGTGTTGAATGGTCTATCAGCCAACCAGGGGCAGCTCCACGACGTAGAGCGATTCCAGGAGCGGTTGCAGACATTAGAGGCGACCCTGCAACAGCGCCAGCAGCAGTATGTTGACGAGTTAAGCCAGTGGCAGCAGAGTCTAGATGCATTATCAGGGTCCAACAATGCCCGTAAATTACAAACTCAGGTTGCCAGTAAAGCCACTCGTTACACAGGGTCTGAGTATGAAGACCCCTACGAGGCCTTAAGCGCCGATTTAGATGCTCTTACCCGACTTCTGGAATTAGTCGATATTCAGAAGACAGACACCCTTGATGATTGCCAGACCGAAATCGAGCGACTTGATGGATGGAAGTCTACCCAGGCTTCTTTATCTGAAAGACTAGAGCAACGAATTCAAGCTGCCCGCACGAGCTTGGTTCAGACCCAACAGGCCATCCAAGAGCGGGAACGTAACGCGGCACAACAGCAGTTATCTTCCTTGCGCAGTAGAGTGAGTCAACTAGATGCTACAGATGATGCGGCTCAAAAACTGGCTACCGCTAAGGTTCTCCTCAAGGAGATACGGCAGACCCGCAGCCAGTACGCCGCTTTTCTAGGGGATGATCAGAAGGATGTTTTGAGGGACTGTCAGCAGCGTTGTGAAGACGTTCAAGCTCAAGACCATGCCAGTCAGATTGAGACTCTGTTTCAAAAGCTTCCTAAGGAAAAACGGGTTGACCTGTACCACTGATTGACTGACAAAAGTTTGCCTGGATGCCACTCAAAGCCCCTTATAGCAAGGGTTTGAGGCGATCGAGAGCGTTTTCTGGCTTCGTATCGCCTGCAATGCTTGTCAGCTGAGGGTTTCAGGGGTTAGCGATCCATGTT
>JBGSNT010000266.1:0-14012 GCA_041739575.1 Nodosilinea sp. | reverse complement strand
CAGCTCAAATCCAAGTCCTCAAAGCGAAATCCCCTCGATTACCCCAGGTCTTGACAGTGGGGTGGGCCGTTGAAACCATTGCCCGATTGGGCGGGTACTTGGACCATCGCCGTCACTCCCCGATTGGTATTCAGGTGCTCTAGCGGGGATGGGCCAAGTTGCACGATCTGCTTGAGGGCTGGCAACTGGCAAATCGAACTTATTAGGAAAAGTCAGGACTGCGGCAGGCATCGAGCAGCAGCACGGTGTTGTCGGCCCCGCTGTTGCGCAGGCAGGCGGTCAGGTCGCTCAGGCGCAGGGCGGTTTCTTCGAGGTTGCCGGGGTCTACATCTAGGGGCATGAGGTAGTCGTGGCCCTCGTGCAGCTCGCCGTGTCCGGCAAAAAACAGCCAAAAGTTGTCACCTACGTTCAAAAATGGAGCTTGAAATCGCTCCCGAAAAAAGCGCTTGAGGTTGCCATAGGTGGGCGCAGACCGCATTGGCCCCTTGGGTGTTGCGATGGGGGGGGCATCGTCGGCAAAGTAGTAGACCTGCTCAAAACCGCCTTCCTGCACAAAGAAATCGCGCACGGCGGCAGCATCGCTAACGGCATAGCGCAGGGGTTGCAGGTTGTAGTAATCGTTAATGCCGATGCAAATAGCCCAGTTTTTGCTCATTCTCGGCGGTCTGCAGGATGCTCGTTCCTTAGTTTAGCTATCTCTGGGGGCTGCGTCATCTGGGATGATTGGTTTAGTAGGAGTTAGGAGCCAGGAGCTAGAATGTGGGGATGCTAGCAGTCCCAGGAGTAAGCCGGGATTTGTAGGTTGGGTGCAGCGGAGCGGAACCCAACCTCCGCGAACCATAATTTTTAGTGTTGACCCTGCACTAGTGGGTCACTTGGCGCAAACATCGCCATTCTGGAGCGACTGATTACTGTAAGGATTCAGGCCTACAGCTATTGGATAATGGCTATTTACATGACAAATGACCCACTAGCTCTTAACTTCCCCAATGCCTCCTTCCCCAACGCTGCTCAGCAGCCTGCCTAATATCCTCAGCCAGGCGGGCTACCAGCGGTTCTGGCCCTGGCGGGGCTGGCGCATTCGCTACTGGTTTCATCCTGGCCCAGCCGAGTCAACGACTGCCCCGCTGCTGTTAATTCACGGGTTTGGGGCCAACCTCAACCAGTGGCGCCGCAACCTGCCCGCCCTCAGCCAAGTGGCCCCGGTCTACGCCATTGACCTGCTGGGCTTTGGCGATGCTGAAAAGGCAGCGACCCTCTACGGGGCCGAGCTATGGGCGGCCCAGGTGGCCGATTTTATTCAGGAGGTGATCGGCCAGCCGGTGGCGCTGCTGGGTCACTCCCTCGGGGCGCTGGTGGCGCTGACCGCCACCCACAACCATCCTGAATGGGTAGAGCGTCTGGCGCTGATTACCCTGCCCCTAGAGGCCAACCGGGAAGATCTGGTGGCCGGGTGGGTGGCGGCCCTGGCGCTAAAGGCTGAGAGCCTAGTGGCGAACCCGCTGCTGATGCGATCGCTTTTTAACCTCGTCCGTCGCCCTAGCTTTTTGCGGCGTGCCCTCAGGGGCATCTACACGGTGCCGGAGCGGGTGGATGACGAGTTGGTGAACCTGTTTGCCCTGCCCCCCTGCGATCGCGGTGCGCCGCGAGCCCTGTGCTATTTGGTGCGATCGCGCACCGAGCCCAGCTTTAGCCCCTCCATCAAAGACCTGGTGACCGCCCTGACCGTGCCCACCCTGCTGCTCTGGGGCGAAAAGGACCGGGTGGTGCCCATCGCCATGGCCCAAGGGTTGGCCGAGCTCAGCCCCTGCATGACCCTGGAGGTTTGCCCCGGGGTGGGCCACTGCCTCTACGACGAAGCCGATCAAGCCTTTAACCAGCGGCTATTGATCTGGCTCCAGGCCAATAGCGTTGGCTCGGTAGCTTCAACCCCACCACCTGCCTAGGGCCGCGATACCGGCCCGGCCGGCCGCTGACCGGGCTGGCCCCGATGAAACGATCGCTTTGTGCGCCATTTGCGAATGGCCTGGGCCTCCCGTTGAATCGGGGTCAGATAGCCGTGGGTGGAAAATTCCTCCGGGGCCTCCGGTAGTCCTGCGGCTGCGGCATGCCGGGTATTCATGCAGCCCGCCAGCATGTCCAGATGGGGCTCTAGCTCCAGGGCCCGCTCCAATTCATCCACCGAAATGTAGCGATCTTGGGCATCGGGCATCAGCATTTTGTTGATCACCATGGCTAGGTGGGGGCTGACGGTAACGGCTTGCTGCCAACGAATCGCCCCCGTGCGGGGATCTTGATCAAATTCAATCGGGGTGCGGGCGGTGAGCAGGTACAGGCAGGTCATGCCCAGGGCATAGATGTCGCTGGCGTAGCAGGGGCGCAGGGCTAGCTGCTCGGGGGGAGAAAAGCCTGGAGTACCCACAAACTGGGTGGCCGGAGCCTGCACCGAACCAGGGTCTTCGACGTCGGCGAGAAACTCCCGCACGGCCCCAAAGTCGATCAGCACCAGACGGTGATCGCGCGAACTGCGAATCACGTTCGGGGGTTTGATATCGCGGTGAATGATGCGGTTGCGGTGAATGAAGCGGATCACCGGAATAATTTCCCGCAGAAAATACTTGACTTGAGCGTCGGTCAGACGGCCTACCCGACGCACCTCCTGAGCCAGGGTCTCACCGTGAATATACTCCTGTACCAGATAAAATTCTCCCCCGGTGGTGAAGTAGTCGAGCAGCTGCGGAATTTGCGAATGGCTGCCCAGGTTAGCTAGGGCCCTGGCCTCCCGGCGAAACCGCACCTTGGCCCGCTCCAGGGAAAGTTCGCTACTGGCCTTTGGGCAAAGCTGCTTAATCACACAGTAGGGTTCCCCCGGTAGGGTCGCATTCTGCGCCAGGTAGGTGACGCCAAAGCCGCCCTGGCCTAGCTTTTTAAGCACTCGGTAGCAATCGCGGAATAACCGAGGGGACTGGTAATACTGGAGAATTTCAGAATTGGCCGCGCGGTGGGTGGGTTGCCCTGGTGGATTAGCCATAGTATCTATCTGTCCTGACCTCAAAACGAGGAGTAGATGCCCATTGCTCAGTCTGGATTACTAGCCTCTTGGGTAGCAGCCCCGACCTCAGTAAAACGATATCCAGGAATTCAAAACCATCGGCAGACCTGCAGGGTGCCCAAAAAATGACTCTGATGCCATTACTTTAACAATTTTCTCAAAAATACTTAAGAATTTGAGGAATTAGAGTCAACATTGCTACATCTACAGCAGCAGTTGCCCACTGCTGTCTATAGTCTACGGGCAATCACCCCCCTGGTCGTCAGTAAAATGGCATAGCTCATGGGGCACAGGCTATGCCTAGCCGGGGTGTACCTGCGATCGGCCCGTGGAAACGATCACACCCGCGTAACTCGGCCTTGTTTAAGGATCAAGTCAGCCTAAAACCCCAGATCGGCCCGGGCTGCTTCAGAGGCCCTAAACACCACCTCGTCGGGTAATTCTTCCCAGGGGGTAGCCCCCACCTGGGTATAGAACGTACTGTCGTAGGGGCGGGTGCGCACCACCACGGGCATCGGCACGGCGTGGCCAAGCACCAGGGCCTGCTGCTTGGAGTCGAGCTTGGCCAGCACCGATCGTAGGCTCTGCCCGCCAGACACCCCGGTAAAAATGGCGTCGATGTCTTTCTCATCGTTAAGCAGGGCGGTGATGCGGGTGCCAATCTGCGACATCACCTCGTTGTCGATGCCCGAGGGCCGCTGGTCGACCACCAGCAGGGTGACAAAGTACTTGCGCATTTCTCGGGCGATGGTGCCGAAGATGGTCTGCCGGGCGGTGGCCGGGTCGAGAAAGCGGTGGGCCTCCTCGATGGTGATCATCAGCTGGCGGGGGCGATCGACCACGTTTTTGGTCTGGAGATAGCGATCGGCCTTTTTGACGTAGCTGGCGTGGATGCGGCGGGCAATCACGTTGGTGGCCAGCATGTAGGCCAGCATGTTCGACTGGGAGCCAAACTCCACCACCACATGCTTACCCTCGTCAATGGCGGCCAGAATTTGCTGAATGTAGTTGGTGCCGCTGGCGGCCTTCATATATTTAATATCGGCCAGACGGGTGAGCTTACGCTGCAGCGCCATGATGGAAGACTTGCTGCCCATCTTGGTCTCGCAAAACTCCTGGATTTCCTCGTTGGTCATGGTCAGCAGGCGGTTAATCCAGGCCTTGCCAAACTCGTTGCGCAGAATGATGGCGTTCTCCAGGCTGGCCTCGGAGAGATTCAGCTCGCCCCGCACCAGGTTGAGGTCTTCCACATCGATCTGGTCAAAGCTGATGTAGAGCTCCTGGGCATCGCGCACGCCCCGCCGCTGGGTGGCCTCGGGGTCGAGGGTAAACATCTGCACCTGGCCCGGAAACAGCTGCCTGAGGCCCTTGACGGTGCTGAACTGCTTGCCCTCGCTGACCGCCTCCCAGCCGTACTCGGAGTGCATGTCGAAGATTAAATTCACCGCCGCCCCCCGCTGGATGGTGCCCGCCAGCAGCAGCCGGGTGAGGAAGGATTTGCCGGTGCCCGACTTGCCAAAGATGCCGTTGCTGCGCTCCACAAATCGGTCCAGGTCGAGGCAGACCGGCACCTCCATATCGATGGGCTGACCGATCGCAAAGTTGCGCCGATGGGGGTCGTCTTCCCAGCCAAAAATAATCCGAAAGTCGCGATCGCTGGCGTCGTACACCTGGCTAAAGTGGGCCGGAATCGTCTTCACCGGCAGTAGCTCTACATCGGCGCTACTCTGCACCTCCAACGAGGCGTAGCCGCCCCCATTTTTTTTGCCCTTTGCCTTTTGCCCTTTGCCTTTTGCCCCATTACCCACCATCCCACCAACCTCGCTCTCCTGCTGCGTAAACATCAGCATCGGCGTCAGGTTAATCGTCCCGTAGGTGCCCGTCCCGGCGAGCACTTCCTGCAGAAATAAGTTCGACGGCTCCGGCGGGTGAGCCAGAATGCGCTGGCTGCCGGTGCCCAGGGTGACATCGGTGAGCATGCAGAAAAACTGCGATCGCCGCCCCTGCACTACCAAAAACTTGCCCACCCGCATGTCTTCCACCGACACATCGGGGTGCAGGCGCACCTCTAGCCCCTGGCTCAGCGAACCCTGAATCACCGACCCCAGCGGCTGACTCATCCCCATTGGACAATCCTCTGTAAATACGGCGCCGACCCTGGCACCCTAGCCAGCGGTCATTCAGCTCCGCCAATCTTAATACATTTGTCCTGGTTTGCCTCAACGACAAAAAGCGTCCGCGAGCCGAGTTGCTGCACGAACGCTTTCAAGCTTCAGATTTAAGCTTCAGGCAATGACCATAGTCCTTAGGGGATCTGCGGGTTAATGGTGTGCCAGGTGGCCGGGTTTTCTCCCGTAGGGAGACGCAACGCGTTCGCGATAGCGTTGCGGAGCACCACGACTTCGCTCAACATTCAGTGATCGAGGACTGAGCGAAGTCGAAGTCCGATCAGCGGGTACCTTATCTTCCTGCGAGTCCCTAGAACTGGATACCGACGCCGCCCTGTACAGATATCGCCATATTGCCGCCATCCTGGTAAGCATCAAAGGCAAAAATAGCGTTGCCGAAGGCCACCAGATTGCTGTTGGGGAATAGATAGTCAATACCGGGCTGCAATACAAAGGCGAGCTTGTTGCCGACAATGGAAGGGTCATCGCCGCCAGCCACAAAGGACGCCCCGGCCCCAACGTAAACGTCAGCATTCCAGCTCAGGGGCACGTCGTAGGAAACTGTGGGCACAAAGGCAAAATCGCCACCGAAGACAAAGGCTTGGGCCCGCAGCGAAACTGGATACCTCAAAAGCCGATAGCGTCCCGCAATTACGCCCTGCACACCACCGCCTTGGCCAGTGGCTGCGTCCTGGGTCAGCCCTACCCCGGCGCCAATCCCGACGTAGCTGCCGTAGGCTACCTGGGCCTCAGCGGCTTCAGGCCTTAGCGCCGAACCCGCGACAGTGGCTGTCACTGCCAGCAGCGAAGCTCCTGCCAAATGCCCCATCCATCGCCCTAAGCTTTTCATGGAGTTACTCCTCAACCTTCAAATCGTCTATGGTGGCAAATCGTCTATGGTGGGCTACTCTGCGCCGAACCGACCTGTGGTGGGCCTTGCCGTGTCGCATACTGTGGCTACTGCTACCCGTAACCTGCCGATAAGCTTACTTCATCCCTCAAATTTCAACACACTGAATTTGGCTCAGTTGCAAGATTGTGATGAAGACGGTGCGGCGAAGCGGGGTTTGATATTATCAGGCAGCGCTAATCTACTGTGTTGAGGGGAGATCCTGCCCAGTGCGAAATGCTGATGTTGCCAGCCGATTACTCAAGGTGTCGGCCACCATTGACGCCTTAATTAAGCCCCTTGGCACCGTGGTGAGCTGGCTGGTGTTGGTTACCGTTGCCACGGGGTTTTACAACGTAATAGCCCGCTACATTGGCCGTTTTGTTGGCATGCAGCTCTCCTCTAACCGCCTGATTGAGCTGCAGTGGTACTTATTTTCTATTACTTTTCTGCTGAGCTTTCCCTACATTCTCCAGCAGGGCGCTAACGTGCGGGTCGATTTTTTAGACATCCGCTGGAGCGAGCGGCGCAAAGCCATGATTGGCTTTTGGGGTACTGTCCTATTTTTAATCCCCTTTTGTCTGCTGGGGCTGTGGGTGACCCTGAACCCGGTGCTGCAATCCTGGGGGCTGCTGCCCGATGGCACCTGGGGCACCTGGGAAATTTCCTCCGACGCCAATGGTCTGCCCCGAGCCCCGATTAAAACTATGGTGCTGGTGGCCTTTGTCCTGCTGCTGGCCCAGGGCGTTTCCCAGGCCATTAAGTATTGGGCGGTGTGGTTTGGCCATTCCCTGGGGGCGTTGGCGCCGGTGCTTGAGGCTGAACTGCCACCGATGGAATAGATAATACCCCTCAAGAAGGAGCGTTATGGGCTACGAGTGGTTGGCGATCGCAATGTTTGCGGGCTTTTTGCTGCTGCTGTTGAGCGGCTACCCAGTGGCCTTTTCCTTTGCCGGTACGGGGCTGGTGTTTGGGCTGGTGGGCTGGTTAGTGGGGGCCTTTGAACCGGCCCGGCTGCTGCTGCTGCCCAACCTCTGGTTTGGCACCATGAGTAACTTCACCCTGCTGGCGATTCCCTTTTTTGTCTTCCTGGGGGCGGTGCTCGAAAAGTCGGGCCTGGCGGAGGAACTGCTAGAAACGGTGGGGATTTTGCTGGGTCCCCTGCGCGGGGGCATGGCCCTGGCTGTGGTGCTGGTGGGCACGCTGCTGGCGGCGGCCACTGGGGTGGTGGCCGCCACGGTGATTTTGATGGGGCTGCTGTCGCTGCCGATTATGCTGCGCTACGGCTACGACAAACAGCTGGCGGCGGGGGCGATCGTGGCCTCGGGCACCCTGGCCCAGCTGATTCCGCCCAGCCTGGTGCTGGTGGTGCTGAGCGACCAGATTGGGGTATCGGTGGGCGATTTGTTCCTGGGCGCGCTGATTCCCGGCCTGCTGCTGGCCGGGGCCTACGCCCTGTACGTGCTGGCAGTGGCTTTCTTTAAGCCCAGCACCGCCCCTCCGCTACCCCTAGCCCTGCGCCAGCTGAGCGGCCTAGAGCTGCTGCTACGCACGGTAAAGGCAATTTTGCCGCCGGTGGTGCTCATTTTTTTGGTGCTAGGCAGCATTTTCTTTGGCCTGGCTACCCCTACTGAAGCCGGGGCCGTGGGCGCAGTGGGGGCCTGCGGGCTTGCCGCCCTGAACCGTCGCCTCACCCTCAAGCTGCTGCTCGATGCCGCCCACTCTACGGCCATCGTGACCGGGGTGGTGATGATGATTTTGATCTGCTCGTCCTTCTTTGGCCTGGTGTTCGATGCCCTGGGGGGCAAAACCCTAATTACCAACCTGTTGGTAAATTTGCCCGGTGGCTATCTGACCTTTATTGTGGTGGCCAATATCACGATCTTTTTGCTGGGAGTGTTTCTGGAGTTCATTGAAATTTGCTTTATCGCCATGCCCCTGCTGGTGCCCGCCGCCCAGGCTCTCAACCTGGACATGGTGTGGTTTGGGGTGGTGATGGCGCTGAACCTGCAGACGGCGTTTATTTCACCCCCGGTAGGGTTCTCGCTGTTTTACCTGCAAAGTGTGGCCCCCAAAGAGGTGAGTACAGAAGATATTCACCGAGGGGCGCTGCCGTTTATGGCGATACAGCTGGTAGTGCTGATGCTGGTGATTGTGTTTCCCCAGACGGTGAGCTGGTTGGTGGAGCGATCGCTCCAGTAGGCTAAGAGTAGATCACCAATTCTTCCTCCACCCTCACCACAACCGCACCATGGATGACGATCTGCGCTGGGTGCAGCGATTTCAAAATTTTGACGACGCTTACCAAACGTTTGGCCGAGTGTTTGAGCGCTACCAGGCGACACCTGAGGACGAAATCACTCAAATGGCCCTGATCCAAGCGTTTGAGTTCACCTTCGAAATCGCCTGGAAAACGATGAAAGATTATTTAACCTATGAGGGCTACAACGGGCTGGGCAGCAGCAAGCAAACGGTGCGGGTTGCCTTTCAAGCATCCCTGATTCGCGATGCTGAGGCCTGGATGATGGCGATCGCAAAGCGAAATCTGACCAGCCATGTCTACAACTCCGTCATTCTGAACGAAACCATCGACTTTATTAGCCATAGGTTTTATGCACTGGTGCATGCACTCCACGCTGAGTTGGCCCAAAAGCTATGACCTACGGACTCTCTAATACCCAGCTTCAGGAGATCATCCAGTTCATCGCTACCTATCCCGAAGTAGAAGAAGCCGTTTTATTCGGCTCCCGCGCCCTGGGCACCTACAAACCCGCCTCTGATGTCGATATTGCTTTGAAAGGAGAGGCGGTTACAGCATCCCTCGCCGCCAGGCTCAAGTTCGATATCGAAGAAGATACCTACTTACCCTATTTTTTCGATGTGGTGGCCTATGACACGATTGCCCGAGAGGCGCTAAAGGCCCATATTGATGGCAAAGGCATCCTGATTTATACGCGTACGCGCCAGCCGAATTAACGCAGATATATACACTTGGTGAAGCATTCAGCCTAAAAGCCCAAACTCAGCTCCAGACGGTTATCTTGGGAGTTAACCCGCTGAAAGTAATGCCCTGTATGAACGACTCAAAAGCCCTCTTCGACTACTGGCATGGTCAGGTTCGCCTCAAAAACCTGGATATGGTTGCTTCACCTGGGCATATCGAGACTTACGCGCTGCGCCACGAGTGCACTAACTACGACACGCTGAGAAGGAGTCACGATGTACTGCGGCTAGACGGGCTAGAGCGGAGTCAAGTGATCGCGGTTATCAAATACCAATGCACCGCCCAAGTACTCCAGCGGCGAGCGGGCTATCTCGATCGCCATATCGCTGAACTTCAAAGCGAAGTCCAAGATCTTGCCCACACAAGGAGTAAATTCCAAAAGATTATCCAGGCGCTTCAGGAAATCATTTTTGGCAAAGACCAGGATATTCAGGCGCTGCAAAATCGCATCGCTATTCTGGAAGCCGAAAACGAGACCTTCAGAGCAGAGGCCGAGCGAGCCAAAGCCTACAGCGACCTGCTGCAAGAGTTTGAAACCCTGAAGAAAGAATTTGACAAGGTCGCCAAACGTAAACAGGAACTGGCCAAAAATAACCAACGCCTTGGCGGGCGGGTAGCCCATGCCAATCGATTCAAGAATGAGCGCGATGCGGCTCGGGCCGCCGCAGACAAACTGCGTCAAAAGCTGGCTCAGGTTACA
Source organism: Nodosilinea sp. (assembly GCA_041739575.1). Taxonomy (GTDB): domain Bacteria; phylum Cyanobacteriota; class Cyanobacteriia; order Phormidesmidales; family Phormidesmidaceae; genus Nodosilinea. The sequence continues at coordinate 4,199 of JBGSNT010000266.1, read as the reverse complement.
GACGATAACCAACAGCTCCGGCACCAAAATGAGACGCTACGGTTAGAAGTAGCTCAGCTCCGCAAGCAGACTAAGCTAGGCATTGTAGAAATCCGCCGCAATGGGAATTAACGACTTAAAAGCTCAAGCCTACGACCTGGCGGGAGTGACCACTACCCGGCAGCTTAAAGCGAAGTATAGGGCGATCGCTCAGCTCAACCTTCGTCTCAAAGTCTCCTGGCAGCAGGCGATCGCCCTGCTGGAGGCTAACCCAGTCGGCGATGCTACTTCACCCCAGACCATCGCTGAACTCAAGGCAGAGGTCTACGAACTGGCTCAGGTTTCTAGTACCCAGCAGCTCAAGGCCAAGTACGAACCGCTGGGGCAGCTCAATTTCAGCTTCAAGGCCTCCTGGCAGCAAGCGCTTGCACTGATCAAGGCCGCTCCGCAGAACTTTCAAGCCTGGCTGACCAACCCACCGGAGGAGTACAAAGCTCTATTTGCTGAGATTGAGACCGTTTCAGATGACTTTAATACCCACCTCGAAAAGGCCAAGCAGCTCGGGCGGGAAGCCCATGCCATGGCTACCAGTCTTGAGGAGTTGGCCCAAGACGCTCAAGCCGAGGCAGATGACCTGCGATCAGCAGCGGAAGCCGCCGCTCAGCTCGCCCAGCAGGCCCGGCTCAATTAGCTAACGTTTCTCCCAGTCAGCACTACTCATCGGAGCGGGGGCTAGGGGAAGAAAGGGGCAAACTGTGTTGAGCTGGTTTCAGGCGTAGATACAATCAGTCAGCCTCATGCTGGGTCACCACAGTCGCCGCCACCAGGGCAGCGGCGCAGTCTCCACCTCGGGCTGCTTGGCGCGAATCTCCTCAATATCCCAGCCGGTGAGGCGGGCCAGGGTTTGAGACTCCTGCTCAAACCGACCCGGCAGAGAGGCCTTATACTCCCGTCCAGCGGGGCAGGGCGTCTCCCCAGTGAAGGGATGGCGCAGCACGTAGCGGCCCTGGAAATTTTCCCGATTGTTGGTAGCCTGAAACGTCAGGTCCTCAGGAAATTGATCGCGGGTGTAGCGCACATGCAGCCGGGTAATGAACACCTCCGACGCCCCTCGGTCTGAAGCCGTAGCCCAGAAAACACCCGCTTTTCGCAGTTCTTCAGAATTGAGCGGGTCGGCAGCGCAGGGGTCGCACCAGCTCATATCCCAGGCGTATTCTAGAAAGGCAACATTCTTACCCTGCTGGGTATAGGACGTATCGAACATGGCCCGGTAGACATCGGCAAATTCATCCTTAACAAAAACTGGCAAATCCATATCCGCTGGCACTTTAACGGTGCGGTAGTTGGTCACTTCCACCTGGCCAGAGCGAGTCAGCACATACACCAGCAAATCTTGAGCCGCTTCGGCGTTGACCATGCCCAGGCGAATGGGCAGCATAAACCGGGGCGATTCAAAGGCCATTTGCAGCGGGCGCAATGATTGAAATCCCCCCTGGTCAAATTCCTCCAGGTTGACCTTGGCCACAAAGAACTTCATGCCCTGGCGAATATAGGGCCGCAGCAGCTCGCTGGCCCCTTGGGGAATCTGGTAATCGTTCTGCCGCAGCCAGGTTTCCAGACCGTCCGATTCGGCGGCGCTGAGAATGACGATGTCGTACTCGCCCACGCTAAAGCTGGCCTCCACCGTCACCCCCAGGGCTTGGTTGCTAGCTCCGGCGTCAGACCGCTCGGCAGCAGCCGACATAGGGGCCGGTAAAGCATCGTAGACAGGCACCAGGGCGCAGGGGTCGGGGTCGAAATATTCCACCAGGCGGGGGGCGCTAAAGCCATCCAGGCGCTCCACAATGGCCGGATCGCCCACATTCACCTGGTCTGCTTGCAGCACCACCGGCACTGGCACCACCAGGGCAAAATCCTGAACGTCGCCCTTAAAGTCATTGGCCATGGTCAGCACCGTGCGGCGGCCATCCCTGGCGATGATCACCTGGGACGCCTGGTTATAGAGGCTGGCGTCGGCCTTGGCCACGTAAAAGCCGCAGAAGGCCCAGGCCGCAGGGGCAAGGAAGAGGAAGGCCAAGGTGGTGAGGATGAGGATGAGGGATAGCGCAGGGGCGTTAGCCCTGGGTAAGGGGAATCGGGGATATTTCATGGCTAGGTGGGTGAATGGGTGGGGAAACGGTAGGGATGTAGGGGCAGACCAACGTGTCTGCCCTTAGCGCGGATGTTGGTATCGTGTAGACCGCAGCGTAGAGAATAGAGGATTGAATTCGCAATTCGTCCCCGCTTGGGAGGGGTGCCCGGAGGGTGGGGTGGGTCTCGGGGCCTGAGCTAACTCACCCCTACCCCTCCCAAGCGGGGATTTAGCCAACGTTCGGAATGGATGCAAATGGGTCCCCTACCGCAGGGCTTGATCGGGGGAGGGGAGGGCCAGGGTTTGGGGCAACCGGGCTGGACGCTTCCAGTTAAAGGGTTGGGCTTGCACTAGCCGGTCTAGCAGGGGCGTTACCAACGACATGGCCAACAGCGCCCAAAATACGGCGGTGGACAGATAAAACTGGTTGCGCAGGATGAAGGTCAAAATTGCGATCGCACCTGCCCACACCAACCGAGCCGACCGGGCATTGGGAATAGAGCGGGGGTCAGTCACCATAAACAGGGCAAACACCAGTAGCGATCCGCTCATCAGGCGATGGGCCAGCACGTCCCAGGTCCACCCCAGCCAGAGGTTGCGCGCCGATTCGAGCAGGGCGTAGCTGCCGAAAAAGGCCACGCTGGTATCCCAACGGCCTACCCGCTTTAGCACCAGGCCACCGGCCCCTAGAAAAATCAGGCTGTACCACATGTCTTCGCCCCACTGTCCGGGGGAGACCCAGGCGTCGTGGGTGAGGCAGAGGGCGGCGATGATGCCAAGGTTCGCGGGATTAAAGCAGTGTTTGCCGTCTATTTTGAGGAGAAACTTGCTGGCGATCGCCACCATCCCCGCCAGCACCATGGTGGGCAGGTGGTCTACCCGCAGCAGCAGGCTCAGCCCCAGGGCGGTAATCAATGGGCTTCGCCAATTGAAGGGTAGAGCGGCTGGGGGAATATCTAGCGAGATAGTCGAGGCTCTCACTGTATCAGGGCCAAGGATTGGCACCGGGGGAAAATGGGCAGCGTTGAGGAGCGTCGTACAAAGGACCTGGGTGATCAGACAGGTGGCGATCGCGGTAGCGATCACCTCGGGTCTCAGGGTCCAGTCTCGGGTCAGCGCCCCCAGCCCCAGAAATAGGGCCAAAAATAGAATTTGGTAGTCACGGGCATCACGCAGCACAGGGTCACCTCCTGGAACTCTCCGTAGCCCCGTTCAAACAACCGTTCAAACCAGGCCACACTCTTGCTGCAAGTATGGCGGCGTGATTTTTTCCCTAGGGGCTGGTTTCAACTTTCGTAACGGCCAGGACAACGCGGATTCCGTATCAAACAACCAAGTCCCGTGGCCGGTACAACCGCCCAGTCCTTTAACCGATCTTGAGGTTGCTGTAGACAAAGCGCTCAAAGGCCCCCTGGTTGAGGTTGTTCCAGGCGTAGACGCGATCGCGAAACCCGCGCCAGTCCTCATAGATCGCCTTAAAGGCGGCATCCTTAGCGGCAAACTCGTCGTACAGGTCAAAGGTAGCTTCCTGGGCGGCGGTCATGATCTCATCGCTAAACCCCCGCAGCTCAACTCCGCCGTCGACCAGCCGCTTCAGGGCCTCGTTGTTGAGGGTCTCGTAGCGCGACAGCATCTCCAGGTTGGCCTCGTAGGCGGCGGTGCGCACCATCGCCTGGTAGACCTCAGGCAGCTTATTCCACTCGTCCAGGTTGATCTGCACCTCCAGGGTGCTGCCGGGCTCCCACCAGCCGGGGTAGTAGTAGAACTGGGCCACTTTGTTGATACCCAGCTTTTCGTCGTCGTAGGGCCCCACCCACTCGGCGGCGTCAATGGCCCCGGTTTGCAGAGCCTGAAAGATTTCGCCCCCCGGCAGGGTCTGCACCGTCACCCCCAGCTTGCTCATCACCTGCCCGCCCAGCCCCGGTATGCGCATTTTCAGGCCGGCTAGGTCACTGACGCTGGAGATCTCGCGGCGAAACCAGCCCCCCATCTGGGCACCGGTATTTCCCGCCGGAAACTGGATGACGTTGAACTTGCTGGCGTAGAACTCCTGGAGCCGATCCAGCCCGCCGCCTTCGTAGAGCCAGGC
>JBGSNT010000217.1:0-15904 GCA_041739575.1 Nodosilinea sp. | reverse complement strand
GCGGAATCTTCAAGTGAGTGGCTTGGCCAAAAATGGATAAATCGCGCAGTAATACGGGTCGACTTTGGTGCAGTTCGTCACTTGATTGCCCACAGTTAGGGCAATCCGCTGCATCGTTGAGTAATCGCAATGTCAGAAATATTTCTTCAGCCTCCTGAATGCACTGCTCGACAGTTGCATTAGGAAAATTGAGCAGAGTATCTAGGTGAAAGTCCATGATGCCAGTTCCCCTAAATGTAACTCATTATACAATCACCACCCTGGATCCGGAAGAGCCCATAATCTTCGCTGCATCCAAGGTTCTTAAGTAATTCAAGAAGTTGATTTTTTGCGTTGCTATTCATACATCTTTGGCGCTAGCCGAAGTGTGCATACCACTTTTTTCTGATCGACAAAGAGAGGTAGATCTATGCTGAGTTAAAAAGGTGCCAGGGTTCGTGTGTTCAACTATAGATTAAGTGTTAGATGTGAAGATTTAAGGGTTAAATATGGGGTTTGAGGATATTATCCATCACTTTTGACGGATAACACCCCTTTTGGTGGGATTATCCAGCACTTACCTATGGCACCCACAACCCTAAAACTGCTCTGGTGGACGGACATCCAGCCTCAACCCGAGACGGAGTTCTCAGCCTAGGCTCAAGCCCCTCTCAGTATTAGTTGGCATCTTGGGGGAAGAAGAGTAGGTCAGCCTGCTCTTTACCCGTCTCTTCCCTCCCCAATGCCACCGACTATCCCGCCTAAAACCCACCCGCTCATTGTTGCTGCCCTCCTCGTCGCCTTGGCCCTGCTGGCCTGGCTATTGCTCAAGGATCAAACCGCCCTCTTCACCCCCACTGGCCTGAGACAAGCAGTAGAACACCTGGGCCACTGGGGGCCAACGCTCTACATGGGGATTCTTGCTCTATCAGTGATCATCAGTCCCATTCCGGGTGCGCCTCTGGTGGTGATGGGCGGGGTGATGTGGGGGCCAGTGGCCGGAGTCTACAGCATTGTCGGGGGCTTTGCCGGTGGTCTGGTCGCCTACACGATCGGGCGCACCCTGGGGCAGACGGCGGTGCAGGCGCTCACCGGGCGATCGCTCACCATTGCTGCCGAGGGCGAAGATATTGGGGCCGGGCTGGTGATAGTCAGCCGCCTGCTGCCGGTGCTACCCTTTGGCTTTTTGAGCTACGGATGGGGCCTGGCCAACGTTCCGGCTCGGTCTTATGCGATCGCCACCCTGCTGGGCATGACACCGCCCACGCTGCTGCTGAGCTACCTGGGCGAGGGCTTTACCGACCAGGCATCTGGGGCACTGGTCTTGACTATAGTGGCGCTACTGTTGCTGGTCGGCCTTCCCCTATTACTGCGGCGCGGCGCTCCTCTCAAACTGCAAGACCTGATCCAGATCAGGAACACCATCCCAACTCTAGTTAAACTCCATGATTAAAGTTCCCGAGTATCTGCTTTCTCAGCAGCGGCTGTACACCGTTCAAGCGGATGAGGCCACCTATATAGAGTATGTGCAGTTCCATCGGCAAACTCGCAAAGCCGTTGAGGTGACGAAGCATACCCTGATGGTGACCCTTCAGGGTGAAAAAATTGTACATACTGCCCACGGCGATTATCATTTAGCACCCGGTGCAGCGGTCTTTCTGGGTAAAGGGGCCTACGTCACCTCAGAATTGCTGGCGTCTGACAATAAAGCCTACCGCGCCCTGATCTTCTTCTTAGATGATAGGTTTCTAAACACCTTTATTGCTGACAGCAATCTCCTCCCGATAACGGAGCTTGAGTCCGAAAAAGTAGGTGATTTTCAAAATGATCCGATTGTTTTTGCCGTGGCAATTTCGCCGTTTCTGCAAGCTGGGGTAGACTCTCTTTTTCCTCACTTTATCCATCAGTCGGTATATAGCAAACACCTGGTCAAGCTAAAACTCTACGAAGTCTTGCTCAGCCTGTTGGAGACCAGTGCAAAACCAGTGGTGCTGAACTTGTTAGCTGCGATCGCAGCTCAGCAACCTCTCGACCTAAAATCTTTCATGGAAAGGCATTTTACCGATCCCTATGCCCTACCTCAGTTTGCCATCGCCACCGGACGCAGTCTCACCAGCTTTAAGCGAGACTTTGCGGCTTTATTTCACGATACTCCCAAACGATGGATTATCCAAAAGCGGCTAGAGCGTGCCCATTTTTTACTCAGCAGAACCGGCAAATCTGTGACTGAGGTTTGCTATGAGGTGGGGTTTACCAATCTGTCCCATTTCATCACCTTATTTAAACAGAAATACCAGATTACGCCCAAGCAGTTGCAACAGCAGTCAGGCTCTACCCATCAGCTTCAAACGGTAACACTAGGAAACTAAACCCAACAAAAAAAGGCCTGAATCTGGGAGTTTTCGGTGGGGATGTTGACTAGGGTTGAGTTATGTCAACACCAGCAACAGAAGGAATAATGCCATGCTGCTCTGGCCAGCTAATCGACTCCGTTCAATGGTGAAATCTGTTGTCAGTAGCGCCGGGTTACTGCTGCTGTTGTCGGCCTGTGGTGGGGCTCAAATCTCCACCGCGCAGACTCCCTTCCCAACGTCAAGTTCTCTAGGAAACCCTCCCATGTCTGAAACATCAATTCTCATTGTCAATGCAGTGGTGAACCCTGCCGAAGCGGCGGCGCTAGAGCAGTATTCAACCCAGGTGACGGCGCTCTTCAAAGCCTCTGGGGCAAAACCTCTGGGCCGCTACCGTCTGATCGAACCGGTACTGGGCGATCGCCACCCCACCCTGGTGGTAATGATGGAGTTTCCGTCAGATCAGGCCATTCGCGATGTTTTCGCCAGTGAGGCGTATCAGCATCTGACCCCTGAACGGGAGAAGGCATTTGAAACCCTAGATGTCTTCATTGCCCACTAACGCGCAAGGGCAGCATGACGCGCACCGTTGTACCGGCCTCGGCGGTGGACTCAATCAAAACCTCCCCACCATGGGCGGCCACAATCCGTTTGACGATCGCCACCCCCAGACCATTCCCCCCCAGCTTGGTGGTAAAAAAGGGCTGCCCCAGCTTGGCCAGCACCTCGGGGGGAATAGGGTCACCACCGTTGTGGACGCTAATGCACACCGCCTGGGAGCCTGGGGTAATGCGCCAGCTCACCGTGTCGCCGGGGGGAACGGCTTCGCAGGCGTTGCGCACTAGGTTGATGAATACCTGCTTGAGCTTGTCGGCATCGCCCTCTATATAGGCTTTGGGCCAAGCTCCGGGCAGGTCAGACTCCAGCCTCAGCGATCGCCCCTCCACTGCCAGCAGATCTGCCAGCCGAGGCTGGATATCGTGGCAGAACGCTGTTAAGTCAAGGGGTTTGACCTCTAGAACCGGCTCGCGGGCATACTGCAAAATCTCACTCAGCAACTGCTTCAGGCGATCAGCCTCCTCTAGTGCCAGGTCGAGCCGCCGTTGGGCACGTTCGGTCAACTCTATCTCCCGAAAAGATTCTAGCCCCATCAGAATGGTGGTCAACGGGCTGCGCACCTCGTGCACAATCATGGCCGCCAGTTCGCCAATTTCCGCCAGGCGCTCCATAGCGGCCTGGGCCTGCTTGCGCTCGGTAATATCGCGCACCATAGAAATAATGCAATCCTGGCCATCGAGGGAAACGACCGCCGCTGAAATTTCCGAGGGTACAGTAAGGCCTGATTTAGTCATACAGGAGAGTTCGTTGGTCCAGCCGTGGCCCTGTTGCAAAACGGTGAGACCAAAGGCCTGAAACTTAGACAGCTCGTGGGGGTGAATCGAAGACACCGCCACCGAGTTCAACAACTCCTCACGGCTATAGCCCAAGAGTGCACTGGCTTTGGGGTTGGCTTCGAGAATGCGATCGCCCGTCGGATCGACCACAAAAATAGCATCGTTAGAATACTCAAAAATCTTACGCAACCGCTGCTCACTAGAACTAAGGGCATCGACCGTCTGCGGCCCCAGCGGGTCTAGCGTTTGCCGCTCCTGTCCAGGGGGCTGGTCTGCCATCGGGTTAGCCAGGTATGTTGACGTTGGACTTCCCTACCGTAGCAGATCGCCAAAAATGGCCAAAGCTCTATGCTTTGGCCACTTTTGGCGCTTATGTCTTCAAACAAGGTGGGGGTTTATCTGAGACTGCACAGCTTAGCGATGGATTAAGCGTGGCGCTGAGCACGGTTGTACTCGATTAGTTCCATCAGAGTGACTTCGCCATCGCCGTTGAGGTCGGCGGCGGGGTCATTGAGGTGGGTTTGCCCAGCATTGGCGGCAGAAGCCATGGCCAGAGTAGACATTACCAGCACCAAACCGGAAAGTAGATAGCGTTTCATAGGATTCTCCTTTGCAAAGGGGTTAGCTTTGCTTGCTTTGTGGTCTATGGTTCCTATGGTGCAGGGCCAGGCTGAGAGGCAGATAAATGTAGCATAGGATACGCTTAGAGTTGCCTGAGAAAGACATTAATTTGGCCGGTTGCTCTCTCCCAGGGCGTTTCAGAAGCCCTTTTTAGACAAATTTCATCGCCTTCTCAGCTAGTTCTCAGGGAATAAGCGCTTAGACCCAGTTGAATAGTCGGGTCAAGCACCTACGGAATCGTTCCAGATGACTACAGCTAAAACCGGCGATCGCAGCAAACGCCTGCTAATTTTCTTCGGGCTGGGGATTATGATCTTTGCCATGGCCCTGCCCCTGCTGGCCCTGATGGCCAACGGTGGATCCCAGCCCCCCGTTAATGCCGAGGCGCATCAGCAGCTGGTGGCTGAGGTCGTTATGTCCAGCGATCGCGCCGAATTGGTGGGCGACTCCCCGACTAAGGGCAACCCCGACGCTCCCTTGGTGCTGATCAAATTTTCCGATTTTCAGTGCGGCTTCTGTGCCCGCGCCGCTGGCCCCATGGCCGGGTTCATGGCCGAGCACGAAGATGACGTGCTCTACGTCTACAAGCACCTGCCGCTCACCCAGATTCACCCCGAGGCGATTCCAGCGGCGCGGGCGTCCTGGGCGGCGCAGCAACAGGGGCAGTTTTGGCCTTACCACGATGCGCTGTTTGTCAACCAGGCGCGGCTGGGACGTGACCTCTACCCCGAAATTGCCCAGGATTTGGGGTTAGACATGGAGCAGTTTGAGCGCGATCGCACCAGTAGCGCCGCCAGAGATGCCGTCAATCAAGACGTACAGCTCACCCGTCAGCTGCGGCTCAACCGCACCCCTACCTTTGTGATCAATGACCTGCTGGTGCCAGGCACTGCCTCAGTAGAATTTTTTGAAAGTGTCGTGGCCCGCGTCAGAGAAAATTCAGACCGTTAACCCTGTTCCTCAGAGTCAAAAAAAGCCCTGGAGTGCTACCTCCAGGGCGGTTGGGTGTGGATCTGGAGGTAACACTCCAGGGTGTTCGTGAGCGAACGATGAAAACCTAGGCCGCTACCGCCAACTGCTTGAGGGCGACGACGATGCCCTCTGGGTCTTGTCGCTGCTGATAGTCAGTGTTGACAAAGGCGTGAACGATGGTGCCATCGGTGGCGACCACATAGGTGGCGGGCAGCGGTAGCTCAAAGCTGTCGTCGCCGTTATAGGCCGGGATGTCGATGCCAAAAGAGTCATAGATAGGCCGCAGCGCTTCGGGTACCGTAAACACCAGACCAAAGGCCTTTGCCACCCGATTTTTCTCATCGCTCAGCACCGGAAATGCCAGGTCGTGCTTTTCAGAAGTCGATAGCGAGTTGTCAGGCGTCTCCGGCGAAATTGCCACCAGGGTTGCTCCCTGGGCCTGAATCTCAGGCAGCGCTTGCTGGAGGGCACGCAGCTCCAAATTGCAGTAGGGGCACCAGCCACCCCGGTAAAAGCTAATCACCAGCGGCCCAGTTTTTAGCAAGGTGGGCAAGCTGACCCACTGGTTTGTGGCATCGGGCAGCGTCACGTCAGGAATTTTGTCGCCGACATTTAGGCTCTGCGCCAGAATACCAGAGTTAGCCAGGGCCTCCGCTGCTGCCGTCATTTGAGCCTTAACGTCATCGGGCATTTGAGCCGCTGTTTGAGCGGTAAGGTTGGCTAGGTCTTGGGTTAACCCCATAGAAAATCTCCAAATTCGACGGTGTTCCATAAGTCACTGTATCGAGACGAGATGAGAGCATCCTGAGCGGCGGCGTCTAGTCGCGGCTAATCGTGAGTTGCCGAGGCCTGACTCGCCGAATTTCAACGCTAATTCCCTCGGCCCCCTCGTGCATCAAGTCATCGACAAAGCCCGGCCAGTGGGCCTGGGCCAACCGCTGACTGGCAAAGGGGCCAAAGAAATAGGTGCAGTCGGGTGCAGTAGTCGTAATTTCAACCCAGTAGGCCAACCCCAGGCGGTTGAGACCATCGAGGAGCCAGTCGCCCATAGGTCGCTTTACCAAAGCAGATCCAGGTTGCTGACCAGAGACATTTACGGGCGGTAACACCCACCACTGGGGCATTTGGGGCTGAGGTGCATGGGGAGCCATAGCGTTGGATTAAACCTTAGATAAGAGTCTGCCAAGGTGCTGTGTGATTACACCTGCTCCAGCCAGTCGAAGATTTCCTCTAGCTGAGTTAAAGAAACCAGACCATACTGCCAAAGCACCACGGGCAATCGGTCAAACACATCATGGCAATGCCTAATCCCCACCTGCAACGAGTCGTAGGGAATGCCTAGATCATGGGATAAATAATTGATTAAATGCTGACGTTGAAGGGGCGATCGCATCGAGGATCTCCTAATTTTCTAATAATCCAATAAAAGGCCAGAGCCAAAGATAGACAGAAGAATTAACTGTTTTCCAGTCATCAAAAACAGGGAGCGCAAAAAATGACATGTTTTTTACCCATCCGAGGTATCAACAGGCAGAGTGCAGAATAGCGCCTCAGCCTGTAAAACTGTAGTGAGAGCAATTATAAGCCGTCACCTCTGAGGCTGACTGAGTCTTCCCTGAGAACTCAATGAGAAATGCGTGAAGAAATATTTTAATAAATGAAATGCTTTATCAGGCTGCCATTATTAATTTTCCGTATTCTTTGACATCTATTTTTCATTCTAGAGTTTTAATCTTTGCGCTAAAAAATATTTCTTGGAAATAAAAATAGGGATTTTCAGGAAAATCTTATCTTCTATTCAGAGCCTTCTAATATTAATGGAATGGTCACATGCTTAACTTTAACTATGGCAGTCAACTCCGGCGAATCCGCCGTTAACCTAATCATCGATTTGCTGGTGATTGACCTGCCGCACTTAATCCAGCCGGGTGAGTAGCCTCTTCAGTACTCACTCCCTGGCCGTTGTATGTAAATGAGGATTACCCCCATGAAAACCCCTTGGCAAACCCTTAACGTTTCAGCCCTGGCTCTAGGCCTTCTCGGTGCCGTCGCCGTCACTTCGGCCCAAGCCGTGCGCTTCCCCGATGGGCGTGTCGCCTTTGACCGTCCCCCTACCCTGGTCGAAGCTACCACTCGCGATCAGCATGCCGGTTTCAGCGGTCGCTACCACTTTGTCATTGAGGTACCCGCTGATGCTGGTGAACCCCTGGGGGCGGTAGTCATTACCCCCCGCGACCACGCCAGCCGCATTGCCTTTAGCGTCGATGCCAGCGAAGCTACCCTAGCTCCCGCCTACGCCCAGGGGCCGAGTGTGGAACTGTCCAGCGTCGGTGGCCCCACCGACGGCAGCAATGAGGTGCTGGTCGCCTTCGCAGACCCCATCCAACCCGGCGAAACTGTCACTGTCACCCTATCTACAAACGTCAACCCCTGGGGTGGTGTCTACCTATTTGGCGTAACCGGGTACCCCGCTGGAGAAAACAGCATGGGTCAGTTTCTTGGCTATGGCCGCCTGCACATTTACGACAACGACAACTGATCGGAATGGGTGGCTCAGCAACTTAGACGACAAGTAGAGCGGGTATCAGACCACACGACTCAACGATAAGCTGAGTGGCTATTACGATTGGTGCAACCGCCTCGCCTCCTCTAGAATCCAGGAGAATGAAATCTTGTCTCATCAGATTCATCAGATTTATGACACCAGTCACCAAAGCTATGGTTCCCCGTCGAGGGCATAGTGCCGTTCCTCAGAGCCGCTGCTGGGTTCCCCCGGCAGCGGATTGCGCTTCGTCCACCGCCGAGGGTACGAGTTTTTGCCGTTGAGGGTAATGCGCCCCGCCTCAATCGCGGCCTTAATAGCTTTTGTGTAGCGAGGGAAATAGACCGAATTGATGCTGCTACGGGGATAGGCCCTCTCTAATAGCTCCTGCTCCGCCGCACAGAGACGGTCAATCGCCGTCTTCGTGTCGGTGCCAAGGGCATTCATCTCCACCAGCTTGGCCACGAGGATAGCGATCAACTCGTCCAACTCTTTTCTAGTCAGTTTGGTTCGATCGCCCTTTTCAATGCGCTGCTCCATTGCCGCGACGATTTCGGCGCGGGTTGTGTCGAAGGTTTGAGATAGAGAGGCCATGGCTATGGACGGTTGAACGGAAACGGCATCGTCTATGGGTTTAATTATAGCAGTCAATAAAGTTATAGCGATATACAGAGTCTTATGTCATTCTTTCTCCGGTCAGGCGAGAGATAACGGAAGCGGTGATGCCGATATCAAGGGAGCGATCGCGTGGGCAGGGATGACTAAGGTGCTTGGGCTAGGGTAGCAAGCTACTCTCTAGCTGTGGCTCTCATGGCAGGCGATCGCCTTTGCTATGCTGATTCTGCCCTTGTAAGCCTGAGCCCCCCATGGCTGACCAGCTAGAGCATATTGCGGTAGGAGAACGCTTAGAGCGCCCCCAGGAGGCCGAGGGAGCAAGATTCAGCTGGGCCGACGACTCCTGCGAGCTGGTGATCAGCCTGAGCAAGCTACGCCCAGCGGAAATCAGAGGGATTGAGCATGGGGTGTTTGAATTTGGGCTGAACGTGGTTGAGTCCATGCCCTTCGTTTGCTTTCGAGTGTTTGAGGTAGTGGGCGCTAAGGGCTTTGGTCAACCACAGCCGGGAAAAGTGGTACTGCCCTGGCATGAATGCCCCTTTCACCTAGCCCGCTTTCACCCCGAGGCTCTACCCCCCTTTGATGCCTTCAGGACAATTCCAGAGGCCCGCCTTGGCATCATCGTCATTTTGACCGACTGGCCAGAGATGACAGTCAAAGCGCTGCGGTTCTTTACCCTGTCGCCCTTCTTTACCCAGAAGTTGATCGAGGCGCTGCTGACCAACGCCCCAGCCTATACTTTTGAAGGGTATGAGGCGGGAGTAAAGCGAGTCTTTCAGAGCTACCCCACCAATGCGCTTGGTGAGGGTTCGCGGGTGCGCTGCAAGTCAGGGGATTGACTACTCATCGATCCAGAGAAGCTATGACAGATTGGGTGTTCACTAGTGAGTTCGACCTAGAAGAGTTCATTTGGGCGAGTTTAGAGCCATTATTAGCCCTCAAGCCTCTGGCCCGTCAGTACATCATCAAAGGCCAGATCTGCGACATCCTGGCCACCACCCCAGAACAGCAGCTCGTTGTTCTGGAACTAAAGAACGTCGAAGATCGCTACGTGGTGCAACAGCTCACCCGGTACTACGCCAGCTTGCGCCAGGCCCAGCCCTTTGCTGACCAGGTAGACTACAGCTTGCCCATCCGCCTGGTGGCGATCGCCACCACCTTCCACGCCCACAATCACATTGATCGAGAGCATAGCCGCCTCGACTTCGAGTTTTGCAGGTTCACCGTTGCTGGCGCTGGCGATCGCTTCAGCTTTCGGCTTGCCAGCGCTGGACTCAGCAGCAGAGACAGCAGTTGAGATAGATGCCAGATTTCATCCTTTCCTTCAGCCCATGGATGGGGAGCCAGCGCCCACACCTGCGCGGGTCATTGGGCGGCCACCCAAATCCCTGCGGGCGCAGCTAGAGCAGATGACCCCAGAACGGGCTGAACTGGTTTCAGCATTGAGACTCCAAATCCTTGAGTTTGACGACCGCATGAGGGAAGTTGGCCGATCAAGTCGAACCCAGTATGGTCTGGCCAAGGGCGAGAAGGAGGTTTACAAAACCAAGCTGTGCGCCGAGTTCTTTCCCCCTGGAGGCTTCAACCTACCCGCACTGTACCTAATGCTGCCTTACCCCAAAAAAGAGTTTGGGGCACCAGGCCATAGATACAAACAAGAAAGGGTGAAAGGGTTGGCCTGGGCTAGTATCTCACTGTGGTCTGAAGAAAAGACTGTCACCTTCTATCTGGGGAAAAGTCGTGCTGGGCTGACCCAGTACCATTTCACCTATGGGGGCTATGCCAAGCTCTGTGAGCCACTACTGGGCTATAGCCCACAGTTCGAGTCTTTTGAAGATCTGGTTGCATTAGCTCTAGCGGAATGGAAGCAGGTAGTGGAAGAGTGAGTCGTCACCCTTGCCTACTGTGCTGGAAAGCTAAACATCTGCACCATATAGATTTCAGTCCCCGTAGGCGAGGCTACGATGCCATAGCCAAAGGTGGTGTAATAGGGAGTCAACAGGTTCTCTCTGTGGCCTTATCTGAATCGAGGATCGTCATCGGTCTTTCCTAGCCTTCACTAACCAAACCCCTCTCTCCTGCTGGTGACCACCCACCTCTGCTGTAACTGGTATAGACTCTGGGTATCTACCGTGCGCCTGTCCAATATCCTGAGGTTGGCTTACTTCAGCACTCCAGCCATAGCTCTGCAATAGCTGCTGAGGCTCGTCGCAGCCAAATTGCCAGTGGCGTACCACTCGCCCCCGATCGGAGTTCTTAGCGCTTTGGGCTGCCAGTATGGAACCGCTGTTCACTCCATCCATGCCCAGCACACTACCAGGGCAACTCAACGCCGCAACAGTCCTCAGTAGAGAGTGAGCTGACGGTTCTGGCAGGTACATGACAACGCCTTCAAGGAGCCAGATAGTAGGACTTTCCTGCCTCAAACCTGCCTCTAGTAGTCGAGCAATCCACCCTGACTGAAAATTTTCCAAGTCACCCGCAATCATGTGGTGGCGGCAATTTGGCTTAATGTCCTGTAGAGCGTTAGCCTTGTAATCTAAAACCCCTGGCAAATCGACTTCATAGAGGTTGGTAGCAGGTGGCCAGGGTAACCGATAGGCTCTGGTGTCGAGTCCTGAACCCAGGATGACGACTTGAGGCTTGGAGAACTGGGGCAGCGTGTCCAGCAGCAGGTCATCAAAGAACCGGGTACGGATGGCAATGTAGCGGGTGCGCTTGGCAATAATATCTGCGAGCGATCGCCCCTGTCTGTCTGCTACTTCCCGCCATTTAGCTAATAGATGCTCAACTTCATCACCAGCCAAGTCTTTCGCATAAGGGTCATTGAATAGGGGGTTAGGGAGAAACTGCTCTATAGCCCGCTTAGCCGCCACAATCTGGGCGGTATAGGAAACGGGGTCAGTGGAAGTAGAGGACACAGGTAAGAATTTTAGTAGCTGGTCTCTACAGTTTGGCCTGAGCGGTATCCCGTTGTCTTATAGAACTGACCTGCCAAGCCTTCACAGTTGGGATCTCCCTCCAGTGGGTCGTGTACCTCTGAGAGAAATACTCTGAGCGCATGGCCCAGGTGGGCTTGAGGCCCATCGCGCCAAACTTCACAGCATCGGGGCTGAGCTTTCGGTTAAGGCTGTCCATGGCCTGCATGAGGCGATCGCGCTTCTCCGTATCCACTGGGGCCGCAAACAAGCTGCCTTGCACCTCGCCCGCATGGGTTAGTTCAGTGGCGATGACTTTGGCCTTCAGATACTCATACCCCGGCGTAAATGCCGCTTCAGCTAGCCTCATGGCCTCGTGGATGAGCACAGCGGTATCGTTGGTGGGCTGGTCGAGGGCTACAGAGCGGGCCGCTCCATACTGATTCTCGGGGCGGTAATAGCTGGTTCTCATCGAGACGGTGAAGTGACCCGCCAGCAGGCCATCGGCCCTGAGCTTCTCGGCGCAGCGGGTGGTGTAGGTAGCCACCGCCTCTTTGATGTCCGATAGCTCGGTCACCAGGTGACCAAAGGAGCGAGAGACAATCCGCATGGTGACGGGGGCGGCCACGGGCTCCATCGGGAAACAGGGGGTGCCGCGCAGTTCCAAAAGGGTTCTCAGGCCAAGCACTCCAAATTTTTTCTTGATCACTCGCTCGTCGGCCTGCTTGAGCTGGAGCACCGTTTTGATACCCATGCTGTTGAGCTTGGCCTTGAGGTTTTTGCCAATGCCCCACACCTCCCCCACATCAAGGCTGGTCAGCACAGCGTCAGGATCGGCCAGGGATTCAAGGTCGAGGACTCCGTTCAGGTTTGGGTAGCGCTTGGCGACCTGGGCGGCTAGCTTGGCCAGGGTCTTGGTTTTGGCAATGCCCACCGATACCGGAATGCCTGTCCACTGCTTGACCGTGGTGCGAATCTTCTGGCCGTAGTCGCCCAGATCAGCTTTAGTGAACCCGTGCAGGCCCAGAAAGGCTTCATCGATGGAGTATTGCTCAACCTCGGGGCTAAAGTGCTGGAGGGTCTGAATGACCCGCCGCGACATGTCCTTGTAGAGCATGGGGTTTGATGAGAAGGCGTGGATCTTGCCCCGGTTCACCAGGTCTTGGATCGAGTACAGCGTGGCCTGCATGGCCACCAGCGGCTTGGCTTCGGGCGATCGCGCCACGATACAGCCATCGTTGTTAGAGAGCACCACCACTGGCTTGCCCTCCAGGTCGGGGCGGAAGACTTTCTCACAGGAGGCGAAAAACGAGTTGCAATCTACCAAGGCGAACATGGCTAGACCCTAGACAGAATAAGGGTTTACAGCATTAGAGGTAGGGAAGATAGATGCAGTAGTAATCCTATACTATCCTCTGCGGTGGTCACTGTCCTATGAGACTGTCCTATCGTCACCAGGGCAGCATGGGCCAACGTCTTTGGGCCACTGCGATCGCGTTGGGGCATTGTGCTTTAAAAACAAACCCCCACTGGCCAGCGCTACCAGTGGGGGTTGCTCTCAGCGTGTATCTACGCTCTAGGACGCTCTCAGGAACTCGCTGTGGGCCTATGGTGCCCTTGGTTTGGGAGGTACTCGTAGAGGTTGGCCAGATTGCGCTGTTTGGCGTATCCCTCGGGCCTAATGTGATCTCATGCAGCCGTAGAGCTAGGTGGGCTCACACTCAACCACTAGAACAATCACCCGCGCATTACTACCGCTGTCACCCAGCCAATTGGGCATTCAGGCGACTATGAATTCATCGAGTTCAGCCCCCGTCACTGAGGAACCCCCAGCTATGCAATTCACTTATCGCGGTCAATCCTACGAAACCTCTGCCCCTGCTGTTGATGCGATCTCTACTGGCGAAACGGCAACCTTCATGGGCCGTCCCCACGCCCGCAAGCAGTTCACGGTTACTCAACGCCAGCAGCCTGCAGACCTGACCTATCGCGGCGTTCGCTACACCCGGTAGACAACAGCTTTCCTCCCGACAGACAACGACTTCAACACTCCTGACTACCCCGCTGGCGACAGTGGGTTTTTTTGTCACCTAAACTTTGCGGATCAGGTTAGTAACTACACCCCAAATTTCCATCTCTAGCGTTTGCCCTGGTTCCCATCCTGTAGCGGGGACTAGCTTGCCGTGGTGCTTTTGGACTCTGAGGACTTGGAGAGAGCCTGCGATCGCTGCCACCACCAGAGAGTCATCCTGGGCAGCCTGTGAGCGATCGACCACCAGCAGATCTCCCGGCTGCACCTCCTGGTCAGTCGCCATATCCCCCTTTACCTGCATAAAGAAGGTGGCGGCGGGGTTGTGGATCAGGTGTTGGTTGAGGTCTAGGCTTTGCTCAATGGCATCGCCGGGGACGGGAAAACCCATAGAGGAAGAGAGAGAGGTTTGTCCATGCTATTCGCCCTAGGGCAAGGTTGTCTCGTTGTTTCGTGAGACTGTCTTGTGTTTACCTGAGAGAGTTGGCTGGAAAATTAACATCCTATGGCTTCATCAGACGTTGGACAGATTTTTAATACCTTCCATCACCTCTTGAAGGACTTGGAACCTTTTGTGGACGTAAAGGAGATACGTTTGACCTTTGACAAAGATGGGCAGGCATTCCTGGTAGCCCCAGACTTTTCAGAGCCGATTCAAGCGGATCCCAGAATTCATCGCTTAGTTCGGGAGGAAATGCACCAAATCATTGCTAAGCATCGCTCTATTCGGGCGGAGTAATCGGCTGTCCTACGTGAATGCTGTTATCTCGACAGCAACCGCCCCAGCAGGAGCAGACAGGCAACCCCCAATAACGGAGTAGAGATAGCTACTACACGGGCCGAGAGCCAGGGCGGCAGGTAAATGTCTTGGATAGCTTGACCTGGCGGGGTGAGGGTTTCAGCCCAGTTTCTGAGGGGGCAGCGGAATCTGTTGGCAGCGTAGATCACCACCTCGATGCTGATGAGGCCAAAGGCGATCGCCGTCCAGACCGTGAGCTGATT
Organism: Nodosilinea sp.; assembly: GCA_041739575.1. Lineage (GTDB taxonomy): Bacteria > Cyanobacteriota > Cyanobacteriia > Phormidesmidales > Phormidesmidaceae > Nodosilinea. The sequence goes on along the minus strand of JBGSNT010000217.1, from coordinate 1,481 downwards.
CGTAATGCCGCAGTACAGCAGAAACAGGATGGCCCCAAACATCACCACGAAAACGAGGGTATGGAACAGCTTGACCCAAGTTAGTAGCATGGCACGATCGCTAAAGTCCTTACTTGTTAAGCCAGTAAGCTGACCCATTGGGGACTCTATCCACCAGACCTCGCTCAAAGAGTTCTCGACGCAGTAAGGCTGGATCGCCAAAGGTGTGATGCTGGTTGAGGAGGGTATTAACCTCACGTTCGGTATAGAGGACCCCCGGCTCAAACTGAGTTGCTAGATACTTTAGAGCGATCTGCTGAAAATAAAGGTAGCGATAAGCAATATTGTCTATGTCCCGTGTTCGGATAACCACCTGGAATGTAGAGTGGGCCTCGCCTATAAGCACTCGTGCACAGCTTATACGAGAGGCTATCTTTAACCTGCAACCCGAAGTCGTTTGCCTTACCGAAACTCACCTGAATTTTCTAGAGCAGCTAGGTGGCTACACCATCACTGGAGGCCAGGACTGGGGCTACCAATCCGCGACTGGCCGCCGTAAAGTGCTGTTATGGAGCCGAGCGCCCTGGGAATCGGTAAGAGGTGAAGGGCCGCCTCGAATGCCCCCTGGCCGCTTTGTCGCAGGAATAACTAACACTTCAGTAAGTAAGGTGCTGGTCTATGGCGTTTGCATCCCCTGGAAAGACGCGCACGTTCGCACGGGGCTAAAGAACAAGGCTCCATGGGAAGACCATGAGGCTTATCTCCTAGCACTGTCGTCAGACCCGGTTATGCATCAATCTGGGCAGCCTCTGGTGGTGTTGGGAGACTATAACCAGCAGTTGCCTCGCAAGCGATCGCCAGTACAGATGGAAAGCTTGCTGCGCAAGACATTGGTGGACACAAAGATTTGGACGGAGGGCTTGACTGATGAGGATGGCTATCTAGCGATTGACCACATTGCGACCTCTCCCCATCTCAATGCAACAGATCGAGGAGTGATAGCGAGACAACATTCTTCAGGTCATCGTCTTTCTGACCATTTTGGTGTTTGGTGTGATTTCAACCTGAGCGGAGTGCTGGATTAGTCGATTTTAGAAAGATATTGCAGGAGCCCTGTTCCAGCCTAATAGTTGGCGCGATTCAGGTGCCGAAGTTCATGCGATTTTGCAAATGGACGGAACAGCCCAAGCAACTAGCTGGCACCGGCAGAAACCAAGGCCAGGGCAATATTTGAGGCACAATAACCCCAATGGAATTTCACCTCTGCCCCTGGCGTTCATACCGTGTCCCCGAAGGGGAATCGCGCTGGGGGCATTTTGTTGGTGCCACCCATAACGCGGTAAACCACTTTATGGATAGGGTTTGGGTGCGGCTCTTTTCAGGTAACGGATTGCAACGAAGCGGGTCGCTTTTGGCGTAGATTTTGGTAAGTGATAGAGGAGTGAGCCGTGAGTCGCTGCCTTTTTTGAAGGATAAGCAGGCTAACAAGGCTGGTTATAGCT
>JBGSNT010000197.1:0-22083 GCA_041739575.1 Nodosilinea sp. | reverse complement strand
GAGACTCTGAAATAGCTGTTGCTTGAGAATGACACTCTGATTCGGTATGGTAGAGCGGGCCATAGCCAGAATGAAAAACGCTGCAATCCATTCCTACCAAGCTTTGCGCCTGTTTTCTACCCCCTTATGTCAGTGACATTGGTTTAAAGACTGTCGAATTCTTATCGGTACCATGATTAGAACAAAAATAGTCGAGCTCTCTACCATCGAAGCGGCGGCCTACCGCCAAAAGCTCAAAGGCAGCAGGTCTGGGGTAGTGGTGATGCGCTACGACACCGCCCAGCCTGGCTTGGCCTCCTTTAGCCGCAATACTGGCGATCCGGTTCCCAATGCCAATGTAAACCTGGAACTATATCCCCTAGAGGCTTTTAAGGAAGCGCTGGAGCTGACCAATGGCCTGCCCTACTCGAAGCGGGGAGCGGTGCAGCTCAGCGGTAAACCACCGGAGACCGAGGCTGAGGCTGAGGCAGATGCTCCCGAAGACGCAGCCACTATAGACAGTGCCGAGTACGCTGCCGTTGTGGAGGCCTACACCAACAAAAAAGGTGAGCTGTCCTACGATTTGATCAACAAAGATTTTATTCAGTTTGCGCACTCTAGCAAGATTGTGGGCGAACTGGTAGCCAACCGCGCTCCGGAAGATGACATCCGCAACCACATTGTGAAGGTGAAGCTGGAACAGGTGACGGGCAACCGCGATTTGACCGAGGCCCAGGCCCAGAGCATTGTCGATATGCTTGATGAAGTCAGCCCTCGCTACGTGTTTCGCGAACTCAACGACGAGATCCGCAGAATGCTGAGCCAGAGCAAGGGTTAGGCGACTGCTGGAAAACAGTCTCCCCTGTGGTAGGCAGTGCCCACCCAGCCCTGTCAAGGTGGCGAAACTATTCCCGAAATGCTCATAAGTAGCTGGGCGCAATTAAACTGCACATGCTGGTGGGGGTGGAGGGGGTGAAACTCCCTGCCTGGGGGCGCAACCCCCAAACCCCTTTTTACAATCAATAGGAAGGTCTTCATGCCGCCGAGGATGGTCATCGGTATCAGCATGGTTAGTGACCCAGGTCATCACAGATGATGGGGACTACTTTATCTTTTCGGGCATTCAGGTTGATGCTGACCCAGGTTTTGCTGCTAGATTGAGCGGCAGCGAGCCGGGTTTAGCTGTGGCTGAGGGGTCTGAGAGTCGTATCTAGCGGAGCAATGCCTCCGAGCTCCAGAATCTGGGGAATTAAATCTTCGCGGCGCACCGCCATCAGGTGCACCCCCTGGCACACCTGTCGGGCCAGCCTCACCTGCTCAGCTGCGATCTGCACCCCCTCCTGCAGGGGGTCAGAGGCTGCGGCTAGGCGATCGACAATGGCTTGGGGAATCTGGGCACCGGGCACATTACGGTTGATGAAATTGGCGTTCTTGGCGGACTTGAGCAGAAAAATCCCCGCCAGTACCGGGCGATGGTAGCCTGAGGCCACCTGATCCATAAACTTCGCCAGCCGGTCAAAGTCGGTAATCAGCTGACTTTGAAAGAACTGGGCTCCGCCTTTAACCTTGGCCTCAAACCGCCGCTGCAGCCCCGACCAACTCGGCGATTGCGGGTCGACGGCAGCGCCGGCAAATAGATCCAGTGGGCCATCGCTGAGGGGTTTGTCGTGGCTATCGACCCCGTAGTTGAGCTGCTTCAGGAGCTTCAGCAGCCGCACCGACTCCAGGTCAAACACCGGTCGCGCCTCGGGGTGGTCGCCCGCCTTCACCGGGTCGCCCGTCAGGGCCAGAATGTTGCGCAGCCCCAGGGCGTGAGCCCCCATCAGGTCAGCTTGGAGGGCGATCCGGTTGCGATCGCGGCAGGCTATCTGGCAGACCGCCTCCACCCCCTGCTGTTGCAGCAGCAGCGCCGCCGCCCAGGATGACATCCGCATCACCGCCCGGCTGCCGTCGGTGACATTAACGGCATGCACGCGCCCCTTGAGTAGTTGACCCATGGCCAGCATGTGCGCTGGGTCGCCCCCCTTGGGCGGCATCACCTCCGCTGTCACCAGAAACTGGCCAGCCTTAGCCGCCGTGCGCAGCCGATAACCCAGGGGTGCAGAAGCCAAACAATCCTCCTCAGGATCTGTACTCGAAACAGGTGGTAAATCAGTATATCTCGGTGACTACAGCGGCTTGGAGAAGCCCAGGGCCGTTTTGACCGAGGCCAGGGTGGTATCGGCTACGGCCCCCGCCTTTTCGCGCCCGCTTTTAAGAATGCTCTCCAGGTAGGTGCGATCGCCCATCAGCTCATTAAATCGTGCTTGAATCGGGGCCAGCGCCGCCACCGCCGTGTCGGCCAACAGGGGCTTAAACTGGCCCCAGCCCATCTCTTTGCACTCCGCCGCCACGGCCTCTTTGGTCTGCCCCGACAGCAGCATATACAGGGTCAGCAGGTTGTTGCACTCGGGCCGGGCCGGGTCGTCAAACCACAGACCCCGCTCCGGGTCGGTCTTGGCCCGCTTAATTTTTTTGACGATCGCCTCTGGGGCGTCGGTGAGGTCAATGCGGCTTTGTTCCGAGGGGTCTGACTTCGACATTTTTTTGCTGCCGTCGGTCAAGCTCATCACCCGCGCCCCCTCGGCGCGAATCATTGGCTCGGGCACCTTCAGCACCGGGTTTTCTTCACTGCCAAACTGAAAATTGAGCCGGTTGGCAATGTCGCGGGTCAGCTCCAGGTGCTGCTTCTGGTCTTCGCCCACGGGCACCAGGTCGGGCTCGTAGAGCAAAATATCCGCCGCCTGTAGGACCGGGTAGTCGAGCAGGCCAATGCTGACGTTTTCCCCCTGTTTGACGGCCTTTTCTTTGAACTGAATCATCCGCTCTAGCCAGTTGAGCGGGGTGATGCAGTTAAACAGCCAGGCCAGCTCTGAGTGGGCCGACAGGTGCGACTGCACAAAGATCGTCGCCTTCTCAGGGTCAATGCCGCAGGCCAGGTAAGTGGCGGCCACCTTATAGGTATCTTCCGCCAGGCGCTTGGGGTCGTGGGGCACCGTAATGGCGTGCAGGTCGGCCATGAAGAGAAAGGCGTCGTATTCTTCTTGCAGGTCAACCCAGTTGCGAATCGCCCCCAGGTAGTTGCCCAGGTGCAGGTTGCCCGTCGGCTGAATGCCCGAAAGAATGCGCTGTTTGGCCATAGGTCTGAGGGAAGGATGTCGCTAGAGAGACTTAGGGGGGCTGCTGAGCTCAGCGATCGTAAAGCCCCTTAAGAATCTACCCTAATCTCTGCCCACCGCAGAGGCTAGAAATCGGCTAATGGGATGACTTACCTTGTCGGCAGCGATTAAATTGTTTAGATTTGTAACATCCAGTCTTTAAATCCCCTCTCCCATGAGCCAGCCCACTGACCTGTCGAGCCGTTTGCAAGACGCTATTAGCCTGGCCCAAAAGGTTCAACAACACCCCGAGGCCCATCAAGCATTTCAGCAGGTGCTAGCAGAGCTGGAGGCTGAAAGCCCCCTGGCGGCTAAGCTGCTGGAGCAGCTCTGGCGAGAGTACATTGGGACTCAGCGCTCCTCGATATTTTGGGAGCAGCTGTCTGAGGTCGAAAAGAACCTGTCTGACCGCTTGAGCGCCAGCCACATTCAACTCAAGCAAAACTACCTGCGGCTGATGCAGGAGCAGTAGGCATTAAGTAAGTAGGTCTGATTATCTATAAGACGCATTGCGACTCCGCTCAATGCTCGATCCATTGCTGGGCAGAGGGTTGAGCGAAGTCGAAACCCGGAAACCTAAGCTGGCTTTAATTTGGCCCTCCTACTTATGCCTGATCCATTAGGGAACCGCGATTGCCCGCCTTCAGCACCCTCAGTTATCGCCGGGTATGTTCCCAGCCATTTGCAGAGGTCTAGCGGCACAGCCGCTGGGGTAGACGCTCCATCGTGCGCTCAAAAATGGCTGGGTCATCCAGCACCCGCGCCACAATTAGCGAACCCTGAATAGCCACTACGGCTTCTTCACCCCGCCTCTGGGCCAAGTCTCTATCCATACCGTCTTCGATGAGAACGGCGGCGATCGCACCCATCCACCGCTGCAACATCGCCTTCACGTGAGGCTGAAAGACGTCCTTGGCGGAACCCAGCATCAGCGAGGCCAGCATGCAGGGCTTTTCGCCGTGGCTGTAGGCGTCACGGATGCGATCGCCCATGCGCCCCAACCGAGTGAGCGCATCCCCTTCAACTGCCAGGGCATCCACTGTCGTTTCTTGCAGCCACTGATCGAGAGCATTCAACACCGTCTCGACCATGTCGTCTTTGCCGCCGGGGAAGTGGTGGTAGAGGCTGGCTTTGCCCAACCCCGTTACCTCAGAAATTTTCGACAGACTGACCCCGTCGTAGCCGTACTGGCGAAACAGGTCGAGCAGGGGCGGTACATAGGACTGCTTAGCCGCCGTTTGCTTAGGCATTTCACTCTGTCTCCAAAAAATTTTCTAACACCTGTTGACGTTATACCGAACGATCGGTATTCTATTTTCGCCTCTAGGAGGTGTCTATGCAACTCACCAAAGCCATGCTCGAACAACGAGCCGACCCTGTTTACGATACCCTCGTCGTCGGAGGGGGGCCGCCGGACTCTCCGCCGAAATCTATCTCCAGCGCTATCTGCTCTCAGCGCTGATAATCGACAAGGGCAAGGCGCGATCGTTCTGGATGCAGGAACTGTACAACTACCTGGGCCTTCCCCCTCGGCTGGTTTACTCCTCACATCACCCTGTTTACCAACGGTGACTTTGAGGTGAGCCCGGAGTTTCGCGATCGCATTACCAACCACGGCTACCGCCTGGTGGAGCAGCCGATCAAACAATTCCTCGGCGAAAACCACCGCATGGGCGGGGTCAAACTGGCCGACGGCTCTGCTGTGGAACTTGAGCCGAAAATGCCTTGATACAACCGAGACTGTTGTGGCAAGGATAGAAATCGCTGTAAGTTGCGTTTTCGACTTTGATACTGAATCGGCTGAGGAAAGACGCTGGCCAACACCGAGAGCTTGACCTGCTGGTGTGCCTGTAGCAATAACAACAACAGCTGCAAGGTCAAGTATTGGGTTTCACTGAGGTGGGTGCGAAGGGTGGTTTGGCAGGATGATGGGAACATATTAGTTGAGGGGAGCGGCACTGAGGCTCCCTATTTTTTTGCCCCTCTATTCTCCCAAAGCTTTGTAATGTATGACGTTGAGTGCCCTTGTCATCCATTAAGGCTGGAAGGTTTTGCGGACCAGCCGATATGCCCCAGATGGGTTTGGATCATCCCTATTTAGGGGAAGGCGTTTCAAGATACTATTGAGGTTTACAGGTTTTTCGTCGTTATAGGCCAGCCTGGTGCTGGTGCCTACATCTTCTGCCATGGTTAATCCCTCTACGCTCCCGAGTTCGGTTCTGGCCCCTCAGCAGGCCATGAAGCATACGCTGTCTGTCCTGGTTGAAGACGAGGCCGGGGTGTTGAGCCGCATTGCCGGTCTGTTTGCCCGGCGCGGATTTAATATTGAAAGTCTGGCGGTAGGCCCTGCGGAAACCTCGGGTATTTCTCGCATCACCATGGTGGTGACAGGGGATGATGCGGTGATTGAGCAGTTGACCAAACAGCTGTATAAGCTCATCAATGTGCTCAAAGTCAACGATATTACCGATACCCCCTGCGTTGAGCGAGAGCTGATGCTGCTGAAGGTCAACGCCAACAGCACTAGCCGATCTGAAATTATTGAGTTTGCCCAGATTTTTCGGGCCCGGGTTGTCGATGTATCGGAGGACTCTCTCACCCTGGAGGTGGTCGGCGATCCCGGTAAGATGGTAGCCATTGTACAGGTGCTCAACCGGTTCGGCATTCGGGAAATTGCCCGCACCGGCAAGATTGCCCTGCCTCGCGAGTCGGGGGTCAATACTGAGTACCTCAAGTCGCTAGAACACAAGTTTCAGTAACGCAACTATCCCTAAGGTTTTAGACCCGCTATGACTGCGCAAACCACTATTCCCGTTGTGGTCAATGGGGCCTGCGGCAAAATGGGCCGCGAGGTGATCAAGGCTGTAGCTCAGGCTGAGGATATGACTCTGGTGGGGGCGATCACAAGATCCCCTGATCTGATCGGCCAGGATATTGGTGAGGTAATTGGCTATCAGCCCCTCGAAGTGCCAATTATGAATGATCTGGAAGCAACCCTGGTGGCGGCCCAAAGCCAGGGATTGGCGGTTATGGTTGACCTAACTCACCCGGACAGTGTGTACGAGTCGGTGCGGGCGGCGATCGCCTACGGAGTCCGCCCCGTGGTGGGAACGACGGGCCTCACCAATAGCCAAATTCACGATCTGGCCGAGTTTGCCGACAAGGCCAGCATTGGCTGTTTGATTGTGCCCAACTTTTCCATTGGGGTGGTGCTGATGCAGCAGGCGGCTCAGCAGGCGGCCCAGTATTTTGACCATGTGGAAATTATTGAACTGCACCACAACCAAAAAGCCGATGCCCCCAGTGGTACCGCTGTGCAGACGGCCCAGATGCTGGCGGAGGTGCAGGGGACGTTTAATGTGCCCCTGGTCAAGGAGACCGAAACGATGCCGGGGGCCAGGGGAGGCGCTACCCCTGAGGGCATCCACATCCACAGCGTGCGGCTGCCGGGGCTGATCGCCCACCAGGAGGTTTTATTTGGCGCGCCGGGTCAACTCTATACATTGCGCCACGACACTAGCGATCGGGCCAGCTTTATGCCCGGCGTGCTGCTGTGTGTTCGCCGAATTATGGCGCTTAAATCGCTGATTTATGGCCTGGATAAACTGCTCTAAGGCCGCGATCGCAAGGCATGAGACCCGAGGGCAATACCGCGTCCAGACAACCTCAGTTGAGCTCAGCCGGGCGGTCTTGCGCTAGACTGGCTCCGCTTAATCTCAGCCGGTAACCATGGACAGCACCTCCCACCTGTGGTGGATATATGCCTTGCTCTCAGCGGTGTTTGCGGCCCTGACCACGATATTTGCCAAGATCGGCATTGAGTCGATCAATGCCAATCTAGCCACCGCGATTCGCACCGTAATTATTTTGGCGATCGCCTGGGGCCTTGTGCTGGCCAGGGGCGAGCTGCAGGGGGTGACCAGCATTGCCCCCAAAACCTGGGTTTTTCTGGGGCTCTCGGGGGTGGCCACCGGGCTTTCCTGGATTTGTTACTTTAGGGCGTTGCAGATGGGCCCGGCGTCGCTGGTGGCCCCTATCGATAAGTCCAGTCTGGTGCTGGTGCTAGGGTTTTCTGCGGTGTTTCTGGGGGAACCGTTAACCCGATCTGCGATCGCCGGCACGGCCCTGATCGTGATCGGGACGCTGGTCTTAATTCTGTAGTGGTTCTGGGCAACGGTGAACCAAGCATGCTGGCAGAACCCGCTACGACGCTGACCGACTACGGGATCGCCCTGGAGACCCTGCTGTTTGCCCTGGTTTTGGGCCATCGGGGTGGGGCGGGACAGGTCTACCTGTGGGCTAGTGCCTTTGGCAGCGTCAGTCTCGCCGCGCTGCTGGGTGGCACCTACCACGGCTTTGCCGACCAGTTGTCCCAGGCCAGTCAGGGGTTAATGGTTCAGGGGGTGGCCCTGGCCCTGGCCAGCTTTTGGGCGGTGGCGGCGGCGGTCTGGGCCACTCGGTCTAGCCGGAGGACCTGGCTGGGTCTGGCGGGGGGCAAGCTCGCCCTGGCCCTGGCCCTGATTGGTTCGTCCTGGGGCTTTGCCATCCAGGTGATCGACTACCTCAGCGCCCTGGCCCTAGTGCTGGGGCTCTACGGCTGGAAGACAGCGCGGCCGGGGGCGGGGCCCACCCCATGGAGCCTGGGCTGGATGATGATGGCTTTGGCGATCTCCGGGCTGGCGGCCCTGGTTTTGGCCCTACCCCGGCTGGTAAGCAGCTTCATCAGCCCTGTCGCCGGCTATCACCTGGTGCAAATGGTCGCCCTCTACTGCCTCTACCGTGGGGTGAGTCGGCGCGGCTGACTCGAACCCTAAGAAAATCGCCACAACCTCGTCATCGGGTTGTCATAGAGCTTCGCTAGAGTCTGGCATAACCCGCTGGGGTGAGGTAGTCAGGGCAATTGTAGGCAGGGTGTCGATGAAGCGGGACAGGCTGGGACTCGATCGAATTATCTTTTTCAGCGATGCGGTTTTTGCCATTGCCATTACGCTGCTTTCCTTGGATCTGCGTCTGCCAGCCAGTGCGGGGCAAGTCTATATTGCGTCGGCGTTAATGCATCTGATCCCCAAATACCAGAGCTATGCCACCAGTTTTCTGGTGATTGGGCTGTACTGGATCAGCCATCACCACTACTTTCGGTATATCCGTCGCTACGACTACACCTTTGTGGCAATCAATTTTGGGCTACTGATGTGCATCGTGTCTCTACCCTTTGCTACCTCGGTGCTTGACAGCTACGGCAACCACCGCAGTGCGATCGCCTTCTATGCCCTCTGTATGGCGATCACTGGGTTGATGAAAACCCTGCTGTGGGTCTACGCCACCCATCGGGCTCGCCTGGTGTCGCGCCATCTCTCGGCTCGGCGGGTGCGGCGACTCACCCGCCGAGCGCTGGTGCCGCCGCTGGTTTTTGCCGGGTCCATTGGCCTGGCGGCGATCAATCCAGAGGTGGCCAAGCTCAGCTGGTGCGCGATCCTCCTAGCGTTTTTATAGGCCCTAACGATTTCTTGTCCTCAGCCGCTCCTGCCGTTTCAGGGCCTTGCGGTGAGCCCGCCTAGCCTGCCAGAGATGTAGCCCCGAGGGGACAGCTGATACCACCACAATGGCCACCACAATGGGCAGCAAAAAGCGATCGACACCGGGAATCGCGCTGCCCAAGTAAAAGCCCAACAGCGTCAGGATAACGGTCCACAGCACACCGCCCACCAGGTTGTAGCCCAGAAACCTAGGGTAATGCATGGCCCCCATCCCGGCAGTAATGGGGGTAAAAGTCCGAATAACGGGCATAAACCGGGCCAACACCAGAGCCTTGCCCCCGTGCCGCTCAAAAAAACGCTGGGCTTTAGCCAAATGATCTCGGTGGAACAGCCAGGAATCTGGGCGGGAAAAGAGACGGGGGCCAAAATGTTTCCCTGTGGCGTAGCCCACGTTGTCGCCTAGCACGGCGCCAACAGCGGCCCCCGCGATCAAGAGCCAGGGGTTGAGCAGATCTTGAGAGGCCAAAAAACCCGCCGTAAACAGTAGGCTATCGCCGGGTAGAAAGAACCCCACCAATAGCCCAGACTCGGCAAAAATAATGGCCCAAACGCCTAAATAACCAATCGATTGAATCAAGGTCGGGAGGTCAGCATGCATAGAAAAATCATCATAGAGAACGGGTCGATTAGAGTAACTCCATACTTGAGGTACCCAACTCTGCCCTCGCTTTTAATCCCTATCTCAGGGGGATAGGGATTGTGTCCGGTGCCCTTTCCCCATGGGAGAAACGGCTAGGATGAGGGGGACATGGCCAGGTGCACAAAGTAGATAAATGCCTAAACCAGGGGCTGATAAACGGCGATAAATTGTCGTTAATCTAACCCGGTACTGTGTCATTCTGGTGGCAATTGTGTAAAACCTTGACTGCGGCAATATGTGGCAACCCCTAAAATCCATGGCCAATTGGTGGATGCAGTCGGTGCATCCCCGGTTGATGACCTTCATCACCACGATGGGCGTGGTCTGGCTGGGGATTTGTCTACTGCTTTTGTTGGGGTTAGCCCACCTGTCCAGCGAGGTGCTAGAGCAGGAGGCCTTTGGCCTGGATGAGAGGATCCTGCTCTGGATTCATCAATTCGCCAACCCCTGGCTCGATCACCTCATGCTAGGGGTGACCCGCCTAGGCAATCCCAGTATTGTGATTCCCTTAGCCGGGCTGGGGGTTAGCTGGCTGCTGTGGCGGCGACAGGGTCGCAGGGCGGCGATCTTCGCCCTGAACTGCGCCGGGGGGGCGATCTTGAGCACGGGGCTAAAGATGTTTTTTGGCAAACCTCGGCCCGAACTCTGGCCTCGGCTGATCGATGAATTGACCTATAGTTTTCCCAGTGGTCACGCCCTGGGTTCCATGGTGCTCTATGGTTTTCTGGCCTATCTGCTGGCCCAGCGCTGGCCGCAGATGCGCGGCTGGATCTATGGGGCGGCCGTCTTGCTAATTGGTGGTATTGGCTTTAGTCGACTTTACCTCGGGGTCCATTGGCCCACCGATGTACTGGCCGGCTACAGCGTAGGCTTCCTGTGGATGATCTTTTGTATTGCTCTGCTGCGGCTGTTAGAGGCTAAAGCCCCCCACGAACGCCGTCTCTGAGGCCAAGGCTGCCCACCGCAGATGGGGGCAGGGGGATATTTTTGGCTACAACCGCCCCTATTGCCCCTCCCTATAGGTAAACGCAATGACCATGGCTAGCGATCTCTGGCTTCCCGATATTTCTATCTTCGAAAAGATTATTCGGCCCGTTGTGGTGTATTTCTTTTTGCTATTTGCCCTCCGTTTGGGGGGCAAACGGGAGTTGGGTCAGCTGACCGGCTTTGACCTGGTGGTGGTGTTAATGCTTTCCAATGCGGTCCAAAACGCCATCATTGGCAAGGACAATTCGGTCTCGGGGGGGCTCATCGGGGCCGCCACGCTGCTGGTGACTAATTACCTGGTGGTGCGCTTAGCCTACCGCTATCCCCACATTCAGCGGGCGGTGGAGGGCAAACCCACGCGACTGCTGCACGATGGCCAGATCATCCCTGAAAATTTAGCCAAGGAGCTAATCAGTGAAACAGAGTTTCGCACGGTGCTACGGCGTCAGGGCTTTGAGGATCTGGCGGAAATTAAGCTGGCCATTTTGGAGACCAGCGGCAACGTTACCGTGGAGCGAGCGGAGGATTTGCCTACCCCCGTAGAGGCCCAAATTTTGCAGCGGCTAGAGCGCATCGAGCGGTTACTCTAGCATGGCCATAGAGCAACCGCCGTGGGGGCTCAGGGTAGCCACCTGGCGGTAGATGGGACCAGGGCACCACCACTAAATCGAGCGGTTCTGGAGGGTGCTACTGCTCCTACGATAGCGCTGGAATAGGATCTCTCCCTTTACAACCCTGTGCCCCGATAAATACGCGCGGCCTGCTCGGGGCTGAGCCGATTGGCCCCCGGCCAGTGGGGCTCAGCCGGCTCAGAAAAGACCGGTAGGGCCACCGATGGTGCCCCGGCTCCGGGGCGCATCGAATCCTTGAACCCTACGGATAGGCCACCGGGCTTGAGGGCCTTGGTCTTGTCAACATCGGCGTAAATTTTGCTGTGGGGCGGCACAAAGGCCTTGGTCTCGTCGTCGTAGGCCAGCAGTTGGCCAGTTTCCAACTCGTAGATCCAGCCATGGATGTCCAGAGCACCGTTGTGGAGTTTCGATCGCACCGAGGGATAGGTTTGCAGGTTGTCGATCTGGGTCAGCACATTCTGGGCCACCATCAGTTTGAGCTTTTCCTTCTTGTCCAGGTGGCCGTAGTGGTCTTCGACCAGCTTGCGGGTGGCTTCGGTGTGGTGTAGCCAGTTGTAGACCAGGGGCATTTTTTCCTCAAGCTCGCCAATTTGCAGCAGCCCCTTCATGGCCCCGCACTGGGTATGGCCGCAGACAATCACCTGATCAATATCCAGGGCTTCCATGGCGTATTCAATGGTGGCCCCTTCCCCACCGTTGGTGGCCTCGTAGGGCGGGATGATATTGCCAGCGTTGCGAATCACAAACAAATCGCCAATTTCCGCCTGGGTAATGATGGTGGGGTCAACCCGGGAATCTGAGCAGCCAATAAACAAGACCCTGGGGTGCTGGCCCTTGGCCAACTGCTGAATCAGTTCCTGGCGATTGGGAATGTAGTTTTCCTGAAACTCACGCAGGCCACGCAGCAGCTTTTCCATAGGGCAAATATAAAGAGCAAACAAAAATTTAGAGTAGGCAAAGCCTAGAGCAAGGCTCGCACCTATTGTTATCCCATATCTAAGGCTCTCATACCGCAAAGATTTACTTATTGGAGCAATTATCTCTGCTTCTGCATCCCCGGACTGCTGGTCTATGATGGCGGCAGGTAGGCGTTCCAGCTTTACTAAAGCTAGACCTCAGCTCAATCCTTTAGCGGAATTTCTTTGACCAAAGGCCATGCGTAACCCCTTCTGGCGGCTCAAGTCTCTACCCTGGGCAATTTTGCTCCAGGTGGCGATGATTGCCGTGGCGATCGCCACCGCCGCCGACCTCCTGCTGGCCCAGGGGTTAAGGCTGCTGTTGGCCAACGCAGGCAGCGGCCTGATGCCGCTACTGCAGCTGCTGTTTATGGCCTTGCCCATTACTGCTGGGTTTGGCCTGGGGGCGTTAAGCCTAACGATTCTAGAGCGCTGGTTTAGCCACCTGTACATCGACACGGGTGTACTGTGGGCGCTGGTGCCCTGCATAGCCCTGATGCTGTTTGCCAAGGGGTTTTTGCCCATTCCAGCCGCCCTGGTGACCCTGTCTTACCCGCTCGTTGTGGGGGTGCTGCTGGGCATTTTTGTCGGCGGCAAACGCCACTGGCGCCGTTGGTAGCTGCGCCATGGCTCCGTCCCTCTGGTCACCTGGCTTTTGGGCACCGCTGGGATGACTCAGGAGCGCTGTAGGGCCAGCACCTGGTCCGATGTCATGGGTTCGGTGGTCATAGTGTAGAGCACGCCGTCGCGCACCGAAACAAGATTTAGGTAATAGCCCGGTTCGCCGGGCTTGCTGACGGCGTAGACTCGCACGCCCGAGTCGAGGGAGAGGACTTCGCCGGTGACGTTGTCGACGGTGTAGCCCTGGGCTTCTAGCTGGGTTTGCAGATCGCCTGCGGCGCTGCGCCAGCTCATGGTCACGGGGCTGCGCCAGCAGTCGTTGCCCCCCTCACAGGAGGCCTGGGCCCCCGCCAGGTGAGGAAAATTGGCATAGGGGGCGGGGGGTGCCGGTGCTGGGTTCTCGAGGGGGGGCGGCTCTGGTGCGACGGCGACGGGCTCTGGTGCGACGGGCTCTGGTGGGACAGCCACGGGGTCTGGCGGGGGAACCGGCTGAGGGGACAGGGGAGCTGCGATCGCATCGATGGGGCGGGGGGGAGCGCTAACGGGGGCTGGGACGGCTAGGGAGTCCACCACTGGGACGGGCTGCTCAGGGGGTTTAGGCAGCAGGGTGACGGCAATGCTGGGGGGAACGGGGTCTGCCGCCAGGGGCGCTACCGGGGGAACGGCCTGGTCTCGGCCCGGCAGCACCAGGGCCAACAGAACTCCGTGGGCCCCCAGGGAGGCAGCTACACACAGCCATCCCAACCTCAATCGCGGCCTTCTTTGCTGGGGTTTCCCAGGGCGATGCAGGGCGGTGGGGGCGGTGAGTAATCTGGGAGTCATTGTCGAAAGGTTGCGATCGCAAACGCGACCAAGCTAACAGGACTTATTTCTCTTTGTCCTATTCTAGGGCCATTGCTTAAATCTCTCAAGCCCTTTAGGAGGTGTACTTTCTGGCAGCAGCCGCTACTACCTGGCCGACCAGTCCCTGGAAAAGTCTGCTCAGTGATTAAAACTAGTCGCATCTTTATCAAGAAAAGATGTCAATAAGCGATACAATGCAGACTGATTTCTCAATGGCCTGGGGTTGGTCTCCTAAGATGCCCCAGTGGTTGCATTGAGGTTTAGGGTTTGGAGGTAATACCCAATGAAATTAGGTAGACGTACATTTTTGGGTGCCGGGGCTGCCGCCACCGCCGTAGCCGTGGGTCAGCTGCGCCAGCGCTCCGCCACCGCCCAGTTTGGCTTTGGCCGAGGCCCCGTTGTCAATCTCTATTCTTCGCGCCATTACGACACCGATGACCTGCTCTACGAGGGGTTTCGAGAAGCCACGGGGATTCGCGTCAATGTGGTTGAGGCCGAGGCCGACCAGCTGATCGAGCGGATCAACAGCGAAGGGCAGAACAGTCCCGCTGACATTCTGATGACCGTAGATGCCGGTCGTCTGTGGCGGGCCGAGCAGGACGGGATCTTTCAGCCGGTCACCTCTACGGTGTTGACCACGGCGGTTCCCGCCAACCTGCGCCAGCCTGACGGGCTGTGGTTTGGCCTAACCAAGCGGGCGCGGGTGATTTTTTACAACAAAGACACCGTAGACCCGACGGAACTTTCCACCTATGAAGCCCTGGCCGATGACAAGTGGCGCGGGCGCATTCTGATTCGCAGCTCGACCAATATCTATAACCAGTCCCTGGTGGGGTCGATGATTGCCGCCGACGGTGCTGAAGCCACCGAAGAGTGGGCCCGGGGCCTGGTAGCCAATTTTGCCCGCCCGCCGGAGGGGGGCGATACCGATCAGCTCAAGGCGGCGGCAGCTGGTTTAGGGGATATTGCGGTGGCCAACACCTACTACTATGCCCGCCTGGTCGAGTCTGACAAGCCCGAAGACCAGGAAGTGGCCAATGCCCTGGGGGTGTTTTTCCCCAACCAGGAGGGGCGCGGTACCCACGTCAACATCAGCGGGGCTGGGGTGGTTAAGACGGCCCCCAACCCGGAGGCCGCCATTCAGTTCCTGGAATATTTGGTCAGCCCTGAGGCCCAGTACATTTTTGCCGAAAGCAACAACGAGTATCCGGTGGTTGAAGGTGTAGGGGTTAACTCGGTGGTGGAAAGCTTTGGCGAATTTAAAGCTGACTCCATCAGCGCCGAAGTCGTTGGCCGCAACAATCCCGAAGCTCTGCGCATTACCGATCGCGCCGGCTGGAAGTAGGGGGTCTCGCGATCGGGGGTGGGTGCTTGGCCATGCTCCAGCGGTTAGTCCGTTAAGCTGACAGGCACCCGACCCCTTTAGGCGATTTCTGAGAAAAAAGATACCCGGTGGTACCACGCGAGTTATTTCATCCCGCCAGTTCTATGACTTCCTTTTGCGATGCCTTTGTCTCCTATGGCAGAGCAGACAGTCAGGTGCTGGCCCTAGGACTGCATGCGTGCCTTTCCAGCGATGGATTGAGGGTCTGGGTTGATTTCAACGACATTCCCCTGGGGGGCGATTTTCAGCAGGAGATCGATCAGAGCATCCAGCTCAGCCACAACTTTATCTTTATTATTTCCCCCATGCGGTTGTCTCGAGCTACTGCCGCCTAGAAATTGAGCGGGGCTTAATGGGGAATGGCACAGTGGGGCTGTCCGGTCTCCAGCATCAGCCCATACTCCAACCCCTCAGTCACCGCCTGGTATGAGGCTTCGATAATGTTGGTGGAAACCCCCAGGGTAGTCCAGCGCTGGGTGCCGTTGCTCGATTCCACCAGTACCCGTGTTTTGGCCGCCGTACCCGCGCCGCTGTCGATGATGCGTACCTTGTAGTCGGATAGGTGAAAGTGGGCGATCGCCGGGTAGAAATTCAGCAGCGCCTTCCGCAGTGCCGTATCTAGGGCAGCCACTGGGCCATTACCCTCGGCGGCGGCGAGAATATCTTCGCCATCTACGGCCACTTTAATAGTGGCCAAGGACTGGCTGCTGTGGTCAGCCCCGTTCCCCTGGTGCTGGCAGTGGATGTTAAACCCCTTGAGGTCAAAGAATCGGGGGCGATCGCCCAGGGCCTCACGCATCAGCAGCTCAAAGCTAGCCTCAGCGGCTTCAAACTGATAGCCCTCGTGCTCCAGGGCTTTAAGCCGGGTGAGCAAGTCGCGCGAGGCCGGGTTTTCGCGCTCTAACTCCAACCCAAAGCCCCGCGCCTTGGCCAGCACATTGCTCAGCCCCGCCTGATCGGACACCACAATGCGGCGGCTGTTGCCAACGGTAGCCGGGTCAATGTGCTCGTAGGTTTTGGGCTCGCGCTCCACGGCGCTGACATGAATGCCGCCCTTGTGGGCAAAGGCCGATCGCCCCACGTAGGGGGCGTGCTCGTCGGGGGCCAGGTTCACCACTTCGCTAATAAAGCGGCTGGTCTCGGCCAGGGTTTCGAGCCGGGCCGGGGCAATGCAGGGGTAGCCCAATTTGAGCTGCAAGTTAGGAATCAGGGTGCAGAGGTTGGCATTGCCGCAGCGCTCGCCGTAGCCGTTGATGGTGCCCTGCACCATGGTGGCCCCCGCCGCCACCGCTGCCATGGCGTTGGCCACCGCCGTACCGCTGTCGTTGTGGGTGTGAATGCCAAGCTGGGGGCGGGGTGCCGGAAAATCCTGCAGCCAGGTGTGAACGGCGGTGACTATTGCCGTCACCTGCTGGGGCAGGGTGCCGCCGTTGGTATCACACAGCACCAGCCATTCAGCTCCGGCTTTGACGGCAGCGGCCAGGGTTTGCAGGGCGTAGTCGGGGTTGGCCCCATAGCCATCAAACCAGTGCTCGGCATCGTAGATCACCCGACGGCCCTGGCTGCGAAAGTAGCGAATGGTATCGTCGATCATGGCCAGGTTTTCGGCCAGAGTGGTCTGCAAACCTGCCGTCACATGCAAATCCCAGGATTTGCCAAACAGGGTGATCCACTCGGTGCCTGCGGCCAACACCGGCTGCAGCATTGGTTCTTCAGCGGCGACTCGGCCAGGACGGCGGGTCGAGCAAAATGCCGTCACGCTGGCCTGGGTCAGCGGTGTTTCCTTCAGCTGCCAAAAAAACTGCACATCCTTGGGGTTGGCCCCCGGCCAGCCGCCCTCGATAAAGGGTACACCCAGAGCGTCGAGCCGCCGGGCAATGCGCAGCTTGTCTTCGATGGAGAGCGCTAAGCCCTCCCGCTGGGCCCCATCCCGCAGGGTGGTGTCGTAGATGTGAATGGGGCTGCGATCGCGCTGGGCCATAGCCTGACCTACCTGTGCTCGTGAAGGATATTCCAGTAGTCTAGGGTAATCCTTGGGTCGGCGGTGCTTGAGGTGGAAAGGGCGATCGCGTTATAAAACGTAGATATTCTGTCCTCCTAAGAAACAACTGCTGCACCTCCCCATAGCTGGCAAAGCCTTCGGGTGAATCCAGTCGAGCGTTGAGTTGATCCAGCAGGTCACCCTCGATTCGAGGCGGTTTACCCGAAGCCGTCCGTTCTTCCAGTAGGCCCGCTAGCCCCTCGTCTTGATACCGCTTCAGCCAGTGCGTAATAGTTGAGGGAGGTCTTGTACCACCACAACAGCCGCGGTCGCTCGGCTTGAGCTGCGCTCCTGGCCTGGCGTAGGCTTTTGAGAGATACTCTGCACTTTCACGAACCTCTAACCTGAGCGGATGAGACATCCTTTAAGCTTGAAATCACTACTTCTATATTCCACCTACCCTCATAGGGAATTGGTACTAGCAACCAAAATAAGGGATGTGGTGAAAATTTTGGCTTTATTTTAGGTCATGATGTCAACCTAATTTAGCTGCAATTGCCCTGCCCCCTACCGGGTATGTAGTGAACCTTTTCTCGCGAAAATCTAGGGGGATTAGATCAGCGACTTCAAGTATCCCACCCATCGAGTGCCCATGAATCTCCCCACCTGGATTACCGTCTCCCGCCTGTTGGGCGTGCCCCTGCTGCTGGTGCTGCTGCAAGCCCCGACGGTGAGCCAGCGCTGGTGGGCAGCGGGTATTTTTGTGGTGGCGGCGGGCACCGACTGGCTGGACGGTTACCTGGCGCGGCGGCTTAACCAAGTTACGGATTTGGGCAAGTTTCTCGACCCCCTGGTGGATAAGCTACTGGTGCTGGCTCCGTTTTTAATGCTGATCGAGTTGGGACAGGTGCCCGCTTGGGGGGTGTTTTTGATTGTGGCTCGGGAGATCACCATCGCAGGGTGGCGGGTGAACCCGGCCATGCAGGGGGGGGCGGTGCCGGGGGCCAACCTGTGGGGCAAGGCGAAGACCGTGGTACAGATTGCGGCGATCGCCCTCCTCCTCGCCCCGCTGCCCGCTGCCTGGGATGTACCCACTCAACTGCTGTTCTGGCTAGCTGTCACCCTCACCCTGATCTCGGGCGGCATCTACCTACTGGAGGCAAGATCCCATGGCCATGCAGCTTGACAGGGTGGTGCCCTTTGGGCGATCGCTAGATGAGTATCGCCAGATGTTTGCCCTCACCGCCGAGGATTTGCAGCGCCGTATTTTGGGGGTGGCTGACGGCCCGGCCAGCTTCAATGCCGAACTGACCGCCCTAGGCGGTCGAGTGACCTCGGTAGATCCTCTCTACGGCCTGGCTGCCGACGCCATTCAGCAGCGTTTTGACGCCGTGGTCGACGGCATCATTGAGCAGGTCAGGCAAACGCCGGAGGATTGGGTGTGGTCGTACCACCGCTCCCCCGAGGCTTTGCGGCTCAACCGGGTGCGGGTGATGGCGACGTTTGTCGAGGATTACCGCCGCCCCTGCGGGGCTGGCCGGTACGTGGTGGGGGCATTGCCCAGCCTGGGCTTTGCCGACCACCAGTTTGATCTAGCCCTGTGTTCGCACTTTTTGTTTCTGTACTCAGACCACCTTACCTACGAATTTCATCGGGCGGCGGTCTTCGAGATGCTGCGGGTGGCCCAG
Source organism: Nodosilinea sp. (assembly GCA_041739575.1). Lineage (GTDB taxonomy): Bacteria > Cyanobacteriota > Cyanobacteriia > Phormidesmidales > Phormidesmidaceae > Nodosilinea. Next base: position 3,638 of record JBGSNT010000197.1, on the reverse strand, counting down.
GAGGTACGGATTTTTCCGCTCCTGACGCTGACGCTGGCGCGATCGCCCTACCTGGCTCCCATCCAGGCCGATCTGAACGCCCAGGGGTACGAGGTCAGTCTTGAGTCTGTCCCCTACGAACTGCAGCGGGGTGCCAACCAGATGCTGGTGGTCAGGCGGCGCTGACCCTAGTACTCAATGGCGGAAGTTTAGGGACTATTTCTGAAAGCTAGGGAGAAGGGGAGTTAGGGAGCCAAGCGCGCCAAAACGGTGGGTATATTTCAACCTTCGAGTACTAGGGCGCGATCGGCAGCGCCGCCTGAAACAGATGCAACACCTGCTGCCAGGCGTCTTGGGCGGCGGCGGCGTGGTAGCTCGGGCGCTGGTCGCAGAAAAACCCGTGGTCGGCCTCGGGGTAGCGGAAAATTTTGTGGGCCACGCCCTGGGTGGTCAGCGCCGCCTCGATCTGGTCCACCTCCTGGGCCGGGATCAGCGGATCCTGTCCGCCAAAAAAGCCGTAGAGAGTGCCCTTAATCTCTGGGGTACGGCTGAGGGTGGGCTCGCCCCCGCCCGGAGTCATCGTGGCTATGCCCGCGCCGTAGAAGGAGGCCGTAGCCTTGACCTCGGGTAGGGTGGCGGCGAGGTAGGCGACGTGGCCGCCAAAGCAAAAGCCGATGCAGCCAACGCCGTCGGGGATCACGTCGGGCCTGCTGTAGAGATAGGCGATCGCCCCTCGCACATCGGCCAATAATTCCTCGGCTCTGGTGCCCTGCTTGTATTGGCGACCGAGCTCCAGTTCCGCTGGGGTATAGCCCACCTCAAAGCCGGGGGCCTGACGGTGGTAGATGTGGGGGGCGATCGCCACGTAGCCTGCCCCCGCTAGCCGCTCGGCCACCTCGCGGATGTGGCGGTTGACCCCAAATACTTCCTGAATCACCACCACGGCTCGGCGACGGCCTGGGCCAGAGGGCGCCGCCAGGTAGGCCAAAATTTCGGTGTCACCGCTGGTCAGGGTAACCGTCTCGGTATGCACGTCGGCATGCACTGGGGAGGTCATGGCAAACCTATGGGTGGGGGCTCTCCTCACCTTACCGTTGGGGGGTCTACAATTGTCAAAAATCATTGCGGGAGCCCCAGGAGCCAGGCAAAATCCGGCGTCTTTTCTAGAATTCGTCCTAAATTAGCAGTACAGCCGGTGTATCTAGCCCTGACTTGGTTGCCATTGTTGGTCTGATAACAGCCTGGAGGTAGTTTGGTGGTGCAGTTTCACATTCAGCCCGATAGCGAAATTCCGGCGTCGACCCAGCTCTACGACCAGATCTGGTTTGCGATCGCCTCCCGGCAGTACCCGCCCGGCTACCGACTGCCCAGCACCCGGCAGTTGGCCATGCAAACGGGCCTGCACCGCAACACCATCAGCAAGGTCTATCGCCAGCTCGAGGATGCCGGAGTGGTCGAGGCCATGCCCGGCTCAGGCATCTATGTGCGCGAGCAGAACAGCACCGAAAGTGCCCGGCCCCAGACAATGCTGTGGGCCGAGTTTCCCCAGGCCCGCGATGTGGTCGAGTCGGGCCTCGACGAACTGCTGCGCCAGGGTTGCTCGCTCAACCAAGCGCGGGAGCTGTTTTTGGCGGAGATTGACTGGCGGCTGCGCTGTAGTGCTCGGGTGCTGGTGACCGCCCCCAGGCAGGACATTGGCGCCGGCGAACTGATGGTGCGCGAGCTGGAGACTGCCTTGCAAATTCCGGTGCAGCTGGTGCCTCTGGAGGAGCTCGACACCATTCTGGCCCAGACCCGCTCGGGTACGGTGGTGACCAGCCGCTACTTCATCAGTGAGGCGGAAGCGATCGCCGGGCCCAAGTCGGTGCGGGTGATCCCCATCGATATCTACGACTACAAAAAAGAGCTGGGGCTGCTGAAGGATTTGCCCAAGGGCACCTGCCTGGGCATGGTCAGCGTTAGCTCCGGCATCCTGCGGGCGGCTGAAGTGATAAGCTACAGCCTCCGGGGCGACGAAGTTCTGTTGATGACCGCCCAGACCGACGACCCCTACAAGCTCAACGCCGTTATCCACAGCGCCCAGACCATCGTGGTGTTTGACGAGGCCAGCCTGCCTACGGTCAAGGAGGCGATCGCCACCGCCCGCGAGGACCTGATTCGCCCACCCAAGCTAGTCCTGTGCGACAACTACGTCGGCGAGAAATCAATTTTGCTGCTGAAGCGTGAGCTGGGGTTGGATTGATGGGTAGGGGGTGGATCAGGGCTGATTCAATGTGATGAGATAAAAATTAAGCTGTCAAGACACCCCCATATCCCCAGGGTCGTGATGAATCTCGACGATTCTAGGTGATCCACTTCATTCTGGAATTGGCGCAATCTGATCAGAAGAACGTTCCCATAGAAAGTCTTAATGCGTCTATGCGGTTCCTGAATGCATGAAGCACACTTCGACTTAAGAGAAGCCTTGGAACCCATAGACTTTGATGACTGATCTATACCTCATCCTAGTGAGAACTGCTATATCAGGCCAAGGCTACCTTTAATTTTTGGGGTAGCAATTTTTTTGCTGGGCGCATATCTATATTTTGATGTTGCTCTTCATCAAATCAAGCCTTAAATCAAACACTTAGCAGTCACTCTGAAGGGGTGACGCGCTAGCTCAAGCGCCACTGAAGGACTTTATAGTTGTTTAAGATGGACAGCCAACGCGATCAAAGCAGATTTAAACAATGGCAACTTAGCCAGCGACAAGAGGCGAGAACTTGTGGAGAAATAATTTCAGGTTAGCTAAGTTTTATAAATTTGTATGTTCTGGAGGCTTATATGTCATCTCTTCTTTCCCAAGGTACTTTGGTCACTATTATTGGTGAGGCGGTTCTTCAAGATCGACTCATTCATTTGCTTACAGACCTAGCGGTTTCTGGCTATTCAGTTGTACCCGCTAAGGGGGCCGGCAGCCACGGCAGACGCATGGGAGATATTGCCGGCTACAACACTAATGTTGAGGTTAAAACCATTGTTTCCGCAGATATGTCAACCCAGCTGCTAGAGGCCCTTCGGCCCCTTCAAGAAACCCATGCCCTGATCGCATTTCGCCAAACCGTAGAAGGGCTATTTGACTGAATCGCTGGGCTATTTTGGGGCCAGATGGTATGGCTATGGACGACCGCCCTATAGGGATCTTGCCCAGGGAAGATAAGCCTAAGGCACTGCGGCGTAAGGTGGGTACCTGTTGCTAAGGGTAAGGGGGCAGAGGATCTGGGCAGCCAGAATGGTCGCTCGACCTCCGTCCGGCAGTGCTAATCGCCGGTGAGGCGGTTAAGATATCGCTCGATGAGCAGGATCGCTACGATGTCGTCGATGGGGCGGGGAATGGTGCGCAGTGATTGGGGCATCAGCCCCGCCAACCCCGTGGGGGGATACATTTGCCAGTAGCGATCGCGGGCTTCCAGGGATGAGTAGCGCTCATCTACCAGCATGATACGCGGCGGGTCTGGGAGCTGGCTGAGGGTGTCTTTCCAACCCTGGGAGGCGGTCTGGTCGCCCAGCACAATGGTGGAAATGGGGAATCGCTGGCGCAGGGCAGTGATCTTAGCAATGACGGCGTCGGCTGCAACGACCTGTTGGTAGTACAGCACTCGGTCCAGCCCCATGATGGC
>JBGSNT010000178.1:0-5571 GCA_041739575.1 Nodosilinea sp. | reverse complement strand
CTCTTTGGCCATCCGTTTCCTGACCTCTTTGAGTCTGTCTTGAGTACCTTTACCGAGTTACCTATGCCTAGAAGGTCTTCTTCGTCACAACGCTCCAATCCCTGGCACAGTCAACCTGTCCCGGCTTAAGTTGATACCCCGTTGGCGATGACGCCCCGAAAGAGTAGTTCCTCACCCAGGGGTGTAAGGAGACCGAGAAACACTGTTGCCAGGATTAAGGACAGCACCCCCGCCACTGCCACCTTCGGCGTATACAGTCTGGGGATTGGTAGTGTCCCCGGTGATGGCGGTGTAGGCCATGACTGCCAAACCCTTGACCCCGAAGGCGACCACTCCCGCCCCAACCCCGATGAGGAGCCAGCGCCTGGATGTTCGGCGGACGCCGAAGGGGCTGAGGGAACGGATGCGGAGCAGCACAGCGGCGGCAAATCCGGCGATGCCAGCAACACCAGACAGCGCGGTGAAAACCAATCCGTAGGCAACGGGATCGAGTCCAAGCCGTGAGAGCTGCGATCCACCCCAATACCCGATGACGATAAAGACGACAAGGCCAACAAGGCCCTCGGGTAAGCGCGGACGCGGAACCCTGTTGGGCGGGGATGAGGGCGTTGCGACGGCCTTTTCTGAATCCTGTGGGTGGTTAGAAGGAACTTGAGACATGATGATTAACTTCCTCGGTACAGTTGCTTTTGGTTTTACGAACTGACGAGATTACTGATGACTTTTTGGTGGCTCTGGCAAACGGATTGAGTCCTCACGCTTGAACATGCCGTCAGCGATAGCTAGGACTAAGGGGGAGGTTCACGACCATCCCGATCTCGCTGGTTGACTGGCAAAAGTTTAATGAAGACCTCTAAAGTTCTACATATTAAAGGGCTTCATTCTTAAGTAATCAGTCGATCCATTGAGCAAGCTGAAAATCTCTCTATCAAAGATGATTTAAGCTTCGTAAAGAATGCGTGGATCGCTAGCTCTCTTGTCAATTTTGCTCTTGAAAGTTGTCTTAACTACTGCTTCAGCACTACAGTATTAAAAATCTTGTCGTGCCATGTCTCCTGTTCTTTATCCACAAAAAACCAGAGATAGCCTAAACCAAAGATTAGCCCACTTAGGAAGTAACCCAACGAGCCGCGCAGGCCAGCCATCACAAAAGACAATGAATGTCCATCGGATTGAACTACCCTGATGTTCATCACTCCCATGCCAATTGATCGCTCTCGCTGACTCCAAAGGTAACCAAAGTACAAAAAATGCCCGAATATGGGAGCGATTGAAAATACAATCACACTCGGAGCCACAATTAAATTTGGTACAGGTATCCCGCTATCAGCGTAAGCTCCGATGATCAATCCGATGGCAACCGCTGCTAGTGAATAGATGATTGAGAGAATGACTTGATCAATCAACCATGCAGCAGCCCGCTGTAAGAAGGTCGCTTTATTCATCTTTAGGTCCTCAAATGTTTTTCGCAATTGTCTAAGCAAAATACTCTGAACAGCCTTTGCGGATGGCTGGAAGGAACTTGAGACATGAGGATCAACTCCTTTACTCTTGTTGCTAATTTCAGTTGTTAATGGGTTTAAGGATCGACAGGATCGCCGACTGCCCTACCTGTAGCTGTATGCACGGCGCGGGCCATCTGCCCAAGCGTGTTGCCAAGCGAGGTGGGATCGGCTCCTGCCATCAGGGCCGCACTGATGTCTTCACTGATAACGCGCACGACTGCGGTGGCCGCTGCGGCGTGCAGTCGCACCTCGATATCGTCAGGCGATCGCCGCAGGCGATCTGCAAAGATCTCGACCAGAGCGCGCTCTATTCGGTCGTTAGTCATCAGCCAGGCCGTCCGCACATCCGGCTCTTTTTCAGCCAGCACAGTCATCTTGATGACAGCCTGATCAAAGGACTGCTGATCGGGATCTTGAGTACGATTCATCGCCCACTCCATGAGGTGATCTTCAAGGGAGACATCCCGAGGCCAGCGGCGCAATAGCGCCACAAACTCCTCGCCATCCTGCGCCAAGACCGGCTCGACACAGCTCTCTTTGTTGCGGAAGTACCGCCAGAGGGTGCGCACCGAGAGACCCACTGCAGCCGCGATTTGCTCGCCGGTCGTGGCAGCGACGCCTTGCTCCCAGAACAAACGCGCCGCCTCCCGCGAAATCTCCAGACGTATCCGCTGCTGCCGCTGCTCACTCATCCCCCCTGGTTTGCGCTCATTCTTTGTCCTGTCGCTGGCACCGTCACTCCCCACAACCACCTCTCCCCTGGCTAACTGTCACTAAATGACAATATAGCACTTAGTGGCAGATATCGACAAAAGGGTGCTTTGCCAATCAGCAATTCATCTGGGCGATTAGCTATTCAAGTGCTGGCAATGCCGGTAAGGGGATGATATCTGAGCGAACCCATCACAATCGGGAGGAGTGAGATCACCCCTGCCAACGACCGCTATCAACAGGATTGTTGTGCGATGCTTACATACTTGATGTACAGATTGTCTTTGTCTTAACTAACTTGATTCTATGAGTTTTAACACTCAAGTTCTTTCAGATTCTTACGGTGGTTTATTAGATTTTTAGGGAGCTAGCGAATCTGCTTTGGTGTCATTCCAGTGAGCCGCTTAAACTGTTGCGCCAGATGGCTTTGACTAGAAAAACCGACCTGTAAAGCGATGCCTGTGTTGGCGCAGCCTGTGCGTAGCACGTATCGCCAAATCCGCTTTCAACAGTATCACTTTTGCCTGTTCTACGCGCTGCTGAATCAGGTACTGATGGCAGTGCTGATACATCTCCTCAAACCCTTGCCTGATCTTTGTATCTATGTGTTTTGCCGCAGTAGAGCACAAGTCGACCTGTGTAAACTTCACGATTTGAGGCTCTATAAGTAGCTCAATCTGGAACTGATGTTCTGAATCAGTTAATTGGCTAGCATGATTTGTCTGCCGATTGAAGTTGATTTGAGCTAGAGAGACTGCCCCCCGGAGACTTCGATTCGCTGTCCAGTAATCCATCGATTCTCTTCCGACAGCAACAGCGCGATCGCCCCTCCAATATCATCGGGTTTACCCACCCGACCTAAAGCAGTTTGGGACGCAATGTACTTATTGATCTCTGGATTGTCTTGCACGACACTGCCCTCGGTGGCGATCGCTCCTGGAGCGACTACATTCACTGTGATTTGCCGCTGTCCTAGTTCCTTCGCTAAGGAGCGAGTCAGAACCTCGATCGCGCCCTTCATGCTGGCATAGATCGCTCGTCCTGGGCTTATGGTGCGGGTCAGAAACGATGAAAGATTCACGATTCGTCCACCATCTTTGAGCAATGGCAGCAACTTCTGAGTGAGAAAGAAGACACCCTTGAAGTTAACGTTGAATATTCGATCAAATTCTTCCTCTGTTGTTTCTGCAAACAGTGAACCGCCACTAATTCCAGCGTTATTGATGAGAAAATCAAATTGCTCGATGTCCCAAGTGTTTTGCAGGGCTTGCTTGACTTGTACCACAAACACATCAAGGGTTTCGATGCTGCCGATATCGAGCTGCAATGCCACTGCTTTATTTCCCATTGCCTCAATTTCAGAAACAACGGATTTTGCTTCCGCTTCACCGTTGAGATAGGTCACAATTACGCCCACTCCTTTCTTTGCCACTGCCAAAGCAGTATTCTTTCCCAGTCCTCGACTCGCTCCTGTCACTAGAGCAATTTTTGGTTTATCTTGTGTCATTACCTTATTTCTCCAACGAAAGGCGATCAGGCGTACTCCTAGATAGAATTAATGGAGATATTAATCCTGCCGTTCTATCTATTCTGAGTGTTCTAAATGTACTGAGTTCTTGTGCTTGACTTCTTTCAGATTCTTAACCTAATTTGTCAGATTCTTCCTGTTAGCGCACCTGCTTTGGTGTCATGCAAGTGAATCGCTTAAACTGTTGCGTCAAATGGCTTTGGCTAGAGAAGCCGACTTGCAAGGCGATGTCTGTGATCGCCAGATCCGTTTTCAACAGCATCACTTTTGACCGTTCTACGCGCTGTCGAATCACGTACTGATGGGGCGAAATTCCCATTTTTTTCTTAAATAGACTCGCAAAGTAGGTTGGGCTGATGTTAGCAACACTTGCCAGTTCAGCCAGGGATAAGTCTCGATTTAGGCAGGTCTGGACATAGTCGATCACCTGCTGTAACTGGGTACGAGTGAAGCTGCTGTTTTGGGATGCGATCGGTTGCGTTATGGTCGAATAGTATCGCAGCAAATGAATCACCAGAATTTGAGTCAGTGAGTTGCATCGTCTGGTGTTTACATCGTTTGGCGAATCGGTCGGACAATCACTTCATTGACATCAACATCGTCCGGTTGAGACACCGCGTATAAAACGGCTCTGGCGATCGCCTCTGAGGGAAGTGCAGTTGTGCGAAGTTCTTTTAACAAGCCTTTAGATGACTCATCGGTAATATCAGAGCCAAGTTCGGTAGCAACGACACCCGGAGATATGGTGGTAACGCGAATATGGTGTGATTCCTGCCGCAATCCTTCGGAAATAGCCCAAACTGCATACTTGGTTGCGCAGTAAACTGCCGCAGTAGGTACTACCACATGGGCACCAATGGAAGCAGTATTAATAATTTGCCCACCGCCTTGTGCTTCCATAATCGGTAGCCCCGCCGCGATACCATTCAATACGCCCTGAATATTCACATTAATCATGTTGTCCCATTCCTCGACTTTCAGGGCATTCATCGGAGATAGGGGCATCACGCCTGCATTGTTAAAGATGACATCGACGCGACCAAATTTGTCTTTAGCAAACTCAACAAATGCTTTCACATTGGCGCGATCAGTAACATCGACTGCCTTGAATTCTGCTGTACCACCAGATGCATGAATCTCCTCGACTAGCTTTTCTAGCTTGTTTGACCGCCGTGCCCCCAAAACGACTTTTGCACCATTTTGGGCGAGCAACTTTGCGGTGGCTTCACCAATACCGCTACTGGCTCCGGTGATAGCAATCACTTTGTCTTCTACATTTAACATGATGATTCTCCTGACTGTTGAGGTGGATTGAAATTAAATAGACTGACCACCAGAGACTTCGATTCTCTGCGCATTCACCCAGCGATTATCTTCGGATAGCAATGCGGCGATACCTTCGGTAAGCTTCGCTAACGCCCCGCCGATATCATCGGGAACACCCACATGACCTAACGCCGTTTGCGAAGCGAGAAAGTTGTTGATTTCTGGATTGTCCCGCACTGCACCGCCTGCAAAATCTGTTTTGATCGCGCCTAGAGCCACAACATTTACGGCAATCTGTCTGTGTCCTAGTTCTTTTGCCATATGGCGACCAGCATTAGTTCCTCGGCGAAACTCTTGCCCATAAGTCGTTAAACTCTTGCATATCCAGAAAGGCGATCGCTTCGATTGCTTTGCCGTCCTGCATTCTGAAATACCAGGTGTAGGTGTTCCGATAAGGTCTGCCGTCCCCGGCGGTCGCTACTCCATCCCACAGGGCAATGACCATATCACCATCTGCCCAGATGCCACGTACAGTTGGCACGATGGGGGTTAATAATCGAG
>JBGSNT010000177.1:0-4062 GCA_041739575.1 Nodosilinea sp. | reverse complement strand
CTCGATTATTAACCCCCATCGTGCCAACTGTACGTGGCATCTGGGCAGATGGTGATATGGTCATTGCCCTGTGGGATGGAGTAGCGACCGCCGGGGACGGCAGACCTTATCGGAACACCTACACCTGGTATTTCAGAATGCGGGACGGCAAAGCAATCGAAGCGATCGCCTTTCTGGATATGCAAGAGTTCAACGACTTATGGGTAAGAGTTTCGCCGAGGAACTAGTGCTGGTCGCCATATAGCAAAAGAACTAGGACACAGACAGATTGCCGTAAATGTTGTGGCTCCAGGCGCGATCGAAACAGATTTTGCAGGCGGTGCAGCGCAGGACAATCCAGAAATCAACAACTTCCTCGCTTCGCAAACGGCGTTAGGTCATGTGGGTGTTCCCGAGGATATCGGCGGGGCGTTAGCGAAGCTTACCGAAGGTATCGCCGCATTGCTATCCGAAGATAATCGCTGGGTGAATGCGCAGAGAATTGAAGTCTCTGGTGGCCAGTCTATTTAATTTCAATCCACCTCAACAGCCAGGAGAATCATCATGTTAAATGTAGAAAACAAAGTGATTGCTATCACCGGAGCCAGTAGCGGTATTGGTGAAGCCACCGCAAAGTTGCTCGCCCAAAATGGTGCAAAAATCGTTTTGGGGGCACGGCGTACAGACAAGCTAGAGAAGCTAGTCAAGAAGATTCATGCATCCGGTGGCACAGCAGAATTCAAAGCGGTCGATGTCACCAATCGCGAAAACGTGAAAGCATTTGTTGAGTTTGCCAAAGCCAAATTTGGTCGCGTTGATGTCATCTTTAACAATGCAGGCGTGATGCCCCTATCTCCGATGAATGCTCTGAAAGTCGAGGAATGGGACAACATGATTAATGTGAATATTCAGGGCGTTTTGAATGGTATTGCAGCGGGGCTACCAATTATGGAAGCGCAAGGAGGCGGGCAAATCATCAATACTGCGTCCATTGGTGCCCATGTGGTAGTACCCACTGCGGCAGTTTACTGTGCAACCAAGTATGCGGTTTGGGCAATTTCTGAAGGACTGCGGCAGGAATCACAAAACATTCGCGTTACCACCATCTCTCCGGGGGTCGTTGCCACCGAACTTGGCTCTGATATCACTGATGAGTCATCCAAAGACTTGTTAAAAGAACTTCGCAAAACCGCCCTTACCTCAGAGGCGATCGCCAGAGCTGTTTTATACGCTGTGTCCCAGCCAGACGATGTTGATGTCAATGAAGTGATTGTCCGCCCGATTCGCCAGGCGATGTAAACCCATCATTGAGAATGAGCCTATGACGTATTCGATATCACAATGCAAGAATGATTTTGATTCTGAGGTTACATCTCAGACTGATTCCATCTATGACTCTTCAGTTAATTATGCCCTGATTGCGATCGCGCAAGAAGTTGCTGAATTGCTGAAACAATCCTATCTAGTACAAGCTGATGAAAGCGATGGCATAGAATTAGCAGATGGAGATAGTTCTGCTGAATGATCGGCCCCTGGATGAGTTGGCAAAGTCTACCTAAGGAGAGAGGCATCGATCGCTGGCCTGTGGTTTTATGCTTCAGTCACTCTTTTGTGTCTCTGACTGATGAACGCTTTTACTGCGCCATAACCGGGCTGGAAAGTGTTGATTTCGTAGTTCCAAGCAATCAGTGAGAGCAAGCTCTATGGCCAGCCACCAGCTCAACTCGCTTGAACTCAGCCAACGGTTCAAGAAACCACTGATGATCTCCAGTCGTCAAATGAACTGGAGTGGCATTTTGGTGGAGCAGTGTCAAAGTCCTGCTTCAACCTATGAGGTAGAACTCCCAGCCCTTTCAGACCACTGGCTCAGCTTACACCTAGGGAATCCTACTCATATAATTCAAAAACGGGGCGATCGACGGCATGAATCAATCCTTCATGAGGGGGACAATCTTTTTATTCCGGCTGGACAGCCAACCTACTGGTGTCAAGATAAAAGTGGTATCACCTGCTCTCCACTATTCATTTGCTTAAAACCAGAACTGATTCAACAGGTTGCTGAAGCCTCTGATATGGATTCAAGACAGTTCGAGTTTAGGCATTGTTTTGGTCAGCAAGATTCGCAACTGCATCAGATTGGCATGCTGATATTGGCTGAGTTGCGATCGCACGGGATGATGGGGAAACTTTATGTCGAATCACTCACTCAAATTTTAGTGATTCATTTACTGCGGAACTATTCAAACTTAACGAAACCGATCGCATCCCAAAATAACAGCTTTACTCGTATCCAGTTGCAGCAGGCGATCGATTATATTCACACCTACCTAGATCGAGATTTATCCCTGGCTGAACTGGCTGGTGTTGTTAACATCAGCCCAACTTACTTTGCGAGTTTGTTTAAGCAGGAAATGGGAATTTCGCCCCACCAGTATGTAATTCGACAGCGCGTGGAACAAGCGAAATTGATGCTGTTAAAAACGGATCTGGCGATCGCAGACATTGCCCTACAAGTCGGCTTTTCTAGCCAAAGCCATTTAACCCAACAGTTTAAGCGATTCACTGGCATGACACCGAAGCAGGTGCGCTAACAAGAAGAATCTGACAAATTAGGCTAAGAACCTGAAAGAAGTCAAGCACAAGAACTCAGTACATTTAGAACACTCAGAATAGATTGAACAGCAGGATTAATATCTCCATGGATTCTATCTAGGAGTACACCTGACCATTTTTCATTGGAGAAATAAGCTAATGACACAAGATAAACCCAAAATCGCTCTAGTGACAGGAGCGAGTCGAGGACTGGGAAAAAATACTGCTTTGGCAGTGGCAAAGAAAGGAGTGGGCGTAATTGTGACCTATCTCAACGGTGAGGCGGAAGCAAAATCCGTTGTTTCTGAAATTGAGGCAATGGGTAATAAAGCCGTGGCCTTGCAGCTCGATATCGGCAGCGTCGAAACCCTTGATGCGTTTGTGATACAAGTCAAGCAAGCCCTGCAAAACACTTGGGGCATCAAGCAATTCGATTTCCTCATCAATAACGCTGGAATTAGTGGCGGTTCACTGTTTGCAGAAACAACAGAGGAAGAATTTGATCGAATATTCAACGTTAACTTTAAAGGTGTCTTCTTTCTCACTCAGAAGTTGCTGCCATTGCTCAAAGATGGTGGACGAATTGTGAATTTTTCATCGTTTCTGACCCGCACCATCAGCCCAAGACGAGCGATCTATGCCAGCACAAAGGGTGCGATCGAGGTTCTGACTCGCTCCTTAGCGAAGGAACTAGGACAGCGGCAAATCACAGTGAATGTAGTTGCTCCAGGAGCGATCGCCACCGAGGGTAGTGTCGTGTGGGACAATCCAGAGATCAATAAGTACATCACGTCCCAAACTGCTTTAGGCCGGGTAGGTGAACCCGATGATATTGGAGGGGCGATCGCGCTGTTGCTGTCGGAAGAAAATCGATGGATTACTGGACAGAGAATCGAAGTCTCCGGGGGGCAGTCTCTCTAGTTCAAATCAACTTCAATTGGCAGAAAAATTGTGTTAGCCAATTAACTGATTTAGAACATCAGTTTCAGATTGAGCTGTTTATAGAGCCTCAAATTGACGCAACAGTTCAAGCGATTCACGGGACTGACGCCGAAACAAGTTCACTAACACCTTAAGAATCTTTCAAACTGCCATAAGAATCTGAAAGAAATTAAGCATTGAACCTCAGTAAACTTCAGATAACACAACGCGATTGACTCTCCTTTTAAACGACTGCACGAATAATCGATTGAGTCCTTTGACCTAGCTTTACTGCGACTGAAATGAACGATCGCACATGAAAACCTTTCAACACAGAGGAATGAATATGAAGACTTGGATTTCGATGCTGCTAATTTTAGCAAGCGTGAGCTTGTTCGGGTGTGACGATCAACGAGCGAAAGAATAATTGGATAAGCTGTTAGGCATTTAAACCACGTATAATACCTCACAAAGTGGTGGATATTGTTATGCCAGTCAAAAACTATTTAACACCGGAAGAAAAGCTTGAACTTCAACAGCACCTCAAATCTCATGAGCATCCTGATATTA
>JBGSNT010000118.1:0-4135 GCA_041739575.1 Nodosilinea sp. | reverse complement strand
CAGCTCAAATCCAAGTCCTCAAAGCGAAATCCCCTCGATTACCCCAGGTCTTGACAGTGGGGTGGGCCGTTGAAACCATTGCCCGATTGGGCGGGTACTTGGACCATCGCCGTCACTCCCCGATTGGTATTCAGGTGCTCTGGCGAGGATGGGCCAAGTTGCACGATCTGCTTGAGGGCTGGCAACTGGCAAATCGAACTTATTAGGAAAAGTCAGGATCGCCGACGGGCCAAAAACGAAACCGGAAACCCCGCTATCCCACCGTCAGAAAACGAGCTAGTCGACCTAAAAAACTCTCAAAAACCGTCGCTTAGCTGGCTCATGGTCCATAGTTCCTCCCTCTGATAACTGAGGGATAATTTGCCTTAGTCTAAACTCCAATAAATGTCGTTGCGTAGCTCTATATCGGCACAGACTGCCCACCTGCAAGTCTTTGGCTTTGGTCTGAACCGCTGTGAATTTCTCAAATAGCCCAGTCACGGTTGTTTCCTCGCGCTTTTTAGCGGCAGCTTTGGGTGGCTTGTACTTCTTGAGGGTCTCATCAAAGTTGCCGGAGGCGATATCCAGTTCGATCTGGGTCGCCTTCTGCTGGGCCACGATGCGATTAACTCGGGAATCAGGCAAGTCAACGGCTATGTAATGGCGTGTACCTCCATAGGTAAAGCGTAATCTCAGTCTGCCTTTATCGCTTTCTACTTTGACGAGGCTTCTATCTAGGTCGCGGCTCAGCGTCGGGCGTGCCGCTACTGGGGGGTGTACTGTAGTCATCTTCCTACCAATTTCCTACCACTCAGACGTCCAAAAGCGTCCAAAAGTAGCCAACCTCACCCCCCTTATTGACAATATGTTAGGGTCATCAAAAGGTTGATGCGTCGGCTACAAGGCGCTTCCGCAGTAGGTTTTAGAAGAATCGGGATGGCGGGATTCGAACCCACGGCCCCTTCGTCCCGAACGAAGTGCGCTACCAAGCTGCGCCACATCCCGCTTTTCACTCAACTAGGGTAACACGGGAACCTATCACTCCTGAGAAAACATGTGGGGGCTTGGGTCTCCGGCTCAACTGATCTATCTACGCCCGTGAGCCACCATCAGGATCAGCCGCAGATTTTTCAAAACTTTGCCGCAAAAACGCCCCCCTAAGTAAATTGTCCATAGAGTGGTTGGGCCGATTGTGCTGCAACCAAAGTAAACGGGTAAACTCGAGGAGACTTTTGCCCCTCCGTTCTGTCGTTTGGACTCTGCTATGGCAGCACCTTCTGGCCCTATTCCAGCTACCCCAAAGCCTATTAAGTTCGGTACCGATGGATGGCGCGGCATCATAGCCGCCGATTTCACCTTTGAGCGTGTGGCTCAGGTGGCAGCGGTATCGGCCCATGTCTTACATCACTGTTTCGGCGCCGAGACCGGCAGTCGCACCGTCGCAGTGGGCTACGATCGCCGCTTTTTATCGGCCGAGTTTGCCCGCACCGCCGCCGAGGCGATCGCTAACCAAGGGTTCGAGGTGCTGCTCTCCCAAGACTATGCCCCTACCCCCGCCTTTAGCTATGCCGCTAAACACCAAAATCTGCTGGGGGCCATTGTCATTACGGCCAGCCACAACCCTTCTGCCTACTCCGGGCTCAAAATCAAAGGCGCCTTTGGCGGTTCAGTGTCTCCGGAGGTGACCAAACAGGTAGAGGCGCTGCTGCCTAACCTACCGGCCCCTCTGGGCGAGAAGGGAAAAATCGAGACCTTTGATCCCTGGCCCGACTATTGCACCGCCCTGCGGGCCGAAGTGGATGTGGCGGCCATTCAAAGGGCGATTTCTAGCGGCAAACTGACCGTGTTTGCCGATGTTATGTACGGCTCCGCCAGCGGAGGCCTCTCCCGCCTGCTCGGGGAAGCCAGCGTCCATGAACTGCACAGCAACGCTGATCCGCTGTTTGGCGGCAACCCCCCTGAGCCACTGCCGAAGTACCTGGGTGAAATGCTGGAGACCGTCAAGGACTATGCGGTTGACGACGGTGTAAAGGTGGGCCTAGTGTTTGACGGCGATAGCGATCGCATCGCGGCCGTCGACGGCAACGGCAACTTCCTCAGCTCTCAGATCCTCATCCCTATTCTGATCGATCACCTCAAGTCGCGGCGGGGCTACAGCGGCGAAATCGTCAAAACCATCAGCGGCTCCAACCTGATTCCAGCGGTAGCCCAGCTGTACGGGCTGGAGCTCTACCAAACCCCCGTGGGTTACAAATACATTGCCGATCGCATGCAGGATGCCCAGGTGCTGTTGGGGGGCGAAGAGTCGGGCGGCATTGGCTATGGCCACCACATCCCCGAGCGCGACGCCCTGATGTCAGCCCTGTACGTGTTGGAGGCGGTGGTTGCCTCAGGTCTAGACCTGAGCGACTACTACAGCCTGCTGCAGGATAAGACCGGCTACGCCTCGGAATACGATCGCATCGACCTCCCCCTGGCCAGTATGGAAGTTCAGGCCAAGCTGCTAGAGTCCCTCGCCACCGCCCCTCCCCAGGAGGTAGCCGGCAAGTCCGTTAAGGACATTCTCGATATCGACGGCTATAAGTTTACCCTGGCCGACGATAGCTGGCTGCTGATCCGCTTTAGCGGTACCGAACCTGTGCTGCGCCTCTACAGCGAGGCCAAGACCCTGGAGGAAGTGCACCGTCACCTGCTCTGGGCCAAGGACTGGGCCAGCTCCTTTGGATAGGATGGATGGGGTCGGTGAATCTAGCTCACCGACCCCATCCATCCTATAAGCCCATGTAACAACACCTCAAAAAACGTTAAGACACTGCATCATAGTCTGGGCAATCCTTAACACTGGAAAATTAGAAACGATTTTTCAGTGTTGAGACAGTTATGGAACAGCAGAAAACAGTCATTGTTACCGGTGCCTCCTCTGGGGTGGGTCTAAATGCTGCCAAGGCTTTGGCCGATCGCGGCTGGCATGTAGTGATGGCCTGCCGCAATATTGATAAAACCAAGCAGGTCGCTCAAGAGATCGGTATGCCGGATGGTCGCTACAGCATCATCCACCTCGACCTGGGCAATCTGGCCAGCGTGCGCCAGTTTGTCAGCGATTTTCGGGCCACGGGCCGCAGTTTAGAATCCTTAGTCTGCAACGCCGCTGTCTACTACCCCCTGCTCAAGGAGCCCATGTACAGCGCAGACGGCTACGAAATTAGCGTGGCCACCAACCACCTGGGCCACTTCCTGCTGTGTAACCTGCTGCTGGATGACCTCAAGGCTTCCTCCGCTGCCGACAAGCGCCTGATTATTCTGGGCACCGTCACCGCCAACCCCAAGGAACTGGGTGGCAAAATTCCTATCCCCGCCCCGCCCGACCTGGGCAACCTGGAGGGCTTCGAGGCTGGGTTCAAAGCCCCAATCTCAATGATCAACAATAAGAAATTCAAGTCGGGTAAGGCCTACAAAGACAGCAAGCTGTGCAACGTGCTCACCATGCGCGAGCTGCACCGCCGTTACCACGATGAAACTGGCATTACCTTTAGCTCGCTGTACCCCGGCTGCGTGGCCGATACGCCCCTATTTCGTAACCACTTCAAGGCTTTTCAGACCATCTTCCCCTGGTTCCAAAAGAATGTTACTGGCGGCTACGTCACCCAAAAACTGGCCGGGGAGCGCGTTGCCGACACCGTTACCGACCCTGAACTCAAGGAATCGGGCATGTACTGGAGCTGGGGCAACCGCCAAAAGCCAGGCCGCCGCTCCTTTGCCCAGGAGGTCTCCAACGAAGCCCAGGACGACGCTAAAGCCCGCAAGCTGTGGGATCTCAGCGCCCGACTAGTGGGACTAGATGATGAGACGGCCCAAACTGTTCCGGCGGTGGCAGGCTCCGTTTAGTCAATGCCGCCCCGGCGATAGGATCCCAAAAAACCTAGCGATTAAACTGGTTTCGGCTTCGCTCAATCTCCCGCCTAGAAACGGATCGAGCATTGAGCGGAGTCGAAATGCGTCTTATCGATAATCAGACCTACTTAGGGCTTGCTGAGAAAGTATCCAAAGCCAAACGGATAGGGTGATTCAGCGTGATTGAGAGCTGCTAAAGTGCAAGGAAAATTGTGCACTGCCGCTGAAATCCTTGGACGCAGAGACTGATGTACCGCCAATCGAG
>JBGSNT010000117.1:0-18190 GCA_041739575.1 Nodosilinea sp. | reverse complement strand
CTCGATTGGCGGTACATCAGTCTCTGCGTCCAAGGATTTCAGCGGCAGTGCACAATTTTCCTTGCACTTTAGCAGCTCTCAATCACGCTGAATCACCCTATCCGTTTGGCTTTGGATACTTTCTCAGCAAGCCCTAAGTAGTCAATACACAATGCTTCTGTCATAGAGCAACTTCGAATAGTCGCCCGCTGCACCATTACCTGTTCAATGCACAATGCTTCTGTCATAGCAGCAAATCAATCATTCCCGCCCTGCATCACGACTGCTGCTCCACACCTCGCTTCCACCCGCTGCAACCTTCATCCAGGCTTCATCAAAACCGCTGGGGTCGGGTCACAATCTTTTAAATTGAGGCCGCAATATGCTTCCTGCACCGGGCAATCTTGGCCATAGACGAGACAACGCCTCGCCCCAAACGTCGTCTCCGATCGCCTGACCTGAAAGCCTTCGTCGCTGCCCCAACTATCTGTTATCACTCCTGAAATTTCTTCAGGCAGGCTGGTTCAACCTGTCCGCTATAAACCCATCACTAAAGGTGTATCCACCATGCCCATTGTTAACATCACCCGTCGTCTGCCCAGCAAAACGATCAGCAACGACATCGACTCCCTCAACGCCCTCGGCACCGTCGAAGGCTATACCCCTGTCCGCACCGATGCGTCGCCCGAAGCCCTCAAAACGAATTTCAACACCATGCTGGCCATGCAGCAAAAAGAGACCGAGCTGCAAGCCATGGTCAAAGCGGCTGCCGATGCCGCCCGCCAGGCCGAATGGGAGTTTCACAACTCAATTTTGAGCATGAAAGAAGCCGTGCGGGCTCAGTTTGGCCCCGACAGCAACGCCGCCCAGGCGATCGGCTACAAGAAAAAGTCAGAGCGCAAGCGCCCTAGCCGCCGCAGCGCCTAGTGACTCCTGATCCAGCAACTATAGCCATCGCCAAAATCGTTAGGACATGACCGATACCCCTGAAGCGATGGCTATACGCCATTGCGCCGCCCCAGTTCTCAACCGAAGCCGAGGCGTATGTCCTAAGCGCAATGGCCATAGCTATACACTTCCAAAAGACCCGTCGGCTCAGCCAACGGGTCTTTTTTTGTGCTTTTGCGAGCACGACGTGCGCCCTAATTTGGGGCAAAGACCCCGTAGGGCGAACGCCGTTCGCCCCTACAATCCCGATTTTCTATGCGCCTACCGCCTCCTTTGCCGCGTACAACACCTCGGCGGTGATGCTGGCCACCCCCTGCTCGCGGGCAAACTTCTCGGTGTTGCGTTTCACCTTGCCGCGCACAAAGCCGGGGATCTTTTGCAGCTCGGCCAGGCCGTCGGCGCTCCAGCCTAGACCCCCATCGACGGCGGCAGCGGCGCTCATGGTTTTGGTCAGCACCTCTTTGGTGTCGTGGCCGCCAAAGAACTCCAGCAGGTGGTCTTCCATGCCCAGGGTAAAGGAGTTGTAGACCAGGTCAACGATCTGGTTGGCCCCCTCATAGCCCATAAAGGGGCGATAGCCCACAGGGAAGTTTTGAATGTGGATGGGGGCGGCAATCACACCGCAGGGAATATCGAGGCGCTTGCCCACGTGACGCTCCATTTGGGTGCCAAAGATGGCGGCGGGCTCGAGTTGGGCAATGCGATCGCCGATCTCCCCATTATCTTCACTGACCAAAATCTCGTCGCAGTACTCGCCCACCTCAGCGGCAAACCAGTCGGCGTCGTACTTGCAGTAGGTGCCCGCCAGCACCACGTGAATGCCCATCTCGCGGGCCAGGATCTTGGTCATGGCGGCAGCGTGGGTGCTGTCGCCAAACACTACAGCCTTTTTGCCGGTCAGGTTCTGGCAGTCGATGGAGCGCGAGAACCAGGCCGCCTGGGACACAAACCGGGTCTGCTCGTCGATGAATTCGTCGTAATTCACCTCAGCCCCCTGCTCGTTGAGTACCGCTTGAATGGCGCGAATGCAGCGGGCGGTTTCGACAATGCCCATGGGGGTGATATCGACGTAGGGCATGCCCAGCTCGTCTTTGAGATATTCGGCGGTCAGTGGCCCCACTTCGCGGTAGGGCACCAGGTTAAACCAGGCCCGGCCCATATCTTGAATTTGGGTGACCAACGCCCCCTCGGGCATGACCAGGTTCACCTCAATGCCGAGCTGGGCCATCAGGGTGCGCAGCTCGCGGCAGTCGTGGTTGTTGTGAAAGCCCAGGGTGGTGAGACCAATGATATTCACCGAGGGTTTCTCAGTTTTGCCCTCGGGGAGAGTGCCCTGCTTGCGAGCTTTTTGAATGTAGAACTGCACGATCTGTTGCAGGGTGCGATCGGCGGCCTGCAGCTCGTTGACCCGGTAGTGGTTGACATCTGCCAGCATGACATCGCCCTGGGCGTCGAGACTGGCTCGCTGCACAAAATTGGCCAGATCCTCTTGCAAAATGCTGGAGGTGCAGGTGGGGGTGAGCACGATCAGATCGGGGCGCTCTTCTTTATCTTTGCGGACGATGTTGTCGACCACCTTTTCCTGAGAGCCGCGCGCGAGGACATTGCGATCGACAATGCTGGCGGTGACGGGGGTAAAGTCGCGCTCCCGCTCTAGCATCGATCGCATCACATTAAAATAGTCGTCCCCCAGCGGCGCATGCATGATCGCGTGCACGTTCTTAAACGAGCTAGCAATGCGCAGGGTGCCAATGTGCGCCGGGCCGGCATACATCCAGTAGGCCAGTTTCATCGGGTGAGTCTCCTTGGTGGCGGTGGTCAGCGTGAGTTTGCCGAAACACCCTGAGCCGCGCGGCCGGTAGACTAACGGTTCTGATTGTCGCCAACATTAGGCTGAGCCGGGGAACTCTGAGAGAATTCTTTACTTCAGCTCAGGCAAGGGGGTGCTTTGCCCCATAGCCCGCCGCCCAAATGATCTAAATAAAGATCCATCTACAGAAGCGTTTCCAGGGCTTGGGCAAAGGCCTCAGGGGCATCGAGCATAAGCCAGTGGCCGGTATTGGAGATGGTCGTCGTCGGCAGCGCTGGCCGCAGCACATGCAGGCTAAAGGGCATCGCATTGGATGGGGCTAGAATGGCGTGGGCCTGGGCACCAGTCGAAGCCATATACCTATCGAGGGCGGCTGTGGCCTGAAAGGTGAATAGCTCACGCCCGGTACCGATTAGGGCTGCCTTGGGAGTGCGATTCAGGCGCGCCAGAATGTTGGTATAGGTTTCAGAGGAACCTCCAGTCAAAGCGTTGCGAAACGATTGTTCCAGCACCGATCGCCAGTCCTCCCCCAGCATGGCCTGCTGCATCGGGACAATCTGAGTCTCATAGACATCGGGTGGGCACTGGGTGCAGTCAATGGGCGGATCTACCAAGATCAGCTTGGCAATGCGCTGGGGTTGGGCGGCAGCGGCAGCCAGGGCGACGCAGGTGCCGTAGCTGTGGCCGATTAGAGCGATGTGATCTATCCTCAGCTCATCTAGCACCGCAAACAGGTCGCCAGCGCAGGCCGTAGGGGAATAGTCGTCGTCGAGCGGTTGGGTAGATGTACCGTGGCCTCGGAGGGAGATGGCAATGGCATGCTGCTGCTGCGCCGTCTGCTCTAGCTGCACGTTCCACAGATCCGCCGAACAAGCCATGCCGTGAATAAACACCGCTGACACCGCTGGGGATGCCGTTGCCGTCTCGGCTATCAGGGTTTCGATGCTGCCGGTGGGGGTTGTGATGGCGATCGCGCGCATAAGGATTCCTCTTCCTCTGCCCTCTGTGTCTAGACCTTTTGCAGCACAAATAGGCTGCCCTGGTTGCCGCGCCCAATGCGCAGGGTGTCGTCCAGATAGGTGACCTCGAGCCAGCCCGCCTGGCGATCGCTGTTGATGCTGAAGTCAATACCCTGGAACAGCGAAAACTTTGGGGTGGTTTGTAGCCGCTCGATAAACTGGGCGGGCGACTGATAGCCCAGCAGATTGCGCAGCCCCACCACCCCCCGCTCAAAGCGCACGTCGACCCGTTGGTTCGACACCGGCTCCAGCCGGGCCGCCACCGCCACCAGCCCTGAGAGCAGGGGCGGACCGTTTACCTCGGCAATATTGTAGATGCGATTTTCGGCCAGGCGAATGCATTGGTAAATCGGCCCCAGGGAGGCCAGGGGGATGCGATCGATATTCAGCAGTTCCTGGCTGGTGGTGTAGAGCAAGCGCCAGTCGCCGTTGAGCAGTGCAGTGGCCTGGAGCGGAGCGGGAGTAGGATTGCGGCCCTCCAGAATAGTGGCGGCGGCCTGAATCGCGGCGCGATCGCTGGGGTCACAGTTAATGCCTCGGTTGGTCGAGGCCACGGCATCGAGTAGCTCAGTTTTGCCCAACACGGCCCAGTCTCCAAGGCAGTACCACGGGCCTACTATAGCGTTGGCCAGATCGGTTAGGGCCCTGCTTCAAAATAAGATACCCAGAGCTTGCGTCAGGTAGGAAATCGCGTTTCGACTCTGCTCAACCCTCGCCAGTCGCCGGTAGAACAGCGCTGCAACCGATTTAATCGATACGTTACAGCTATCTCCAGATCGGTTAGGACCCTTTGAATCATTCTCTAGAGCGATGGCATCAACTGGGGCAGCGCCCTGGCCCAGTTGATGCCATCGGCTGACCCATGTCCTAAGCGATTAACCCAACGCTGCGCCGTGGGTTAGCTCTGGGAGAAAAACCTATTTTCTTGAAGCGCAGTGACCCTTGCTGTATTTAGCGGCAGATCCCTTAGCTCCTCCGCTCCCTGGCTATCTACTAGGGTGTTTCACCAAGCTAGCTCGTACCCGAAGGAACGATTGCCCTGGGCGAAACTCCGGGGGCGAGAGGCAGTTGTCTCTGTTACCATGGAATGTCTGTGTAATGCTCTTTTGTGCTGTAGGCTGCCGCCATGTCTTCCAAATATTACAACCCTTCTTTACGTCAGGTGCCTCGCGACGCCAAGGCACCCATTCTTCCCTCCTCTGGGAACTCCTCTATCTTAAGTTGGCTAGAAGACATTGGCCGTCTGCGTCACCGCGATGTAGTCGAGGTCATTCCTGACGAGGCCGAAAACGAAGAGATTTCAGACTTGATGGGCACCGACGACGGCTTTGATGACGACGATGCCGATCTCAGCCTCGATGAGGACGACGATTAAGGGCAGCCCAAGGGTGGCCTTGGTTCAAGCGGCGAATTTCATAGAGTTTTCGCTAAATTGGCCATTAAGTCTTGTTAAACTTCAGCCTCTACTGTGAGACTATTCATCTAGACTTCCTGACTATTTCCTGGCGCCAGAATGTAGTCAATAGGAAGATCATCCAGTAGACTCCTGTGGTGTGTGGTGTGACGCAATTGAGGAATCCTTTGTGGATGCGAAGTTTTTAGCCTCGAAACGGCTAACTCTGAACGGCCTGACCCTGTTTTGGCTGCTGAGTCTAGGGTTGACTGCCGCCGCTTTAGGCCTTGACGCCATGCTGAGCCATGGCTTGAGCCTAGGTGAATCAATTACTGTGCCGTTTCTAATTGCGACCTTGGGCAGTAGCCTGGTCGGATTTTGGGCTGTGCCGCTGTTGCGCGCCCTTAAGACGGGGCAGTTTATTCGTCAAGAGGGTCCCCAGGGCCACCTCAAAAAAGCCGGTACTCCCACCATGGGGGGTGCCTTTTTTGTGCCGGTGGCGGTGGCGGTGGCCGTGGTCGCTAGCGGCTTTGCCCGTGATGTCCTGGCGGTTTCGCTGCTCACCCTAGCCTATGGCGCCATAGGCTGGATTGACGACTGGCAGGTGATTCAGCGCCGATCAAACAAGGGTATATCTCCCCGTACCAAGCTGGGTTTGCAGATTCTGGTGGCGGCTTTCTTTTGTCTGTGGGTGCTCGCCAGTCAGCCCTTTGAAATCACGACGGTGGCTTTGCCGCTGGGGTTGAGTCTGCCGCTGGGGTTCTTATTTTTGCCCTTGGCCGGATTTGTATTGGTGGCTGAGAGCAATGCTACTAACCTCACTGACGGCTTAGACGGCCTGCTGGGCGGCACCGGCGCGATCGCCTTTATGGGACTGGCGGCCCTCGTTGCGCCCAGCCATCCCGACCTAATGATCTTTTGTGCCGCCATGGCCGGTGCATGTCTCGGCTTCTTGCTACACAACCACAACCCCGCCCGTGTTTTCATGGGCGACACTGGCTCCCTGGCCCTGGGGGGTGCCCTAGGCGCTGTGGGCATCCTCAGCGGCAACCTGTTTGCTCTGCTGGTGTTGACCCTGCTGTTTTTTGCCGAAACCCTATCGGTGATTATCCAAGTTGCCTACTTTAAGGCTACGAAAGGCCCCGACGGAGTGGGCCAGCGCTTCTTCAAAATGGCCCCTCTCCACCACCACTTTGAGCTGTCCGGCTGGTCTGAGATTCAGATCGTGGGGATTGCCTATGCCGTCACGGTTGGTTTGGCTATGCTGGCTCTGAAGCTCGGTTAGATCAAGTTCGTAGAGTATTCCATCTAAATAAACGTCCCCTTTGAGGTTGCAAACTCGGCCCGTTGGGCCTGTTGGCGCAAAACTCTGGATAAGTATTTAGCCGGAACACTCTTAGGCCAGTTTCTCAGGAGAGTTGCGATGTCAGCCTCAAATCTGCGACCCCTAGGCACTCCCCCCAACGCCTGGTGGGTGAACGAGCAGATGGCCGATATCAGCCGCCAAGAGTTACAGCCCCGATTGACGACCCTAAGCACCGATACCAAGCAACTGCGGTTTGACCTCAGCAAAACCGCTTGCCTGGTGGTGGATATGCAAAATGATTTTTGCCACCCCGATGGCTGGTTGGCCAGTATTGGTGTGGACGTAACGCCAGCGCGCCAGGCGATTCAACCGCTGCAGAGGTTGCTGCCGCAGCTGCGGGCGGCCCAGGTGCCGGTGGTTTGGGTGAACTGGGGCAACCGCCCGGATCTCCTCAATATCAGTGCTGGGCTGCGCCACGTCTACAACCCCAGTGGGACTGGGGTGGGTCTGGGTGACCCGCTGCCGGTTAACGGTGCCCCCGTGCTGACTAAGGGGAGCTGGGCGGCGGCGGTGGTAGAGGAGCTGACCTCGCAACCCCAGGATATTTGGGTTGATAAGTACCGCATGAGTGGGTTTTGGGATACACCCCTGGACAGCGTTCTGCGCAACCTGGGTAAAACCACGCTCCTGTTTGCCGGGGTGAATATGGATCAGTGCGTGTTGGCCACCCTCCAAGACGCTAACTTTTTGGGATACGACTGTATTTTGATCCGCGACTGTAGCGCCACCACATCCCCCGTCTATTGCGCTCAGGCCACAGTTTATAACGTTAACCAGTGCTTTGGGTTTGTGGCGGATAGCGCGGCGATCGCAACGGCGCTGGAGCAGGCCCCATGATGCCTTGTTGTGGCTACGGGGGCCTGCTGATCCCCATCCTCTAGCTGACGGCTTGGGGGCGACGGGGCGGCAAGGCAACTTTTTTGAGATTTCCTTGACCGAAGCTGGTGCAACTGAGTTAATTTGAACTAACCTTGGGCAGACCAGGTTCGAGCTTTGTATTTCGTTCTTAAACGCCCCTTCTACCGTCATCATGAACGCACCTTTTTCCTCTGAATCTTCCTATCCTGGGGCGATGGCTCCAGAGGCACCTCAGGCTAGCCGCCAGGCCCCTTCGGTGCCGATTTCGGTATATCGAGAGCTGGCGACCGAACTGCGGGCCACCCAGGCTATGGTCGATTCCTTGACTCAGCAAAACCAGCAGCTCAATCAACAAAATCAGGTGCTGCGCCAGGAAATGGTTCGCTTTGCCGACTCTGCTACCCGGCTGAAGCAGGCGATCGAGAGTAGCCAACCCCAGCCTTTGCAGCCCCTAGGTGGCCTATCTCAGCCCCAGGAGATGACCTACGGGGCTGATAATCCAGCCATGGCCACGATGCCCCCGATCCCGCTGACCGAGGAATCCTCTGTCTCACTACCCGAGCGGCTGTCAGAATCGGTAGGGGAAGGGGTGTCTCACCTGGCTAGCCAGCTCAACCAGATGGTTAAGCCCAAGGGTAAAAAAGCCCCTAAGCCTCCCCAGCGCCCCCAGGGGATGTCACCCCAGCGGCTCTACACCGAAGAGCGCCTTGACCCTAGCCGACCAGGACAGCTTAATCACCCCCCCTCGGACCTGAGCGGTCTGTGGTTGGCGGCCACTATTTTGCTGATTGTGGTCAGCGCCTTTGGAGCTGGGTTTTTGATCATGAAACCTCTGCTGACTAACTCCCGCTAGGCGCTATGTTCTAGACCGGCGAGCGGGAGTTGCCTGAGGATATTGGCTATTTTGTAGTAACCAATACAGTATTGCAGGGCTTAAGCCCGATAAACATAGACCGAAGTTAAGCGATAACTGCTAGAGCACCCTGGTTGGATCTATGAAAAAAATTGAAGCTATCATTCGCCCCTTTAAGCTTGATGAGGTCAAGATTGCCCTGGTCAATGCGGGCATTGTGGGTATGACTGTGTCTGAGGTGCGCGGCTTTGGTCGCCAAAAGGGGCAGACTGAGCGCTACCGTGGTTCGGAATACACTGTCGAGTTTCTTCAGAAGCTCAAGGTTGAAATTGTGGTGGAAGACGCGCAGGTGGATATCGTGGTCGATAAGATTATCTCCGCTGCCCGTACTGGCGAAATCGGGGATGGCAAAATCTTTGTTGGCCCAGTTGATGAGATTATTCGTATTCGCACCGGCGAGAAAAATACCGAAGCGGTGTAGTACACCTCACTGATTCATTAATCTCAGGCGGAGCTACGGCTGCGCCTTTTTTGTGCCGTTTTGGGTGGCCACAGCCCCCCTATCCCGGTGATTGGGCCTTGGCCCCGCTGGGGTTCGCGGTCGCCGATAGTCTGGTAGACTGCACCGCTGAACCATTGCCGCTTGATCATCGCTACCCCCTCCTAGCCGAGAAAGGATGACTGTGTTGCCCCTAGCCCTTGACCCGAACGAACAGCAGATTCAGGCGCTTTTAGAGCCCTTTGGGCGATTTGGGGTAGAGCTGGGGCTAGGTCGGATTCAGCGGCTGCTCGAAGCCTTGGGACGCCCCCAGGGGCAGGTGCCGCTGGTGCATGTGGCGGGCACCAACGGGAAGGGGTCGGTGTGTGCTTATCTGTCGGCGGTGCTGACGGCGGCGGGCTATCGGGTGGGACGCTACACCTCCCCCCACCTGGTGAGCTGGCGCGAGCGCATTGCCCTAAATGAGCAACCGATTGAGGCGGATACGCTAGTTCAAAGACTGCGCCAGGTGGTGGCTGCCATTGACCCCGCCCCGCCGTCGCCCACCCAGTTTGAGGTGTTTACCGCCGCCGCCTGGCTGCACTTTGCCGAGGCGGGGGTTGACCTGGCGGTGATGGAGGTGGGTCTGGGCGGCCGATTGGATGCAACCAACGTAGTAGATATGCCCCTGGTCAGTGTGATTACCTCCCTGAGCCGGGAGCACTGGCAGCGGCTCGGACCCACCCTGGCCGATATCGCTGGGGAAAAGGCCGGGGTGCTGAAGCCGGGGCGACCAGTGGTGGTTGGGCCGCTTCCCCCGGAGGCTGAGGCGGTGGTTCAGGCCCGCCTGGAGGCGCTGAATTGCCCGGTGGTCTGGCCGGCCCCGGCGGTGCGCCTGGACGATGGCCAGGTTCGCTACGGCAGCGGTGAGGAGGCGGTGACCTACCCACTCACTTTTTTGGGCGATCACCAGTTGGTCAATTCGGCGATCGCGATCGCCACCCTCTATACCCTGCGTGGCCAGGGGTGGACCATCTCGGACGATGCGATCGCCCAGGGCATGGGCCTGGCCCGTTGGCCGGGTCGACTGCAGTGGATGACCTGGGGCCGCGGCCCTCAACCCTACCCCCTGCTGATCGACGGTGCCCACAACCCCGCCGCCGCTCTGGTGCTGCGTCAGTACGTCGATCACTGGTGGGCTAGCCAGCCGGGCCCGCCCCAGGGCACGGTATGGCTGATGGGGATGCTGGCGACCAAGGATCACGGTGATATTTTTGCCGCTCTGCTGCGTCCCGGCGATGCTCTGCATCTGGTGCCTGTGCCGGGGCACGAGTCGGCCCAACCGGAGGATTTGAGGGCGATCGCCCAGGCCGTCTGCCCCGACCTGGCTCGCTGTGAGGCGCATGGGTCCCTGCGGGCGGGGTTGGTCGCCCTGGAGCAGCATCCGGCCCCGCTGCGGGTCCTGTGTGGGTCGCTTTACCTGATTGGCCACTTTCTGGCGACTGAGTCCAGACTATAACCGAGAGGCGAGCGGTTTCGGCTGCGCTTCACCAACGATGACCAAGAGGTGAGCGGTTTTGGCTGCGCTCCACCAACGATGACCGAGAGGTGAGCGGAGTCGAACCTCGCCCCCCGATCCCCCCCGGCTGGAGCAAGTCCCTAACCGCAGACTTGGGGAGAAGGCAAGCCCCGGCTAGCAGAAGAACTCGGCGTAGGCGGCGGTGGGGTGGGTGGAGGGACCCTGACCGTAGGCCCGCTGAATATTGTCCAAGGTCATCACGGCGGCGGGGGTATCGTCGGCTAGCAGGCAGCGGTTGAGCAGCAGCAGACGATCGTAGCGGAAAAGGGCGTCGCCCCATTCATGGCTGCACACCACCAGGGTTTTGCCCTCGGCTTGCAGCTCAGCGAAAATGCCAAGCATGAGGGCTTCGGTCTTTTTGTCGATACCGGTGAAGGGTTCGTCGAGCAGCAGCAGGTCGGCCCCCTGGGCCAGGGCGCGGGCCAGAAAGACGCGCTGCTGCTGACCACCGGAGAGTTGACCAATGGGGCGATCGCACAGGTGCAGCATATCCACCCGTTCTAGGGCCACGGTGACCCGCTGCCTAGCTCGCTGACTGGGCTGACGAAACCAGCCCGCCAGGGCCGACTGGGCCATCATGGCCACCTGCCCGGCGGTGATGGGGTAATCCCAATCGATCCGCGATCGCTGGGGCACGTAGGCCACCGACTGCCGCCGTTGCCGCAGCGGTACCCCGTGAAACAGCACCTGGCCTCGACAGGGTACCAGACCCAGCATGGCCTGAATGAGCGTGCTTTTGCCTGCCCCATTGGGGCCGATCAACCCGACCAGTTCCCCCGGCCCCACGGCTAGAGAAACATTCTCTAGGGCAGCAACTCCCCGATAGTTGACAGACAGGTTTTGAACCTCTAGCATGACACCCATGAAATGATAACCATTATCACTATCATACTAGTCCAGTTATTCATTTCAGGGGTAGCTTAGTAATGTTTTTCTACACAGGAATGAGGCTAAAGGGTCGCTGGGCCGCTGGCCTAGGCGCCGGGCTGGTGCTGGGCTTAGTTGGGTGCAGCGGCGACAGCGCTGAGGTGACTGCACCCGAGGGCGATGCTCCGGTCGCTCAGGCTCAGGCCCCGGTAGTCGTGGCGACCACCAGTGTGATTTGCGATCTGACCCAGCAAATCGCCCAGACTACAGTGGCTCTCACCTGTCTGCTTGACCCTGGCCTTGACCCCCACACCTACCAAATCAAGCCCTCCGATCGCCAGGCCCTTGAGCAGGCCGACCTGATTCTCTACGATGGCTATGGCTATGCTCCGAGTCTGATCCGGATGGTGCAGGACAGTGGGACCGGGGCCGTGCGGTCGGCCGTCTATGAGGCAGCGGTGCCAGATCCGCTGATGGGTGCCGGCCATGATCACGATCATGACCATGGCCACAGCCCTGACGCCGCCGCCGAGGCTGACCACGACCATGACACCGACCATGCCTACGACGACGAGGCCGATCACGGCGACAGCGCCGCTGCCCCGGTGCCTGACCCCCACATTTGGCATAGCGCCACCAACAACGGGGCGATCGTGGCGGTGATTGCCGACAACCTGACCCAAATCAACCCCGATCAGGCTGACCTGTACCGCAAAAATGCCGATCGCCTGACCACCCAATTTGACCAGATCGATGCCTGGATTCGTACCCAGGTGACTACGGTGCCAGCCAGCCAGCGCCAGCTCGTCACCACCCACGATTCCTTTCGCTACTTTGCCGATGCCTACGGCTTTGAGGTCAAGGGAGCCCTCAGTGGCCTGAGCACCGAGGCCAAGCCCACCCCCGGTGCCCTGACTGCCCTGGTAGATCAAGTCAAGACCGCCCAGGTGCCGGCTATTTTTGCCGAAACGACCACCAACCCACAGCTAATTGAAGCGGTGGCAAAGGAGGCGGGCGTGGCGGTGGCGGCCCAACCGCTGTTTGTAGAAGGCCCCGGCGGCCCCAACAGCGGGGCTGAAACAATGCAGGAGATGTTGGTGGTCAATACCTGCACGGTGGTAGAGGCCCTCGGCGGCACCTGCAATCGCGCCAGCGTGCCCGAGTAGGGCAATCGCGCCAGCGTGCCCGAGTAGGGCAATCGCGCTAGCGCAAACCCCTCGAAAACGGCGATTGTCGATGGAGCATTGCTGCTGCCTGATCCGGCGGTAACGGGGGCGACACCCAATATCCCTGAATGGCGTCACAGCCCAACTGCTTCAGGCAGGTAGTTTGAAACTCCGTTTCGACCCCTTCGGCAATCACCTTCAAACCCAGAGATTTGGCGATCTGGATAATGGCCTTAACGATGCTGACGTCACTGTGGTCAACGTCAATATTCTCCACAAAGGAGCGGTCGATTTTGAGCGTGTTGATGGGAAACCGTTTGAGATAACTCAGGGAAGAATAGCCTGTGCCAAAGTCATCAATGCTGATTTTGATGCCCTGGCGCTGGAGATTGGACAGGGTAGAGAGCACCCCCTCTAAGTTCGTCAGCAGCAGGCTCTCGGTGACCTCCAGGGTCAGATTGGTGGCAGGCAGGGATATTCGTTCGAGAACCGCCGTAAGCTGCTGGAAGAATTCGGGGCGCTCTAGTTGAGCCGCCGCAACATTCAGGTTCATTCTCAGCGTCTTGACCCATGGAAACTGGCTACACCACTCGGTCATTTGGCGGCAGGCCTCCTCAAAAATCCATTCGCCCAGGGGAATAATCAACCCCGTTTCCTCCGCCAGGGGAATAAATTCGCCGGG
Organism: Nodosilinea sp.; assembly: GCA_041739575.1. Classification (GTDB taxonomy): domain Bacteria; phylum Cyanobacteriota; class Cyanobacteriia; order Phormidesmidales; family Phormidesmidaceae; genus Nodosilinea. Next base: position 5,192 of record JBGSNT010000117.1, on the reverse strand, counting down.
GGCGATGATCCCTCGCTGGGGATGCACCCAACGCACTAGGGCCTCAAACCCCAGCAGACGCTGGGTTACCAAGCTGACGATGGGCTGATAGTGAAGGATAAAGTCTTGCCGTTCTAAGGCCTGTCGCAGATTGGTCTCTAGCTCAAACAGCTGGATAGCGCTCTCGTGCATTGACGGGTTAAAAATTTCGTAGCTAGAGGACTGCCCCCGAGCCTTGGCCCGATACATGGCGTTATCTGCATCCCGCAGCATATCTTCGCCCCTGGTGTAATTGGGGCTGGACAGGGCAATGCCCAAGCTAGCCGAGGTAAATACCGTATGACCCGTGAGGGTAAACGGCATTTTGATATCCCTCTGAATGCGCTCAACGACCTGGATGGCTTCCGTCAAGCTGGCAATGCGCTCCAGCAAAATGACAAACTCATCGCCCCCTAGCCGAGCTACGGTATCGCTGGCTCTGACGTGGCGCTGCAGGATGTGGGCAATCTGGATCAGCAGTTGGTCGCCCACCAGGTGCCCCAAGCTGTCGTTGATCACCTTGAAGCGGTCTAAATCGATGAATAAAACCGCAAACAGTTGATCTGGGTAGCGTTTCGCTTGCTGAACGGCCTGCTCTAGCCGTTGGGTAAAGAGGGTGCGGTTGGGCAGGCCGGTGAGGGCATCGTGCAGGGCCTGGCGGCGCAGTTCTTCTTCGGCCAGCTTGCGATCGCTGATGTCGATAAAGGTCACCACCACCTGGCTCAAACCGTGGGTATCGTCGAAGGTGGGAAACGCATTGACTAAGACCCAGGTGCAGTTCTGGGCCTGGGGGGGACAGATGCCTAGCACATAGTTTTGCAGCGGACTTTGGCGGGTGATTACCTGATTGACCGGGTACTGCTGGGGGGATAGGGCTGTGCCTGCTTCGTCAACCATGAACCAGGTGGGCTGGTCGCCCCCCTGACCAACAACGGCATTCGATGGCAGCCCCAAGAGCTGGGCCGCCATCTGGTTGCACATGAGAATGGTCGTATCAACGGCATGGACAACCACCCCGGCATGGAGATGGTCGACCAGGAGACGATAGTTGGCCTCACTGTGGCGGAGCTTGTATAGGGCGATCTCGAGGGAGTGGGTTTGATCTTGCAGGGCCTGATTGACCCTGGCCAGGGCCAGGGTTCGTTTATTGACCTGATCTTCCAGGGTCTCTAGGGTTTGGCGCAGCTGATTCACCATGTGGTTAAACGCCTGGGCCACCGCCGAAAACTCGTTGTCTCCCGTGAGCGTCAGGGGTTGGCTGAGGTCTTGCTGAGCAATGCGATCGGCCGCGATCGCCATCAGCGTTAGGGGGGTAATGATCCGCCGGCCCAGCACAATGCTGGCCCCAATCGCCAGGGCCAGGGCGGTCAGGGCGGTGGCTGCCTGGGCCGCACTGCTCTGATTGGCCGTATGGGCTAAATCTAGACGAGCTCGGGCTGAACGCTTGACGGAGCTGGCGCCGATGGTTTGGATAATGCTGTTGATGTCGCGATTGATGTTTGCCGCAATGATGCGGTTGACCTGAACCTGTTGATCGAGAAGCAGCAGAGCACTCAGGGAAGTCATGTAGTCTTGTATCAACTCTTGAGCCTCAGGATCTAGCGTCCCTGGAGGCAATTGATTCAGGATTTGGGGCAGTTCATCGAGGCTGGCCTGTAGATCGTCGAGGTAGGTTTGGTCTTGGGTATTTAGGTAGGTCTGTTGCTGGGCCATCAGTTGCCATACCAGCATTCGAATGGTCGTGATGTCTGCGCTTGTAATCGAGTTGGGTAGGGCAGTGAGTACATCGCTGAGCTGCTGGTGAACCTTGTAGTTCAGGCTGTCCTTCGCGATCCGGCGGGTAGTGGTGGTAAAGGCCGATTCGTAGTTCTTAAATAATGAGTCAAGCAGAGCAAGCTCCTCGGCCAGCTCAGGATTCTCAGCTTCTAATTCTCTAAGGTCTGCTAAATTTCCTCGGGCTTTGGCCAAATAAGCCTGGTTGGTTTGTGCAAAGACCTGGGCCTGGGCGCTGACATTACCCCCTTGCCAATTATCAAAGTAGGCTTCTTCGGCCTGTCGGGCCATCAAAAAATTGTTGTTGAGTTCAAGGCTGAGCTCCCGCAGCTGGGCGGCGTTGTCGAGGGTGGTCTGGCTGCGGTGGCGGAGCTGTTGCAAACTGCCGTAGCCAATGGCGGCGCTCAGGCCGTGCAGCAGCAAAATGAGGCCAAACCCAAGCATGAGTTGGGCCCGAATGGTTTTAAACCACTGCAACCGGCCAAAGCTCATGCCGACCTCTCAAACCGAGCCATCATCTGTGTAACGGTAGCTTGTAAGTCGGCGGCGGCGGCGGTAGGCTCCGCCCCGTCATAGATGGCCTGGATTGTCTCTGCAATGGCCAGGGCTACCTGGGCCCAGTTGGGGTGCAGCACCGCTGTAGGACGGGAGGTTTGCATCGCCCTTTGGACGGCCAGGGCAAAGTCAATATTCATGGCCTCGGTGTAGACCGAGGAGGTCAGCCAGGTGGAAAATCGAGGTGCCCCACCGGTGGCGACGGCGATTTTTGCCTCCATGGCTTGACTGCTGGCCCATTGGATAAACAGCCAGGCCGCCTGGGGGTGGGTTGACCGGCGGCTAATGCCCAGGCCCCACAACCAGTGGCCGGTCAAGCTTTGTTGGTGGACTCGAGGCAAAGTGGTGTAGCCCACCTGGCCCGCGATCGCAGAGGTCTCAGCCCGCTCACAGTCAGGGCCAAACAGGCTGGCATCGATGTAAAAAGCCGCCTTGCCGGCCTGAAAAAGCTGGCTGGCTTCGGGCCAGTCGATCTGCTTAATTGCCTGAGGCCCGGCCTGCATCAAGCGAGCATAGGTGGTTAACCCCTCTATAATGCGAGGATCGTTGAGGCGAGGGGTTTGCCAGTCGCCGTCGAACCAAAGACCAAAGGGCAACGGGGTCGGATCGTTTCCCCAATGGTTGAGCACAATGCCAGAGACCGTATCGATAATGGTGTCCGAGGGTATCCCCCGCATCACGGCTCCAAACACCTGCCCCTGCCCCTGGCGGTTGATCTGGTTAGCGGCCTGCACTAGATCCGCCATGGTTTGGGGCACCTGGCCATTCAGATATTGATCGACCAGCTCCTTGTTGTAGAACAAAATGTAGCTTTCAAAGGTGGCCGGAATGCCAAACAGCTGCTGATCGCTGCTGGTGGGCGGATACATGGCCGACAGTCGAAACCCTTCAGGAAAGTCAAACAGGTTATAGTTGCTTGCCGTTAGGGTGGGGTCGTTAAGCATAGGCGTCAGCGGCAACAGCAGATCGTCCGTCCAAAGGCGATAGGCGGTGGAATCCATCGGTAGAAAAAAGACATCCGCCTGAACTGGATCGGCTCGCAGCGCGGTTTCCATCTCTGTAAAGTATTCGGGTTCCGCCACAGTGCGAATGTTTAAAGTGATGCCGGTCAGGGCCTGAAATTCTGATATGTAGGGTTGGAGGCCCTTGGTCCAGGGGTGGTCATCGAGCAGCAACAGGAGATCGGTCCCGGCAAATCTTTGCCAGTCAAGGGTCCGGCCTGAGTTGGACGCTTCCCCGTTGGTGGGCGGCGGTGGACGGCAATTCTCGGTGAGGCTGGCTAAAAAGCTAGACGCCACTGAGAGCTGAATAAACCGTCGGCGGCTGAGGTGTCCTAGGGATTGAACCAATTGTTCTGGCATCATAGCAACGATTGACAGGAACGCTGAGGGGTAGAGACCCCTTAGCTATTCCCTTAGGATGCCCCAGTGGGTGAAGTTGTAGAAACTATTGTTGAGGGGAGCGCCCCGTTGGGTAACCCTAATTTAAATTTCTTGGCTTCAAAACAGGTCTTTCCTGCTCAGGACGCTAGGGCGGCTCAGCACCTCTGGGGGAGCGTTGCCCCTGAGGCGGGCTCGTCTAGGCCCGTCTGACCTACCCTAGGTGGGCCAATGCGGCATTCCCTTACTCCTGCATCAGCGGCCTCAGCCGGGTGCTGACCCGCAGTACCTCTGCCACTGCCCAGGCCTGGGCAAAGGCCCCACGGGGTGCCATGGGGGCATTGCCGTCAAAAATTTCGCTCACCGTGCCCAGGCAACCGTCGTATAAGTGATGAATCAGCGGGTCTAGAAAGCTGTGGGCTAAATCGGCATCCTGATAAACCCGCCAGTGGGCCTGGGCAAAGGGACCAATCAGCCAGCTCCAGACGGTGCCCTGGTGGTAGGCCCCATCGCGCTGCACTGGGTCGCCGCCGTAGTGGCCCTGGTAGCTGGGGTGGGCCGGGTCGAGCGATCGCAGCCCGTGGGAGGTGAGCAGCCGCTGGGCTACCGCATTCACCACCGCCCGCTGCTGGTCAGGGGTGAGGCAGGAGTCACCCAGGGCGGAGTCGGGCAGCGCCACGGCAAAGATCTGGTTGGGCCGCAGGGCTGCGTCGGGGCCAGCGGGGCCATCCAGCAGGTCGTAGCAATAGCCCAAATCGTCATTCCAGAAGCGTTGGAAGCCTTGACGGGTCTGGTTGGCTAGAGTCTGATACTCTGCCTCGGGTTGACCCAAAACCCTGGCAAACTTCGCCATCACCAGCAGGGCGTTGTACCACAGGGCGTTGACTTCAACGGGTTTGCCCTGGCGTGGCGTCACCACCCAGTCGCCCACCTTGGCATCCATCCAGGTGAGCTGTACCCCCGGCTCCCCGGCATAGAGCAGGCCATCCCCAGGGTCGACGCCAATGCCGTGGCGGGTGCCCTTGCGGTGCCAGGCAATCACCGCCTGCAGCTGGGGGTAGAGGGCGGCGATCAGGTCAGTGTCGGCGGTGGCTTGGTGGTAGGCGCGCAGGGCCTCAAAGTACCAGAGCGTGGCATCTACGGTGTTGTAGTGGGGCGCTTCTCCGTCTTCGGGAAAGGTGTTGGGCAGCATGCCCTGGTCGAGATAGTGGGCAAAGGTTTGCAAAATCAGCCGGGCCAGGATCGGACGTCCGGTGGCCAGGGTGAGCCCCGGCAGGGCGATCATGGTGTCGCGGCCCCAGTCGCCAAACCAGGGGTAGCCCGCGATAATAGACCTTATCGGAAATAGGAGAGAAAACGGTATAAATCAGCATTTCCCCCCGTTGCTTGTGATTTAAGCGGATTGACCTAGAGGGCTCCCTTTCTTCGCCCGGTGTGTCAGTCGGAAATTATGCAGCCCGCAGGCTG
>JBGSNT010000116.1:0-8415 GCA_041739575.1 Nodosilinea sp. | reverse complement strand
CCCCCTAAAGCGATCGTCGCCGTCACCACACCCTGGGCTGGAAATGAAAAATACTCAGGAAAAAGAGGATCAAAAGGGCTCATCAGACATCTCCTGCGGGTTGAAAATAGCAAAATATTCGAAGATCAACCGCACCCAAGGCCAACAGCTGACATCACGGTTGGCCACTGTGCTTTGCCCATGATTCACTGCTGCCACTGACAAAACTGGGGCGACACAATGGCCTATACCCAGCGCTCAGGACGGTAATGCAGAATGGCCTAATTGGCTATCGTTAGAATGCGGCTAATTAATTCCCGCCATAGCAGACCAATAGCCACATAGGGAGCAAACCGAAAGAGGGGAAATCGCTGGGTAATGGGAAACCTGGCAAAGATCTGATCGAGCACTAAAGGCCCCACCCACGTCAAGGCGTAGGAGATAATTAAAGACTTAACCAAAGAGATTTCTTCATTCTGGTTGAGCGGGTTGACATGCATACCCAGGGCAATACAAACCACGATCAGCATCTGCTCAAGAAAAAACCAGTCCAGATATTCCAAAACCTGCAACCTAACTTCGTCATCCGAGGCAGGGCTAGTGCGTTGGCCCAGCAGCACTGACCAAGTTCTAGGGCCACATTGACCATCGGGAACCAAACCTTGGAATCGCTGAAATCGTCGAATGGCTTTTTCCGTTTTTTTATCAAAGACGCCGTTCACCTCCTTTAAAAAGCCCTCTCTGTGCAAAATGATCTGGAGAATTTTTGTGTCCCGCAGAACCTTAGGACTTGTGGGCCTATCGAGGGATAGAGAGGAGTAAAGCAGTGCTGACCAGGTCAATGCTCCGACCTTACCATCGACATTCAAAGCTTTTTGCTGCTGAAACTCCCTTACTGCCGCTTCAGTTTGCAGATCAAAACAACCAGTCTGTCCAACAACGTGGCCCTGTTCAGCCAGGCTATGTTGAAGCTCAATAATCGCCGTCCTGAGCACCTCCCCTGAGATCCCCTGATAGAGATTGGGGTGGTTAACCAGACAGGGCATCATCCCAGGCAAATCAGCTCTATCACCGCCGCGGGTGACCAAATCCATGGCTCGCTGAGCCAGGTATGAGAACAGGTTGGGGAACATAAACAGTCCTCCATAGATGCTTTAACGTAGACTCAGTTTCTTGGCAAGTCCCCGATGGTGACCGCCCCGCCCCACACCCAGCCATACCTAAAGGACAGCTCTATCGCTGTCATCTACAGAAGAAACTAGCACGCGTTTACAGAAGTCGGGGGAATTTTTGTGTATAGTTTATGCGTACCACGCCAAAAGCCTTGATACGAAAGGATTTCATTTTTTGCCCTGTGATAGGCTTAAAAAAAGAGTCGTCCAGGCGTCAATTCAATTTACATCAAGTTAGCGTTCCCAAGAATACATCACTGCCGTCCCCTATACGGAGTACGCCATGTCTTCAAAACAAGGCCTATTTGAAGGACAGGATCTAGACACTTCCATAGCAATCATTTTTCAATCGCGATTAAAAAGCTACATCCACGATCTACGCACTGATATTACCGAGCTCTCCATCGGCCTAAAAATCAGTAGGCCCGTCATGATTAAATTCATGCATGCCGAAGGGCATGACATCCTCTTGCCACCCATTACCCCTGCCAAGGTGTATAGCCTGTGGGAGGAACTGACCAAGCCAGAAAAGATAGACCCCGATCGAGTTACCAAGCAATATCGCCGCACCCCCGACGATCCAGAGAGCTTCTCCTCTGAGGAGATTCGGACCAGGGCGATCGCAAATCGACAGCTTTTGCAGGATCGAGGCCCCGATGAACTGCTGATTGCAGCAGGTTATCTACCCCGACAGGCAAAGTGGATCGGCATTTCTCCAGAGCGCTACCCTCAACTGCTGCAGGTAACCATCTTGCTAGACAATAACCTGCTAGATTTTGATTCCTTTATGAGGGTAACCCAACTGTATTTTGATGAGATAGTCAAAACCATTGGGCTACAGATTGCGGCTGACTCAAATCCCTCGCAGACGGTCGCCAATACCCTCAGCAAGAATCCAACTATAGACCCCGAGTTTAGAAGCATTCTAACCCGAAAATATGCAAAGGCTTGCAATAGAATCCTATGCGAAGGACATAGGCTGAGTCTAACCAGCACAGAGGCACTGGGTTTATTCTCAACCATTCTTTCTAATGAGGTTAGCCGTTTAGAACGCACTGAATTAAAGCTCAGGGTTGTAAACCTTGACCTACAGTCACTTTCCTTTTCTCTCAGCCAAAAAATAGCGTCAAAATTTGTTGATGAAGACATAAGCAGAGCTGCTTTTTTAGCGGAGAAAGAGCTAGGAATTATCTCCAATATGTCCACAAGAGATGGAGAAGTACAGCTTCCTCCTGTCATAAATTCCGTCATCACCTGTAGTTTTTCTAGCCCTAGTCCTGAAATTCATCAAGCCAAGATAGTTCAGTTTAACTATGCTAATTGTGGGACCGTTATCGGCACTGCTATTCATGCCGTATCCCTTCACCTAGGATTACATAGCTCCCTAAAAACGCTCCATATAGATACCCACGCCCTAGGCTCAGAGGTGGGTGCCCTGGTAAAATGCACGGCAACCCTTGGGTTTAAGGAGAGTCAGCCCCACGTCCAGGGTAGCTGGGTTGATAGAGACTTCATGAAAACAGCCATTCAATCGCTACTGGAAGCCGCTGAGAAGTGGTTGTTTGGCCGCGCTTACTCTAATTTGGTTGGCGAGCAAACCCACATGAATGTTGTCATCGAGTTTAGCAATCTTCAGGGAAAACTCAATCAGATTAGAGACTATTTTTTTAGCTATCAGTTTTTAGAGGAGATTAAAAGTGCCACCGCTGCCCAGCAGGTCACAACCGCTGACAAGCTCTCAGGCATCGCCCAGGAGGTGATGGACTGCCTAGATAAGTTAGTACCCAACGAAACAAGATTCACCACATGGTCAACGCTTTCCATTGGCCTGTATCGCATTTATGTCCTAGCCAAACTCCATGAGTTACGCCTGATGACAATGCAGGGTAACCTCGATGGCGCTCGAAAAGCTGCGCGTTCACTTCGTAGAACATTTCAAGAACCCATTTTGGAAACAACCCTACAGCCGTTATTGCTGTTCTTTCGAGCTGAAGAAATGTTGCTAGCCCTGTCGGCAGGCCACGAGGCGCGCTTGTTTCAAGCTGGCGTGCCCTATTGGCAACAGTTCCTAGAAGATTCTAAAGAACAGATCAGTCATTTTTTAGCCAGCAGTAGTCAATCCCAAGATCAATGTCTCAGCTTTTCCTGCGGCCCCGATATTGATGTTTACCAAAGTCTCGGAACTTTACACTCCATTGCCGGGCGATGGTTGTTCTATCTAGGCAAGTCAAAGCCCGAATTAAATCATTCCTACGAATATTTTCTAAGGGCAAGTCACTACTATTCAAGAATAGGCTTTGCACAAAAATCAGCCAGATGTTTGGCCCTGGCAGGACGAGCTCAGGTTCGACTGGGAAATCGGGACAAGGTTGACGAATTGATCAAAATTGCTCGATCGCTAATTGAAGAAAATTTGCATATTGGGCAGAGGGCAGCCTTTCAACAAGCCGCTCTTTCGGAAATTCACCTGCTTGAAGGTGAAAGATCATTGGTGCTAGATTCCCGGCCAGATAGAGGAATCAGAAGTTCACTAGAAGGCTTAAAGGGGGCACTTTGGCTGGGGCTATCTCGGCGCATAGCCGATAACCTCTACAGCATTTCAAGGTGCGCTGAGAAGCTAGGTGAAAACGCGATTGAAACTGAGCTAAGGGAAATATTTCAAGTTCTTTGGGAGCCAGATGAAAACAGAAATAAAAAGAGAAAACTGGTCAGATTAAATCCATTAAATAATGTCGTTGCGGCGGATGTAATCAATCTTTTGTTTGATCTCAAAAAACAGTCTTCGTTGCTCACTTGGGGGCAAGTTGCCTATAGATTTCAGGCCTGCTCTAGCCATATCTGGGATGTTTGGTATCGCGAAAGCTCGGATGGGGGGGCGGGCAGTCATCCCATTGCCCAACTGATCAAATCGGGTGAGTTTCTGAAATCAGTGGATCGAGAGGCTTGAGATGCTCTAGTCGGCTGCGGGGCCAATAGCTAGGGAGCATGGGGGCGGCGGAGCGAGGGAGCCAGAGAGGCTGGAAGGGTAGGTAAACTGCTGCCCAGCACATTACAAGTCTGTAGTTGTCGATGCAGGCTGCGATCAGTGGCTAAATGCGCCCAATTAGTCTACGGATGAAGGAATTCCACCCCTGGCCAGGCAAGGGTAGACGATCCACCCCAGAGAACCGGATCTATCGTTTGATAACAAAACGGCACCAGGGGTGCGGTTGGATAGGATGCTTACGGACGGGTACTCTTTACCCCCTGGGTTGAGCAGTGCCTGGACTACCTATGGGGTGATGACAATGGCAGCAAACCCTCAAACCTGCCCGGTGTGCGGCGTCAAAATTTTGGTAGGCATCGCCGGGGGCGATCGCGTCCTCTTTTCTGCGGGCCCGCCGGGCAACCGCGCTAGGCTCTACGCGCGCGTCTGCCGCTACGTCGACAAGCCCGGCTGCATCAACAAAGACGGCGGCAGCCAGGCGGCGAACCCTAACGACTACTACAAGCCCGACGCGCCCCGGTGATGTCAATTTTGGACTTTGGATTAGCGATTTTGGCGGCAGAGCTACTGTAGGCAGCGCCCACCATTAAATTTGAGGCTTTAATCCTCAGGCTTGGCCAGCTGCGCCTTGGCCTGCTGCCACAGCGCCTCTAGCTCTTCGATTCCGTACTCCTCCAGGGGCTTCTCCGCCACCGATTCCACCAGCTCAAAGCGTTTGATAAACCGGCGGTTGGTGCCCTGCAGGGCCTCCGAGGGGTCGAGGTCATACCAGCGGGCCAGGTTGACCAGGGTAAACAGCAGATCCCCCAGTTCTGCCTGCTGGTTTTCTTTGGGTTCGTGGGCCAGGGCCTGGCGAAACTCGTCTAGCTCTTCGTGAAACTTGTCCCATACGCCGTCGATCGCTTCCCACTCGAACCCCGCCTTGGCGGCTTTGGCAGAGATTTTGCTAGCGGCCATCAGCGGCGGCAGGGTGCGGCTGTACTTGGTCAGCTTGGGGGTGAGCTTGTGGGGCTCGTGGGGAATGCCCTTCTCTTCGGCTTTGATGCGGTCCCAGTTTTGGTTCACCTCGGCCGAGGTCGCCGCGCTAACATTGCCAAAAACGTGGGGATGGCGACGCACCATTTTGTCGGCAATGCCAGTGGCGACAGTGGCCAGGTCAAAGTCGCCGTTGTCGCTGGCCACCTGGGCTTGGAGTACGACTTGCAGCAGCAGATCGCCAAGTTCTTCGGCGATCGCATCCTGCTCCCCAATCTGAATGGCATCCACCACCTCGTAGGCTTCTTCGATCACGTAGGGAATCAGGCTGGTGGGGGTCTGGGCCAAATCCCACGGGCAGCCGGTTTCGGGATGGCGCAGCTGGGCGATGATATCTACTAGGCGTTCCAGTGCGGCGAGGATGGCGACGTTAGGGGTAGATAGGGTTTTGTCTTGCATAGCGTTGATTCCGGTTAAACCTCAGACGGTCGGCCAAGAGCGTAAGGCTACGGGTCTTCTTCAAACAGCGCTGTCAGGTCTTGATAGCCACTCACGACGCGGAAAACCTCATAACTCAGCATGACGCTGGCGCAACCGCTGACGGATAGCGCTAATTTCTTCAGCCCCATTCAAGAGCTGGCCTTGCTCAGCCTCAATAGCCCCTACCAAAATGTCGTGGCGTAGCTCTTCAAATCTGCCCTGGCAGAGGTGCTCGCGCTCGACTAAAGCCTGTAGACCAGCCAAAAGCACCTCGTCTAGGGAGGTGTATCGGCCACTGGCAATTTGGCGTTCTGCAAACTGTTGTAGTTCAGGGGGCAAAGACAATGCCATAACAGGGCCAGAATGGTTGTGTTGTGTGCTTTTTAGTCTAGCTCACACCCCGGCCGGAGTTGGCTTCGGGGCATGTGTTGCATTATACCGAGCAGGCGACTTGGAGCCAGCCCGTCACTGATTCCCCCTTCGGGGATTTTGATTACGCCAGAGCAGGGGGAGGTGTTTAGCCTGCTGAGAACTTGGACCCATTACTCCTCAACAGCAATTGCGATCCTTCGGCCTTTGTGCAGGAGAATTTACCGTTCCAGACGACTTTGACGCCCCTCTGCCAGAAGACATTCTCAGCACGTTTGAAAGTCAATCTGCCCCTACTGCACCGTGATCCCTTTGACAGAATGCTAACTTGCCAAGCATTAGAGGGTGGGTTAGCGATCGCGACCGTTGATCCAGCTATTCGGGCCTATGCAGTTAGCGTCATCTAGCAGCAGTGTCGCCTAGCCGGATGTCATCAGATCTTGCTAAATCGCGGTGGTGCTGGGCAAACAACAGCCGATAATATAGCCTTGGCCAAACTGCTGCGGCCCCATGCCAAATTCCGTTTGACTACTCCCCATGCCTGAGGGCAAATGCCATTTGCCCCTACGGGTTGGCCGCTAGGGCTGCGGGGGTAGGCGGTTTTGATTTGGTATCACGATACCGATAGACGGTTGGGGCTGTGGTAAGTTTGGCGGGTCGTCCTGCCAGGACGAGTGTTGACATAAACCCCTTAACGGAAAGCAGGAAGTTACCCATGGGTCGCGCAGAGAAAGTTGTTCTAGCCTATTCCGGTGGCGTTGATACCACCGTATGTATCCCCTACCTGATGAATGAGTGGGGCGTTAAAGAAGTCATTACCCTGGCGGCAGACCTGGGCCAGGGCGACGAGCTAGAGCCCATTCGCATCAAGGCGCTCAATGCCGGGGTGGCCGAGTCGCTGGTGGCCGACCTCACCGAAGAATTCATCACCGACTACGCCTTTCCAGCCATTCAGGCCAACGCCCTCTACGAAAACCGCTACCCTCTCTCCACCGCCCTGGCTCGCCCGCTGATCGCCAAAGCCCTGGTGGAGGCCGCCGATCGCTACGGGGCCGACGCCGTCGCCCACGGCTGCACCGGCAAGGGCAACGACCAGGTGCGCTTTGACGTGGCGATCGCCGCCCTCAACCCCGGCCTCAAGGTGCTGGCCCCCGCCCGCGAGTGGGGCATGGGCCGCGAAGAGACCATTGCCTACGGCGAAAAAATGGGCCTCGCCTTTCCGGTGAAAAAGTCTAGCCCCTATTCCATCGATCGCAACCTGCTGGGCCGCAGCATTGAGGCGGGGCCGCTGGAAGACCCGATGAGCGAACCGCTGGAAGAAGTGTTTTTGATGACCGAGGCGATCGAAAACACCCCCAACGAGCCGGAATACATCGACATCGGCTTTACCAAGGGGCTGCCCACCCACCTTAATGGCCAGGCCGTTGGCCCGGTGGATTTGATTACGCAGCTCAATGCGATCGCCGGTCGCCACGGCGTCGGTCGCCTCGACATGATCGAAAACCGCCTAGTGGGCATCAAGTCGCGGGAAATCTATGAAGCCCCCGCCCTACTGGTGCTGATTGACGCCCACCGCGACCTGGAGAGCCTCACCCTCACCGCCGATGTCACCCAGTACAAGCGCGGCATTGAAGAGACCTACAGCCGCCTGGTCTATAACGGCCTCTGGTACAGCCCCCTAAAGCTGGCCCTCGATGCCTTTATTCAGCAAACCCAGGAGCGGGTCACTGGCACCGTGCGGGTGAAGCTGTTTAAGGGCACCAACCGGGTGGTGGGCCGCCAGTCTGACCTGGCCCTCTACAGCGAGGCCCTGGCCACCTACAGCTCCGACGACCAGTTTGACCACCGGGCCGCCGAGGGCTTTATCTACGTGTGGGGCCTGCCCACCCGCGTCTGGTCTGAGAAAATGCGGGGGTAAGGTCACCACAGCAGGAATAGAGGCTAAAGGCAGACAGGCTGACTCGGCGGTACACAACCAGGTGGGGCCTAGAGCAGGTCGACCGCACCATTTACACCTGTAACGCCAATGCAGAGCAGATTTTAGGGCTGACGGCGGCCCATGATTGGTGCCGCCGTTCTCTGGCTCCTGCCTGGCCATGCAAGAGGACTATTGGCAGCGGCTACAGGCTGAGTCTGCCCACGCTTGTCGCCGAGCCGAAAAATGTTGCCTGTCCCTGTTTGGCTGCGGTCAACGCGGTGCTGGGGTTTTCCCTAGACTATCAGCAGACCCTACACCAGTCGGCAAATCTATCGGTGCCGTACTGCGCCGACTGGTTTCGACGACGACGACAGGGTCAGACCAAGTCTCAGGAGTAATCTAGGGCTTGCTGAGAAAGTATCCAAAGCCAAACGGATAGGGTGATTCAGCGTGATTGAGAGCTGCTAAAGTGCAAGGAAAATTGTGCACTGCCGCTGAAATCCTTGGACGCAGAGACTGATGTACCGCCAATCGAG
>JBGSNT010000115.1:0-17451 GCA_041739575.1 Nodosilinea sp. | reverse complement strand
AATTGGTAGAGCCTTTTATTTTTGTGTTAGGGCCAAGGAGGACTTACAGAACTCTCTGTCCAACATCCCCCAGGGAGCCATAGGCCTCCGAGGCTAACCACACGCTCGTGCTCCATGGTGTAGACCCAGGCCGAGCCAAGCTTTTTTTTGCTCAGATCGAAAACTGGCCGACAGTGGCGGTGATACTCACTGACCCCAGGGCGATCGGCATAATACTCCTCGAATGCGTCAATAGCCTTTAAAGGCATCTCATCGGCAAAGGTGATTAATATTCCCCTGGTCCAACCCGGCTCTGAGGTCATGGCAGGGTAACCTAGGGGCAGATGATAAAGCCGCCCTTTGGCCTGGGCGGGAATAGTAGCGATCGCAAACGGTTGACCAAGATCGGCAAAGGCCCGCTCGCCGGGCTTGAGAGTGCCATAAACAAACAAATGACAGGGGCAGGGCATAGATCTGTCTCACCAATCCTGGGCCGTGAGCCCAAAAAAGGGCACAAATGATGGTTACTATGCTAAAAGACTTTACAGAGAGTTATCAGACAAGTCAAAATCATGCGTATTCAGCAGGATGAACCCGACAATTCTGCTTTAAACCAATAGGCTTAGGGTTAACTCGGGTTATTTATAGTTTATGAGCTTATCTTTGGTTATTGACCTATGAGAATACTTGTAACCGGAGGGGCCGGGTTTATTGGGTCCCACCTGATCGATCGCCTCATGACTGAGGGGCATGAGGTAATTTGTTTAGATAATTTCTATACCGGTCATCGGCGCAATCTGCTGCACTGGCTTGATCACCCCTATTTTGAGCTAATTCGCCACGACGTAACCGAGCCGATTCGACTTGAGGTCGACCAAATTTATCACCTGGCCTGCCCCGCATCCCCAGTGCACTACCAGTACAACCCGGTCAAAACGATTAAAACCAATGTTCTGGGAACTATGAACATGCTGGGCCTGGCTAAGCGGGTTAAAGCACGGTTTTTGCTTGCCTCTACCTCTGAGGTCTACGGTGACCCCGAAGTACATCCCCAGACCGAAGAGTACCGGGGTAACGTCAACCCCATTGGCATTCGGAGCTGCTACGACGAAGGCAAGCGGGTTGCCGAAACTCTATCCTTTGACTATCACCGACAAAACAATGTCGACATTCGAGTAGCCCGGATCTTTAATACCTACGGCCCCCGCATGCTTGAAAATGATGGCCGTGTAGTGAGCAATTTCGTCGTGCAGGCACTCCAGGGCATTCCCCTGACCTTGTATGGCAGCGGTTCCCAAACCCGCAGTTTTTGCTATGTGTCTGACCTGGTAGAAGGGCTGATGCGACTCATGAATGGCGACTATATCGGGCCGGTTAATCTGGGTAATCCCGATGAATACACCATTCTGCAGCTCGCCCAGGCGGTACAGTCGATGGTAAACCCCGATGCTGAACTGGTCTATAGGCCCTTACCCCAGGACGACCCCCAGCGCCGCAAACCCGACATTACCCGAGCTAAAACCTTCCTTGACTGGAGCCCAACCGTACCTCTACAAGAGGGACTAAAGCTCACCATTGAAGACTTTCGCAGT
This sequence comes from Nodosilinea sp., assembly GCA_041739575.1. GTDB lineage: Bacteria > Cyanobacteriota > Cyanobacteriia > Phormidesmidales > Phormidesmidaceae > Nodosilinea. Next base: position 15,880 of record JBGSNT010000115.1, on the reverse strand, counting down.
CGCGTTAACTCATCTGAAATGGGTTCCAGGACGGCAGCAGCCACACCTTCAACGGTGTCATAGACTATCCCAAGTTCGTATAGGCCACGGCTGAAGTCAATTCAAACCGTGGCCTTAGCTGTTTGAGCCAGGGGATAGGCACAAACTAACGCTCTGCTATTGGATATAACAGTTTACTTAAGAGGTATTTCTATGCGCGTATGTGTAATTGGTACTGGCTATGTCGGCTTAGTAACCGGGGTATGCCTGGCCCATGCAGAGCACGATGTCATCTGCATTGACGTCAATGAGGAAAAGGTCAAGCTCATGCAATCTGGGCAGTCACCTATTTTTGAGCCGGGACTGTCGGAATTAATGAAGTCCTCGATGGCGGCGGGCCATCTTCATTTTTCCACTGACCTCAAGGCTGGCGTCGAGCACGGCGACATTCTCTTTATTGCTGTGGGGACTCCGGCCCTACCCACGGGAGAAAGCGACACCCGCTACGTAGAAGCGGTAGCCAAGGGCATTGGCTCCCACCTCAATAGCGGCTACAAAGTCATCGTCAACAAATCCACGGTGCCCATCGGGTCTGGCGACTGGGTACGCATGATCGTCATGGATGGCGTAGCCGAACGGCAGCAGGTGCCGGTAGCGGCTGGCAGCCTTCCCACCACCACGCACCCAGAGGTAGTGGCTGACTTTGACGTGGTTAGCAACCCCGAATTCTTGAGGGAGGGGTCGGCGGTCTATGACACCTTTAACCCCGATCGCATCGTGCTGGGCAGCAATAGCCCCCGGGCCATTGCCATGATGAAGGAACTCTATACCCCCGTCGTGGAGCGCCGCTTTGCTGAGGATACAACAGCTAGCCCAGTGCCAGTGCTCGTCACCGATCTCAGCTCTGCGGAAATGGTCAAATACGCCTCCAACGCCTTTTTAGCAACCAAAATCAGCTTCATCAACGAAGTAGCCAACATCTGCGATCGCGTCGGTGCCGATGTGACCCAGGTGGCCCAGGGGATTGGTCTCGACTCTCGCATTGGCAAGAAGTTTTTGCAGGCGGGCATTGGCTGGGGCGGGTCTTGCTTTCCTAAGGATGTGTCGGCGCTGATTCACACCGCCGATGACTACGGCTATGAGACCCAACTCCTCAAAGCCGCCGTTGACGTCAACAATCGCCAGCGCCAAATCATCCTTGAAAAACTGCAGCAGGTCCTCAAGATCCTCAAGGGCAAAACCGTAGGCCTGCTGGGCCTGACTTTCAAGCCTGACACTGACGACATGCGCGATGCGCCGTCGCTGATCTTGATTGAGCAACTCAATCGCTTGGGCGCCAAGGTCAAAGCCTACGATCCCATTGTTTCCCAAAGTGGTCTACGTCACGGGTTAAGCGGGGTAATTGTTGAAACCGACGCCGGCCATTTAGCCGATAGCTGCGACGCCCTGGTGCTAGTGACCGACTGGCAGCAGTTCAAGGATCTCGACTACGCCACCATGGCCCAGCGCATGAATAGCCCGATCATCATTGATGGCCGGAACTTCCTCGATCGAGAAGCTATGGTACGAGCCGGATTCCAGTATCTGGGTATCGGTCGCTAGGCCAACTCGCGATCAACTGCTACAGCCCTGGAGAACCCTAGCGTTTCCCAGGGCTGTACCATTGAGAAGGTATCCCCAGGTGCAATGCAATGACCTCCTATGAGTTTGCTCCCAGCCCCGCCTACGCCCTTGAAGATGAGGCATGGTGGGTGCAGCGTTGGGTTGAGCTGCTGAACACCTATCGCTTCAAGAAGCGCCTGGAACGGGGCCGCATCTATGCCAGGGAAGGCCACATTCTCAGCCTTGAGTACAAAGGCTCTAAGGTCACAGCCCTAGTTCAAGGCACTGCCGATGAGCCCTATAAGCTTTCTATCTGGCTCGACGCTTTTAGCGACGAAGACTGGAACTATGTGATTGATTCTCTTTCGGAGCAGGCGATCTATTCAGCTCAGCTATTAGCGGGAGAAATGCCAGCCGAAATTGAGGCTGTCTTTACCGCCAACGGGCTGAGCCTTTACCCTTTTAACCTGTCGGAGGTGCATTCTAAGTGCAGCTGCCCCGACCCCAAAAATCCCTGTAAACATATTGCGGCGGTCTATTACCAGCTGGGCGACTTTTTTCGGGAAGACCCCTTTGTGTTGTTTCAGCTCAGGGGACGCAGCCGCAGCAGTATTTTAGACGCCCTACGACAACGACGACAGAGCAATGCTTCTAGCCCGACTGCGATCGCTCCGGATGAAGCAATCTCCCCAGATGGGCACCCAACTTCGCCTACCCATGGACCCGATTTGCAGGGGTTTTGGGCCTACGCTGAACCCCTTGACCCGGAACTGGTGGTGATCACCCCGGCGGAGACAACGGTGCTTGATGTGCTCGGCAAAATGCCCCTACCGCCTGAAGATGCCCCCATGGTGATGGGGCATCTTCAGGCGATCTATAAGGCCGCCGCTCAGCAGGCGATGATGCAGGCCCTCGGCTAGGCAGACCGGGTCAGGGAAAGCAAACGACGCAGACCGACCCAGCCAATGAATGAGTAGCCGACCGACAGCAACAGACTAATCACCGAGATGCGGAGACCCGATCGCCGAGCCTCAGTCTTAACCCGACGCTCCGCTTCGGCCCGCCGAGTACCGATCTCGGTTTCGACTTGCTGTTTGGCTTGGTCGGCCCGCTGCTGCAGGAATTGAGTCAGGCCTTCGGGATCGTTGCGATACTGTTGAATATCTGGGGGTAGCTGACCGCTCTGAATGGCCTGGGCAAGCAGATCCTCATTCTGAAGCAGGGCGCTCAGCTGAGTCTGCTGCTGGCTGAGCTCCGAAGCAAGCCGCTGCTGAAGCTGTGTTGCCGCCTGACCAGCCTCGTTGCCAACCTGCTCCAGGGCCTGCTGGCTAGACAGACGAACCGCATTGAGGTGCAGGAACGTCATCAGCAAATAGACTAACCCCAGGGCACTAGCCAAGGCACACACCCAAAAACGGGGGTCGGTGGTCAGGCTTTTGTGTTGAGCCGCGCGGCCCACCAAGCTATCGACCCAAAAACCGGTTAGCAAAAGTGCCATGCCCACCAGGGGAACAATTCCGCGGTCAACAATTTGCGTCGTGGTGGCCAACTGCCACTGGACATTGGTCAGGTTGGGTGGAATCAGCAGAATCAGGAAGTCTAGCAGGGCGGATAGTATGGCGATCGTGCCCGCCACCTTGAGGGCGATCGCGGCCAGGGGAGACACCACTGGACTGGTAACAGCGGGTTCGGAGGTCATAGGATTGGTCGGTTGCTACAGATAACCATTCTGCCTTGGCTGAGCCAGAAAACGACAAAACTACAACTAAATCTTGAGCTTTGCTCGAGCGGCCTACAGCGCTGGTACAGGTCTGTAGCAATGCCTTTGTCGCTACTCCTCTGGGTCGCCAGTGGGCGCAGGCCGCCAGTCTTTGATCGCCCAAGTGCTGGCATCCCAGGGAGTAAATTCAACGTCGGCAAGACGATTGTTGACGGCATTGACCGTGGCCCGGTACACCACCGGAATGACCGCTACGTCTTGGGCCAGCAGCTCGTTCATCTGCTGAAACAAATCAGCCCGGCGATCGGGGTCGAGCTCCTGGCGGGCCTGTTCCCAGAGGCGATCGTACTCGGGATTACAGTAGCGGGCGTTATTGGGTTCTTGCCACTGGTTGGCCTGGGAAGCTATTTTGGCGCAGGTCCACCAGCCCATGTAGGTAGCAGGGTCGGGACTTTCGTTGCCGGTAGAATAGACCTGCATGTCAGCATAGAAGTGATTCAGACTCTTGGTGTCTTGTGGGTTGCCTGAGAAAAACTCGTCCGTGCGCACCCGCGCAATTTCCACATCTACACCAATGGCCTTGAGACTGTCGCTGACAATGGCTTGGGTCTTTTGGCGCACCGGGTTAACGGCGGACTGAAACAGCACCTCTAGGGCAACATCCCCTTTTTCACGCACCCCGTCCCCGTTGGTATCGACCCAGCCGGCTTCATCCAACAAAGCTTTGGCCTTTTCCAGATCGTAGGTGTAGGCGATCGCAGTAGACCGATAGTCACTGGGCGCCATCAAGAGCTGCGCGGTGGGTTGTCCAGCGGGGCCGTAGAGTTCTTTAGCAATCCTGTCGCGATCGATAGCCAGGTTAATGGCCTGGCGCACCCGCAAATCACTAAAATAAGGGTGCGGAATCTGAGGACTAGCCCGTTCCCCTGCCTCAGTGCGGGCAAAGGGGTTGGCAAAATTTAGCATAATGCGCTCCACCTGGGAGCCAAACAGGGTAGTCACATGCCCACTGGCATTGTTTTCCAAATTACTCAGGGCATCAGCTTCAACTTGAAGATTGTGGGCAAAATCGGCAGTGTCAGCCTGGAGCACCTCGCGTGCTGCGGCGTAGGGGGCCAGCCCACCCAGCAGTTCAACCCGCTTAAAGGCCGGGCGGCTACCCCAGTAGCTGGGGTTAGCTTCGTAGATCACGGTACCGCTTTCAAACCCCACTACCTGGTAGGGGCCGGTCCCCACAGGCTGGAGGTTGGCCAAGGCCGCCCTGGCGTTGGGGCCGTTGGATTCAGCAAAAATGTGGCGGGGCAAGATCAGCCCCGTTTGGCCGGTAAAGGGGACCGACCAGGCTGGCGTAGGGCTGGCAAAGGTGATCTTTACGGTGTACTTATCTATGGCTTCAACCGCTTTTACCTCTTCGTAGAACTGGGCCGTAGCCGCAGCCACCAATGGGTTGCGGATAAACTCAAAGGTAAATACCACATCGTCGGCGGTGAAGGGCTGGCCATCGGACCAGGTGACGTCGGGCCGCAGGGTCCAGGTGACCGAGGTGCCATCGGCAGCTACCCCACCGTTTTCCAGGGTAGGAATTTCATCGGCTAAGAAGGGCACCAGAGTGCCCGCCTGGTTATAGCTGGCCAGGGGCTCGTACACGATGCGAGCGGCTTCAAAATCCTGATAGCCGGTAGCCAGATGGGGATTGAGGGTGACGGCAGACCGGCTGTAGAGCAGGCGCAGAGTTTCAGCATCGCGGGACGGCCCCAACGGAGCGTCAGCAGTGGCATTGGAGTTGGCGGTGGGGGTGGGATTGGTAGATTGGCTACAGGTCACGATGGCCGTTAGAGCTGCTCCGGCAGCTGCCACCAGTAGTGCAGTGCGAAACCCTGATCTGATCATTGCCAAACAGCTTTTAACCCCAAAACAATATGCCCGCCCCCCATGGTAGCCAATTGACAGGGCTGACTATGGGGCTCCAGTGCCAGTTCTCCTATCATTGCTCCGGCAGGAGTGACTCAACCCCCCAGGCTCCAGCTTTCTAATGTCCTGCCCAGATAACCCGGTTGAGACAGCCCGATCTAGACAACCTTGATCGGGGCCGGAGCATGGCCAGAGAAAAGGACGCCAACGGTCTATGACTATCTCTTTTTGCCTCTTGCCTCCAGGGGAAGAGTAGCGAGTGGACCTGGTTTTCCACAGAGTGAGTGAAAAACTCCAATTGGCAAAGTGAATTTGGTTAAAAGCGTGAATAAATTGGCAAAATTAGTTACCCTTAGGGCTCAACAGCCCTGTTAGTGGTTGGGTATTAGGTGTGAGACTACGCGACAGAGTTAGGCGACACTATGACTGACACGACGGCTTCAAGCGCTTTCCCAGAGCCTCAGGAACATTATCCGCTCGCTCGCTCGGGGGAATCTCAAGATGAGATCATCTCCGAATCTAGGGATGGCTGGGAAACCGTTGCTTTCCCAGGTCAGCTGTCGATTATGGATGACCTAAATGCTGAAGCTGAAAGGATAGCTGAAGCTGAAGGGATAGTTGAAGAGACCACGCCGGAGCCGACATCAGAGTCCAGGGCCGAGAATGCTCGCCCCACGGCTGGGGATGAGGTCACGGAGCCTGCCTCCAAGGATTTGCTGCTACTCATCCAGGACTTGAACCAGTGCAATGACGCACTCTTGCTACGGGTGACGGAATTAGAGGAGGCCCTAGAGCGATCGCAAGTGGCCCTGCAAGCAGAAATTGAGCGCCATCAAACGGTTCCCGGGGGGCTACCCGTGAGTCGCCCCCCGGGCCCAGTGCAGCAGCAGCTTGCCCAGCTGTTGAGTGAGCTCGACATCGCTAACGATGGTCTACGGCGCACCACCATCCACAACGAGACACTCCAGGCTGAGCTTGACGGCAGTCAGCAGCGGGTGGCCCAGCTAGAGCGAGAATGCACGCTCCTACAGCAGCGGTTTAGCGAAAAAAATACGGCTCTGCACCAGGCCGAGGAAACCTGCCGAGATTTGAAGGCCCGGCTGCATCGACAGCAACGCTACACGCTCCAGTTTAAAGCGGCCTTAGAAAAGTGCCTCACCATGACCCCTAGCTCAAGCACTATGGGCTCAAGCACCATGGGCTTAGGTGTGGTGGCTCCGGTCGACTTAGGCCAAGACCAACTATTAATACCGTCCCCCCAGGGGGAGCCCGGTAAACCGGTGTCCATCCCGCGGTCGCAGCAAATTCAGCCCTGGGGGGCTGGAGCTGCTGCGACCGACCAGCCCCCCAACCTGACCCAGTTGCTGCGGGGGTTGCGGGGAACCAGCTACGGGTCATCATACCAGCGGGTTGAGGCCCAGCCTCCTGACCCGCTGCCGTCCCCTGCGGGGGAATCCGCCGAGGCGGTTATACCCGTAGCCCCCTCTCCCGTGGCGAAAGTACCAGAGCCATCGATCTCGATGCCTCAAGCGGTTGCTGATGCCAACGACCCTTGGCTGGAGGAGACTCCTGATGTCGCCACGTCCCCTGATGTCGTGCCAGTATCCCTCTTTACCGAACCATCCCCCTGGGGCGATCCCACGCCTTCTCTAGGGCGATCGGTGGCACCGCCAGAGCCGGGATCGCCCCTAGGTCTGGGCCCCGATTCACCCTCCCCGGCTCCAGCCATGCCGCCCGATGCGACTCTCGCTCCTGATGGAGTTGTCAATCCGGCTGAGAGGGAGCCGGTAGCGCCTCCCGCGGCACCCCCGGTGGTACCAGCCTATCTGAGCACCAATAGCCAATCCTCACCATCGCCGCTGGTCTACCCCCTGCGATCGCAAAAGAAAATTAAGTCTATTGGTGCCGTTGAACTGCCCAGCTTTGGTCGCAGTGTGCGCCGCCGCTAGATTAGCCAGGTTGACTGAATCGGCTGAGGCTGGCACCCTAACCGGCTCGCAACCGCTGGGCCCAAGGAATAGTCTAGCAAATGTTCTAACAAACCTAACGGTTGCTATACCCAAATGTCCCGGCCTCAGGCGAGGTCAGGACATTTGGGTATAGCTAGGTTGAAAGAGCTACTTGAGATGATGGCCAATGACCATTTGCAACAGCGTTGGCTGACCGCCAGGCTGATGATATTTATCGGCCCAGGCCCGAATACTTTCGTCCAGTTCCAGGAAGGCAGAATCGCGAGTCTCGTCGGGGATATCCAGCTCCTCCAGCACCCGCATAGTGCCGGGGATATGGTTAGCCCATTCGCGCATCATGCGGAAGTATTGGGCGGTGTCCTCGACCATGGCGTACATCCGCTCCTGGGCATCCACTGGCGCATAGGAGGCCCGAATCAGCCCATAGTAAGAGGCTCCCCAGGACGCGTCTATGCGCGCGACGGTGCCTGAATAGATCAGGCGCCGTCGAATGTGCTCAGCCAACGCTTCGCTCAGGGGGGCGCGGTGGTCAACGGGTAAATCCTCTTGGGACTTCTCGTGGAGAATTTCAATCAGCTCTAGGAACTGAAAAGAATTAATGATGCGAGCGTCGGGGCAGGGGGTAGGGAGTTTGCTCGCTAGAAGCGCCTTTTCATCACTGGTGAGGGAGGTACCCGCGACTCGGGACTGCTCGGGCTGCCAGGGGTAGCGCCGCAGCCACATGTAGGGGAACTGGATTAGATAGCGGGGTTCTTGAGAACCTAGCATTTTGAGTAACTTGCCTTCCGTGAGCGCCTGGCGCATCTCTTCGACAATAGCCTTAACCCGCTTTGGCTCAATGTGGTGCAGGTGACCCGTCATGCGCAGGTTTTCACCCTGCTCTAGATAGGTCATATAAATGGCACATTTGGCTGCGGTAGCCGCCGCATCCAAGAAGGCCCCGTGACGATGTCCGCCCGTGCGCATGGCGCTGAAGGCGAGGTACAGCAAGATCTGGTCGATTGCGCTGGGGCTAAGGCGGCGAATGAGGGCTTCGTCCTCATCCGTCAGGGAAGACAGAGGCATGGTAAGAAGAGGATCAGCCATCGAACTTGAGATACTCAAAACAACAAATGACTACACAGCCGTCGGGGGAAACCGCTGAAAATGGTCAAAATATGCAGATATAGCTTAATGTAAGTACTTAAAAAGAGAATACGTCGTATAAAATTGAGACGGTTTAGTCGGCTTTCTAGTCGCTAGTGTCGGCACTACCGAACTACCTCCGACCAGGGAATACACACCTGATTAGGCTTCAGTTTGACGCAAAACCTTTTGAATTAGCGTTTGTAATCAGCGATTTTTTTTTAATATTTTATAATTCCCCTTAGGAAAGGGTTGGCAGTCCTGATGCCCCTAGAGACTCAACGCTATTGATGCACTAACGCTATTGAGGCACTACTGAGGGCATCCTGGGGATAGCGGATTATCCCCAGGGGTTTAAACAACGGTCTCAGGTTCAACAATTCTACCGCTACCACGGTAAGTCAATGAGTCGTACCGAGTCCCTTCGAAAGCAGGATCTCGGGGATCTATCCGGCCACTGCCCCGAAAGCTGAGGATACCTACCACGGCAGGCAATCGGCTGAGCCGACCGCTGCCGCGGTCATCCTCGGAGCGAACAGCGACATGCAGAGCAACACCAGGTTCAATCGGGAGAGCCTTTGCCGCACTACCTAGGGGACCAGCGGTTACCAGTAGGCCTAAGCTAGCGGCAACGGCCAGGCGAGTCATTAACGAAAACGAATAGGATGAGGGAGGGTGCATAGGACATGGCCTTGTTTGCGCTTCTAGTCCTAGTTACAAACCTAATCACCCTCAGTCAGGAAAATCTTTATGCGTAAATCTGCGGATTTCTAAATTTTGCCGATTTCCCTATGCCTTTAAGGGCCCTGTCATGGGAGCAAAGACCCCTAGGCTAGCTGCTGTAGAGGGATTTCAGCGAGGGAGCCGCCAGCCCAGCCCAGGAACAGATTCAGAGCAGAATTTATGCAATCTTGTTGAAGTCTGGTGGGCAAAGCTACGTCGCTGGGCAGAGTTGGATGACTCTGCCCAGCCTTTGATATGTCAAGAAACCCCTGGGCTAGGAATGGCCAGAACTGCCCAAACGATCTACTCTATGGGGAATATCCCACAAGCCTAAGTCCAGGTTAAGGATGTGTTGCCAGGAAGACTGTTCTGGATGCGCCCTTAACCGTTGTTTGAACTTGAAAAGGTGTGCCCATGCCCCCGTTAGCCCTGGCAAACCGCGTAATCTCCGTAACTCCTTCGATGACCTTGGCCATCTCAGCTCGGGCCAAGGCCATGCGGGCTGAGGGTTTGCCGGTGTGCAGTTTCAGCGCTGGAGAACCCGATTTCGACACCCCTGACCATATCAAATCGGCGGCCAAAACCGCCCTCGACCAGGGCAAGACCCGCTATGGTCCGGCGGCGGGGGAACCGGCTCTGCGTCAGGCGATCGCCCACAAGCTCCAACAGGACAATGGCCTCTGCTATGGCCCCGAGAACGTGATTGTCACCAACGGCGGCAAGCATTCGTTATACGGCCTCATGATGGCCCTAATTGAACCGGGGGATGAGGTGATTATTCCGGCCCCCTACTGGCTGAGCTACCCGGAGATGGTGAAGCTGGCCGGGGGTACGCCGGTGATTGTGCCTACCACCGCCGAGCAAAACTACCGCATTACCCCCGAGCAGCTGCGGCAGGCCATCACCCCGAAGACCAAACTGTTTATTCTCAACACCCCCTCTAACCCTACGGGCATGGTGTACTCCCCCGCAGAAATCGCGGCCCTGGCCGCCGTGGTGGTGGAGACTGACATCTGGGTAGTGTCAGACGAAATCTACGAGAAAATTCTCTACGACGGGGCGACTCATCTGAGCATTGGGGCTGTGTCTCCGGAGGCGTTTGAGCGCACGATCATTAGCAACGGGTTTGCTAAGGCCTATTCGATGACGGGCTGGCGGGTGGGCTATCTGGCCGGCCCCGAGGCATTAATTAAAGCGGTGAGCACTATCCAGGGCCACAGCACCTCAAATGTTTGTACCTTTGCCCAGTACGGCGCGATCGCCGCTCTTGAAGGATCCCAAGACTGCATTGCGATCATGGGGCACGCCTTTGCCGAACGCCGACAGGCGATTATCGAGCGGTGCCGGGCCATTGAGGGCCTCAACTGTGGCATACCGGAGGGGGCGTTTTACCTCTATATCGATATCAGCACCCTGGGGCTATCCTCCCTCGATTTTTGTACCCAGCTACTCGATGAAAAGTATGTGGCGGCCATTCCGGGCATAGCGTTTGGGGCGGAAGGCACCCTGCGCATCTCCTACGCCACCGATATGGACACGATTCTAGAGGGTATGGATCGGCTCGATTCCTTTGTTTCCGCTCGCCTGGGGTAGTAAGTTCGTCCCTCTAGCACCCCATGGCGGGCGATGTAACGTGTAATGTAAATTGCTTAGTTTTTTCCCCAGGCAGGAATACTAATAGAGCTGTTGGTAGTTCATGCTACATGGGGCGTCTTTTTTTTAGGTTGCCAACTCGAAGAGGCTTGAGCCATCTACCACTGCGACTGTTGATTGTTGTGCCCTTTGTGCTGCAGGTGTCAGTGGCCACCGGGCTGACGGGATGGCTGTCGATGCGCCAGGGACAACGGGCGGTGAACCAGGTCGCTAGCGACCTGCGATCGTCGATTACCCAACAAATTGAGTATAGGCTGGAGGATTTTTTGGCCACCTCCCATCTGGTCAACCAGCTTAACTACGATGCCATCTCCCTAAAGCAGATCGATCCAACCGATGAAGACGCGCTGTTTCGCCACTTTATGCAGCAGTCTCAGCAATTTAGCTATATCGACTCGATCTTTTTTGGCGCGGTCAACGGTGAGTTTGTAGGCCATACCACCATGGGCAACAAGGCTCACCAGTTTATGCGGGCTGGACCTTCTTTAGATAACCAAATTCAGTTTGCGAAGGTGAATGAGGCCACGGGCCAGCCCGCGGAAGTGGTGCAGGTGACTGAGGGCTGGAATACCCAGACCCGACCCTGGTATCGGGCAGCGGTGGCCGCCAAGGGCCCGACCTGGGGAGAAATATTCCCTTACCATGCCTACCCTGTGCTGGCTCTTTCGGCGTCTAGGCCGGTGTATGGCGACAACGGCGAACTCCTGGGGGTGCTGGGCAATAACTTTTTTCTCACCCACATCAGCAGCTTTTTGCAAAAGATGACGATCAGTGACCATGGCCAGGCGTTCATTATGGAGCGCTCGGGCCTGCTGGTTGCCAGTTCTACCCCAACTAAGCCCTTTGACATCGTCCAGGGTCAACCTCGGCAGTCCTACTCGTTAACGAGCCAAGATCCACTGATTCGAGCCAGTGCCGGGCTTTTGTTCAACCAGGTGGGGGGAGACTGGAGCCGCATTCAACCCCAACAGCTGGAGTTTAGGCTGGACGGCGATCGCCAGTTTATGCAGGTGTCCGCCCTCCACGACGACTACGGGCTCGACTGGCTGATTGTGGTGATCATGCCGGAGAGGGACTTTATGGCCGCCATCAAAGCCAGTCGCCGCAATACCATTGTTCTGTGTACCCTGGCCCTAGCCGGGGCGATCGCTTCTGGTCTCTACACCAGCCGGTGGATTACTCGCCCCCTGCACGACCTCAGCCTGGCCTCGCAGGCCATTGCCGACGGGGACCTAAATCAAGAAATCGGCCCCACAGGCTTGCAGGAGCTGGAGGGTCTGGCCCAGGCCTTTAACCGCATGGCCAGGCAGCTAGCCACCTCCTTTAGGGAACTCCAGCGATCTAAGGCCGAGATCGAGCAGGCCAATGCCGAAATCCAGCAGCAGTCAAGATTATTTCGCCTCATGGCTGAGAACATGAGTGATTTAGTCTGTCTACACGGGGTAGACGGCACCTATCTCTACATTAGCCCTTCCGTTGAATGGCTGCTGGGGTATACCCCAGACGAATTGGTAGGCCTACAGCCCCACAGCCTGATTCACCCCGACGATCTGTCCCAATGCCAATGGCACCTTCACTGGCCCGGTGGCGTTACCGCCGATCTAGAACCAATGGTGTACCGTATGCGCCATCACCGGGGCCACTACGTGTGGCTAGAGACCTTTAGCCGCCCCATCTTAGACCTCGCGGGTACAGTGGTACAGATGCAAACGGCCTCCCGCGATGTGACCGACCAAGTGATGATGCGTCGCCAGCTTGAGCACGATGCTTTTCACGACAGCCTGACGGGGTTGCCCAACCGCAAGCATTTACAAGACCGGTTAGAAACGGCTTTAAGCCGGTTTCACCAGGGCAGCAGCTACAGTTTTGCGCTGCTGTTTTTAGACATTGATCACTTTAAGGTGGTCAACGACAGCCTGGGCCACCTGATTGGCGATGAACTGCTGATTGAGGTGGCCAGCCGCCTAAAGGCAGTGCTGAGTCCCACAGACCTGGCGGTGCGCCTGGGGGGGGATGAATTTATCGTGCTGCTGGAGGACATTGGCCATCTAGAATTTGCCCAGGCCAAGGCTGAGCAAGTTCTAGAGATACTGCGGCAGCCCTTTCAGCTCAGCAGCCACAAGATGTTTGCCACCGTCAGCCTGGGGCTGGTGATGGGTAATACCTGCTACCGATCGGCCTCAGAACTGATTCGCGATGCCGATACGGCCATGTACCGGGCTAAGGCCCAGGGGCGCGACAGCTACCAGATATTTGACAGTGGCATGCACGATCGCGCGATCGCCCGTCTGACCCTAGAGACCGAGTTGCGGCGCGCCCTGCTCGACCACCCCCAAGAATTTGTGCTCTACTACCAGCCGATTGTGAATTTGCGCACGGCAGAGGTCAGCGGATTTGAGGCCTTGGTGCGCTGGCAGCACCCCCAGCGGGGGCTAGTCATGCCAGGAGAATTTATTCCTGTGGCAGAGGAAACCGGGCTGATTGTACCCATGAGCCACTGGCTGCTCGAACTGGCCTGCCGACAGATGACCCACTGGCAAACCAACCACCCCCGCGCCCGGAGCCTGACGGTAAGCGTCAACCTATCGGCCCTGCAGCTGCATTGCAACGGGTTATTAGAGCGAATTGACGAAATCCTGCACAAAACCGGGCTATCGCCCCGCAGTCTGGTGCTCGAAATTACCGAGAGTATGCTCGTTGACAACATTGACGAAACTATTGCGGTGCTCAACGGCCTAAAGCAGCGGGGCATCGCCCTCAGCATCGACGACTTTGGCACCGGCTATTCATCCCTCAGCTACCTGCACCGCTTCCCCGTCAGCAACCTCAAGGTCGATCGCTCCTTTGTCAGCCAGATGGAAACTAGCCCCAGCCACGCCAAGATCGTTCAGGCGATTATTAATCTGGGGCGGCAGCTGGGCTTTAGGGCGATTGCCGAAGGCATCGAAACCCCCCAGCAGGTCAGCAAACTCAAGCAGCTCAACTGCGACTATGGCCAGGGCTACTGGTTTGGCAAACCCCAGACCACCGCCGATATCGAAACCTGGTTCATCCAGGATTCAGCTCACTACCGGCCCCACGCCGTGAGCTAAGTCGCCGGTCGACCCACTGCCTAGCCTTATAAATGGCCTCAGAGCGGCTGACCACCCCTGGCACCGCCACCGCAGAACCGGTCTCGTAGGTGGCCCAGACGGCGTACAGGGGCACGCCATCCTCAAGGCTCTGGTCGAGCTCAAGGCGAAAGCCTCGGTAGTCGAAGGACATCACCACGTGGGGAAAGTCAGGATCGGCAAATAGCATAGCAAGGTACAGGGTTAAAGGATGTCTGATACCCAGCCCGAGTTCAAGCCCCCCATTTCAAACCCAGGCAGCCTTGTAGGGGCAAACGGCGTTTGCCCAGCCCAATCGGCGGTAACCCAATCGGATTTGGTATGAATCGGCCCAGGACTCTGGCAATGTGAACGCCAATCGCAATAATAAAGTGCCATTTTCGGTTCCTGATGCCCAGGGAGTAGGCAGCCTATTTAGCCCTGAATGGCCACTAGCTCGATGTCAAAAATTAGGGTTTCCCCCGCCAGGGGATGGTTGGCGTCGAGGGTCACCTCGGCCTCGGAGAGATCGGTGACCATGACCGGCAGCGTCTGGCCCTGGGGCCCCTGGAGCTGAAGCTGTTGGCCCACATCTAGGGGAATATCGGCGGGAATTTGATGGCGCTCAACCACCATGACCATTTCTTCGCGATGGGGGCCGTAGGCATTTTCTGCGGCAATCACCTCGGTTTTAGCGTCGCCGGGGGCCATGCCCACTACGGCGGCCTCGAAGCCGGGAATGACTTCGCCGTTGCCAAGGGCAAACTCTAGGGGGTCGCGATCGCGGGAGGAGTCAAACACGGTGCCGTCTTCGAGCCTACCGGTGTAGTGAATGGCAACGCTGTCGCCGAGTTTAGCCTGGGTCATGACACTATCCTTCACAATGCTTTAAGGGTTTTCTGCTGGTCGTTTTGTTCACGCTAACGGGCATTGTGGGAAACTCTGGAAATACTAGAGATTTTCCTAAGGTTTCGAGCCAACCGCCATGGGTGATCTACCCCCAGCATCGCCAGACTTGGCTAACACAGACATCCATTCGCCGCCGCCCAATATCTGGCTGAGCGAATTTCAAGCCATTCTGCGCGGGGCGGTTGGCGGCTTTTTGTTTGGCATTCCGCTACTGTATACCGTGGAGGTGTGGGCGATCGGGGAGGCCACCCGGCCGCGCTGGCTGCTGCTGGTGCTGGCCGCCACCCTGGTGGGGGTGAGCCTGCTGACCCAGGTGGAGGGGTTTCGCCAAACCCTCAGCCTGCACCCGCTAGAGGCGTTGCTCGAAAGTGTTGAGGCGGTGGCGATCGGCGTCGTCTGCGCGGCCCTGGCCCTGGTGCTGCTATGCCGCATCACCCTGGAGACGCCCCTGGCAGAGGCCGTGGGCAAAGTGGTCTTTGAGACGGTGCCCTTTGCCCTCGGGGTAGCGTTGGCGCGCTCGACCCTCCAGGGCCGACAGCGGCGCGACGCTGAGACGGATTCTGGTGCCGAATTAGTGGCCAGGGCTGGGATGCCGCAGGCCCGGCGCTACCCAAAGCGCCGCACCACGGCCCCTATTTCCCGACGGCTGGCCTCCTTTAGTCGGGTCAACCTGCGCGATGCCCTAGCGGATTTCGACGCCGCCCTGATCGGTGCCGTACTGATTGCCTTTAGTATTGCCCCCACCGAAGAGGTGCCCCTGCTGGCGTCCTCGCTACCGCCCCTATGGCTGCTGCTGATTATGGCGGCATCCCTGGGCCTGTCCTACGCCATTGTATTTGCCTCGGGCTTTGCCGATCGCGCTGAGCGGCGGCAGCGGGGGCTGTTGTTCAGCCCCCTGACCGAAACCCTGGTGGCCTACCTGGTGGCCCTGGTGGCCTCTGTTGCAATGCTGGTGCTGTTTCAACAGCTCAACCCCAGCGATCCCTGGCCAGAATGGTTGAGCAATACCCTGGTGCTGGGTCTGCCCGCCTCCATTGGCGGGGCGGCGGGGCGTATTCTAATCTAGGGCTTGCTGAGAAAGTATCCAAAGCCAAACGGATAGGGTGATTCAGCGTGATTGAGAGCTGCTAAAGTGCAAGGAAAATTGTGCACTGCCGCTGAAATCCTTGGACGCAGAGACTGATGTACCGCCAATCGAG
>JBGSNT010000114.1:0-2977 GCA_041739575.1 Nodosilinea sp. | reverse complement strand
TCTGACGGGCAATCTATGATCGGGTTTAACCGACCGGGCTCAGCCCCCTCCAGTGCCTGTGTTTCTCTACTGGGCTGTTATGAACTATCCCTTGTTTTGGGTCATTCTCGGGGCGGTTTTCTGCCTCATGGAGCTGTTTTTACCCACAGGGTTTGTAGAGTCTACCCTGGGCCTAAGCGCCTTTATTGTTGGCCTATTGGCCCTGGTGGTGCCCTCGTTTAACCTCCAGATCGTGGCTTGGGTGGCACTATCCCTGGCATTTATCTTTTTGCTGCGGAGGTTTGTGCCCAAACGTACCCCCTACAGCCTGCAGGAGTCCACCGAGGCGCGCACCCTGACGGCCATTGCGCCGGGGCAGACGGGGCGCGTTCTCTACGAAGGCAATTCCTGGCAAGCCCGCTGCGATGACGAGACCATCACCGTCGGCGCCGATCAGCCGGTGGTGGTGGTCAGGCGCAAGGGCAATACCCTTTACGTCATCCCCGAAAGCGCCCTGAGAGCCTAGGGAAAAGCCCCTGGCGGATCGTTCACCAGCCCGCATTTTTCAGCCCGAACCACTCTCACACACCCTTTAAGGACCTAGATCTATGGGCGGCTTTTTTAGTTTTTTAATTGTGCTCATTTTTGGTGGCTCCATCGCCGCCAGCTCCGTCAAAATCATCAACCAGAGCGATGAGGCTCTCGTTGAGACCCTAGGCAAATATAACGGCAAAAAACTCACCCCCGGCCTCAACTTTCTGGTGCCCTTTCTCGACAAGGTGGTGTTTAAGCAGACGATTCGAGAGCGGGTGCTGGATATTCCGCCCCAGCAGTGCATCACCCGCGACAACGTATCCATCACCGTGGACGCGGTCGTGTACTGGCGCATTGTCGACATGGAAAAGGCCTACTACAAGGTGGAAAACCTCCAGTCAGCCATGGTCAACCTGGTGCTGACCCAGATTCGCTCCGAGATGGGCCAGTTGGAGCTCGATCAAACCTTTACCGCCCGCTCTGAAATCAACGAACTGCTGCTGCGGGAGCTAGATATCTCCACAGACCCCTGGGGCGTCAAGGTGACCCGGGTGGAACTGCGCGACATTGTGCCCTCCAAGGCGGTGCAGGATTCCATGGAGCTGCAGATGGCCGCCGAGCGCAAGAAGCGCGCTGCTGTACTCACCTCTGAGGGAGAGCGAGAGGCGGCGGTCAACTCGGCCAAGGGCCGAGCCGAGTCGTCGGTTTTAGATGCCGAAGCGCGGCAAAAAGCGGCCCTGCTGGACGCGGAAGCTCAGCAAAAGACGATTGTGCTGCGCGCCCAGGCCCTGCGCCAGGAGCAGCTGCTGCAAGCCCAGGGCACCGCCGAGGCCATGCAGGTGATCGCGAAAACCCTCGCCATCGATCCGGGCACCCGCGAGGCGCTGCAATTTATCATTGCCCAGCACTACATGGAAATGGGGCTGAAAATTGGCAGCAGCGACAGCAGCAAGGTGATGTTTATGGATCCGCGCAGCATTCCAGCCACCCTAGAGGGGATGCGGGCGATCGTAGGCGAGGGGAATCCTTAGCCTGCGATGACTATGGAAAACCAACCGTCAACCTTTGACCCCAGCGGGGTAGGTCTCGACAACGGCAACCTCTACGGCCTACCCTACGACTACGATACGGCGTCGATTATTGTCTTTGGCGTGCCCTGGGAGGCTACCGTGTCCTACCATCAGGGCACTGCCCTGGGGCCCCAGCGAGTGCTAGAGGCGTCGTCCCAGCTGGACCTATACGATCGCGACAACCCAGACGGCTGGCAGCAGGGCATTTTTATGCCCCCCCTGCCAGAGCATCTGTTGACCCTCAATCAGCAGGTGCGAAAGGCGGCCAAGCGGGTGATTCAGGCCACAGAAGCGGGGGTGGCGATCGCCACTCAACCCCTGCTGCAAAGCGATCTAGACAGTGTCAACCACGCCTGCGAACAGATGACCGGCTGGCTCTACGCCCAGACCAGCACTGCCCTCGACCAGGGCAAGCGGGTGGGGGTGATTGGCGGCGACCACAGCGTCCCCCTGGGCTACCTGCAGGCCCTAGCCGAGCGCCACGCCGACTTCGGCGTGCTACACATTGATGCCCACGCCGATCTGCGCTGCGCCTATCAAGGCTTTCGCTACTCCCACGCGTCGATTATGTACAACCTGCTGGGGCTGCCTCAGGTCAGCAAACTGGTGCAGGTGGGCATCCGCGACCTGTGCCACGACGAGGTGTCGCTGATCAAGCACTCCGAGGGGCGCATCGTCACCCACTACGATGCCGTGGTGAAGGAAAACACCTACCGGGGCATGCCCTGGCTGCAGCAGTGCGAGGCGATCGTGGCCGATCTGCCCGAGCAAGTCTACGTCAGCTTTGACGCCGATGGCCTTGACCCCAAGCTGTGTCCGAATACCGGCACCCCTGTGCCCGGCGGATTGGAGCTGGAGGAGGTGTTTTGCCTGCTGCGCCAGGTGGTGCGCAGCGGTCGGCAGATCATCGGCTTTGACCTGTCGGAGGTGGGCGACGGCGAGTGGGATGGCAACGTGGGGGCTAGGGCAGTGTACAAACTCTGCTGTTTGATGGGGCGGCTGTAGTCGTAACCGTCCCCTGAGCGGAGTCGTAGGCGCAGCCGCCCCAGAGGGGCTAGGGGATATCTCGGGTGGGTTTTGGCTTTCTCCCCAAGGGAGACGCAATGCGAACGACTTCGCTCAGCCAGCATAGTTCTAAGGACGCTTACCTGTAGTCAGATTGCCATCCCCGCCGCAGGGACCCCAGGCCGCCGGGCGGTTCCCCCCAAGCCCGAGACTGGAATCCAGCCAATTCAGTTAAGACCGAAGCCCCATGGCATTATGATAAAAGTAGCTGTGTTGTTTAAGCCTTAGAAAGCACCTATGGATATTTTGTCGTTTGGTTGGGTTTCGCTGCTGGTGGTCTTCACCTTTTCGCTTTCGATGGTGATCTGGGGCCGCAACGGGTTCTAAAC
>JBGSNT010000093.1:0-21742 GCA_041739575.1 Nodosilinea sp. | reverse complement strand
GGTCACATCCAATAAATAGGACTAGCCGATTTAGGTGTACTATCCCGGATCTCAACAGAATTGTCTAGTGACAGGCAGCCCCCTTTGCAGGTCTATCTGTCAAGTACAATTTATACAAAATAACTGCGATTGCCCTGGGGGAGATACTGGGGGAGATATAGGTTTAAAGATATCACCTGAACGAATGTGAATAGTGAGTCCATCACTATAATCACTAGAAAATAACTCTGCAGGCAACATTGGCGATACATATTGCTTTAATATGCGCCGACGTGAGTTCCAATCTAAAGGCGCAATCCCTAAATCATCATAATTTAGATAATAAAAGTGACCAGAAATTTTCTTGGATGGCAAACTTCCAGCAGTAAAATCAAAATTACGAGTTTCAATCATGCCCTTATGGGGGGCGATTTCTAGATATGATTGAGTTTGCTCTGCTAAATATATCGCATGGCAGATTTGAGCTATATTATTGCACAGACGACCAATCCATTTATCAAGAAATAAATGACTACTGACACTTAACTGCTTATCATCCATAACTACTTAAAAGCACCTTGAAAATGCAATCCTTACTGGGCACAGCAACGAGATTTCAATAACTTCAGGCTCCAGGATTTTACAATAAGGCAACGCCAATTCAAATCTGGAGTGCAACAGCGTCTGATTTACCTAAATAAAATATTTCAAGTGGGGTTTTGTAGTTAAGCGATTTTCTCAGGGTAATCACCTTGGGACAGTCTAATTCCCAGTGCATTCGTTTGCGCAGCGATCTGTCAAGTACGACTTATACAAAATATGTGCGATTGCCCTGTCAAAAAACATGCGAGTAACAGTTCTAGATTCCGGATGTTCGACTAGTTTAAGCGTGGTTAAGACACTACAAACTCGAACAGCCAAATAAAGGATGTTGAACTGCTAGGCTAATAAGCATTTCTAGTGCTCGTTTACCTCCTACCTTGGGAGTAAAAGTCTCGAATACACACCGCTTTTTGAATGACTTCGTGCCAAGTCCTAACCTGCCCCATAGGGCTTGATCATTTGCTACCGAGTAGCTTTTTTCCGCACAAGTCAAAAATCTTAGACGTAGGCCAACAGAATAGGGTTGCGAACTCCCTTCATCACAATGAAAAGAAAAATGAGTTTCTCAGTTGAACCTATTACAGCAGGGAACACTATACGCAGAAAATCTACCCCACAGGATTGATCTTGTCAACAATCAATTCTGCATAGGAGTACAAATACCCTACCAACCACACGTCTACCGTTTAAGCATGTGTCTCATGGGTTTATTCAACCCTGTCTGCATTAGGCTTTATCGGAAATAGGAGAGAAAGCCGCTGCAAGCCAACTTCACCCGTGGTTGTTTGGAATTAAGCGGCTTCTCTCAGAGACTGTCGTTGCTTTGCTCGATGGGTCAGGCGGAAACCTGGTTGACTGACAAAACTAATCAGGGTCAACCCAGCGACGTTTGCCAGCGGCGACCACCTCGACCCCTTGGGCCGTGGCATACAGGGTGGCGACCGCCAAGGTTAATCGCTTAAGACAGGGGGCAGGCATCATCTGGGACAGCGCACTAGCTTATGGCCAGTGCGTCAGAGGAAGATTCAAACTGTCCTAACCGTTCTGGCGCTGGCTATACTAAGCCAGCGCCATTCTGTCACTTCTCACGGAACCCGCAATGGTCGACAATTCAGGCTTAGCGACCAGTTTTAGGCTTTCGATTAAATCGGTGGAGCCGGGGCTAGACCCAAGGGTCACCCATGCGGTCATTCAAGCCTTGCGCCAGGCGATTGCTGAGTTGGGAAACCTAGAGCAAACCACCTTTTCGTTTTTTCATCGCCCTCAACGGAGTACTTCTGCGGGGCTTTCTAGAGGATCTAGTCCCTTGGGAGAGGTGCTGTACCTGGGCCTTCAGTTTGAGGCACCCCTGGACAAATTCAACCTGGTATTGCGCTGCGTGGCTAGCTGGCTCGATCGCACCGCACAAGCCATGCTCTTCGAGGTGATCATCCCCCCGGTCTACAGCCTGACCTTGCAGACCGACCAGTCTAAGGTGCTGGCCCAACTCCTGCCCCTGGGGGAAGCGCTGCTGCCGCCCCAGGCGATTTACCTCGCTCAGATGGAAAGCTATATCAATCGGTTTGGCGACTTTACCCCGGCGGTCAGGGCGAACCTGGCGATCGCCCGCCATCGGGTGGGACTTTCTCGGGAGGGGGCTAGCAACCTCAACGCCCACGCCATGGGACCCTTCAAGACCCTGGCGGAAAAATACCAGCACTTTCGAAAAGAACTGCTCGTCTGTAATCAAGAGAGCGACCTGTCCGGCGATTTTTGGCAGGTCATGCAGGACAAGGCCATCACCATGAGCCTGCCCCAGGCAGATGTTCAGTTCCTGCGGGCAGAGCGCCTGCAAGCCTTGCGCACTGAGGCAGACGAAAGTCGTCAGCAGACCGAAGCTAGAGCTGAAACCGATCGCCTACGGCAGCAAGAACAGCAGCAGCGGTTAATGAACTATCGTCAAACCTTTGAGGATCTGATTGTCGACAGTCTCGATTTGGAGAACGTGGCCCTAGATAGAGGGGAGTTTCGGGACAAGGTTATGGAGCATCTTGCTGCCATCGAGTTTAGCCGCGGCCGATTAACCCAGGTGCGCAAATTCTATGACCTCAGCCAGCCCGAGGCCGATGCCCTGGAACAGACCGTTTTGGATGAGCTGTATCTGCTATCTGGCTTACTATAGGTTGTCAAAACTATGGCCCAATGCTGGGTGTGGCTGTGAGGTATCGGCTTGGCACAGAACGTTAGAGTGTCCATCAAATTTGTAGACCCTCAGCTCAAGCGTGACGATGTGGTGACTGAGGTGAGCTACTTAATTGAAGATTTGCGCGACCTGGAGGGCATGAGCCAGATTCGCTTTGAGCCGATCGAAGAGATCCGAAGCGGAGCTGAAATTAAGGTTGGGGTCTGGTTTGAGGCTGCTGAAGACCGGCTGGGGGCGATTTTGCGGCGGCTGCGCGATCGCCTTCACTATAGCCCCATCGACACCCAATTTAGCTTTCAATTCTCAGCGGTCAACCTGCAAATTCAAACCCATCAGGCCGACGCCCTCATGGGCTTGATGGCCATGACCCAAAGTAGGCTGCTGCTTTATCCAGAGCGTGACTACCTGGCTGAGGCCGAAACCTACAGCCGTACCCAGGGCGAACTCTCCCCCACCGAACTCGACAACCTCAACCTGCTGCGTCAGCGACTGGGCCTTTCAGCCGAACGGGCTGAAGCGCTCAACGCCAGAGCCACCGGGCCCTACAGAACCCAGGCCGAAAAACGTCAACACCTGGAAGAAGTTACCCAGGCTGAGTTTAGTCGCCTGCGATCGCTTGACGACGGCCCACCGGTTGCCCCCAAGGCCATCTGGCCACTGCTACAAGAGCTATCCGAGAATTTAGGCCTACCCGCTGCCGTCGCCGCCGCCATCTACCAAGAGCACCGACAGCACTACGATGCCGACCTCCAGATCAAGGCAGAACAAAGGGCTGCCAAGGCAGCCGAAGCGGCTCAGCTAGCTGCTGAGGCTAAAGCCGCAGCCGATCGCCAAAAGCAAGCCCAGCAGGCCCAAGAGCACCGCGACCAATACCGAGCCCTGTGCCGTCAGGCCATGGCCCATGACCTTTACCCCAGTGAGTTCGATCAGGGGCGTCTAGAGCAAGCGCGGCGGCTGCATGGTATCTCACTGCCAGCGGCGCTGACCCTGGAGGTCGAAGTGCGCGATGGGTTGTATGGCAGCGTTCAGTCGGCCGCCGGGGTCGACTATACTCGGCTACGCAGTCTCCTCTACCAGCAGGATTGGCAGGCGGCCGATCTGGAGACCGAAGTGGCTATTCTCAAAGCGATCAACCAGGACATGCAGCCCGTTACCGCTGGGACGGTGCAGTGCCTGTCAGCCACCGATCTGGTCACCATTGACGGGCTGTGGAGCCGTCACAGCGGCGGTCGGTTTGGGTTTAAGGCCCAGCAGCAGGTCTACCGCAGTCAGCAGCAGATTCAGGTTGACGAAGACAAACGGTGGATTGACTTTCAGCAGATGCTCGGGTGGCGTGAGCCGCCCGCCTGGTTTTACCGAGGCTTTCGGCCCTACTACAGCCTTAACTTTAGTCTCGATGCCCCCCTCGGCCACCTACCCACCTGGCGCTGGGCCTGCCTCAGTCCCAACCATCGCTACGGTCCCACTCCGGAGGCTATAACCGCAATCATGGCGCATTTGAATGACGCCATGCCGCTGGAGATGACGATCATCCCAGGGCTGGGCCCTAGCCTAATGGCTGGAGGGCCTACCGATGTTAGCTAACGAAGCCACTGGGGGGTTTCAGGAAGGCCTCAACGAGCTAAGCCTTTTGCTCCAGGACGAAGACTGGGAATCCGCCGATCGGCTCACCGCCGATCTCCTGATCCAGGCTCTAGAGCAGAGCCCCCACAGTGATGATTTTTTGATTCGGGAGGGGAACCGTCGCCCCCAATTGACCCCCGAGACCCTGGCGGTCATGCCATGTTCACTGCTCCATGCCATTGACGATCGCTGGCAGCGAGCCAGCGGGGGGCACTTTGGGTTTACCCCCCAGCTGAAAATCTACAGTGATTTACTCTATGCGATCGCCTTTGACCCAGCTCTCGACAACTGGTCTACCCCCCATCCATTTTTTGCCGAGGTGGGCTGGCTGATGCTTTTTCCGCTGCGGCCCGTCGGGTTTCTGCGATTCTACGGCGGGCTAGAGTTTGACCTCGATGCCCCCAGGGGACACCTGCCAGCGCTGTGGTACTGGCGCGTGCCGAGGCTGTATTCCCTGCGCATCGGCGGGTTTTTAACCGGCCAAGGGGCGGGCTTTGGCGATTTATCTCGACTCGACGCGATGATGCAGCGGCTGCTGCGGTGCCATCAGATCGAGGGATAGGCCAGGGGATAGGATTGGCCTTGGCGATCGCCTATCTGGCGGGCTCTGGCTCTGGCTCTGGCTCTGGCTCTGGCTCTGGCTCTGGCGCTTCACCGACAGCCGCCTCTGGCTGGGAACTCTGGGGCCAGGGAATGCGGCTGTCGGCGGCCAGCAGACTGGCGATTTCGCGCGCGCCGTAGCGGTTGATGTGGCTGGGGTCGGCAAACAGGTGAGACTTCCAGCGCCAATCTTCGAGCAGATCGATGAGAGTGATGCGACCCTGGTTGGCCCAGCCCTGCAAAAATACCTGAAACTGCCGCTCATAGCCCAGGCGCACAGCGTCTAGGTAGTCATTGCTAAGAGGTAGGTTGACAAAGACAAGGGGAATATTTTGGCTCTGAAGAAACTGAGTCGTCGCGGCGAAGGAAACCGTTTGCACCCCCTCTAGGCGAAAGGGGCGGTAGGCGTCGTCATACAGCCCTCTCACTCGGGGGAAACTGCGGTAGTACACCGCCGGGTTGAACTGATCGTTGACGGCTAAAAACCCCTGAGAGTTGATCGGCGAGGGAGAAACCGTGCCGTAGTCGGCTTTGGCGCTGTCGGTGGGGCTGTTCTCAGGCGCTAGGGGGTCCGCTGCTGCCTCTGGCGCTGCCTCTGGCGCTGCACCTGAGGCTAGGTAAGGGTCAGGGGCTTCGACCGGGGCTACAGTAGCGAGGGTAAGGGCGGCTCCATCCCGCACGGCGGCGTAGCCTGGGGAGTCGAGAATGGCGGCAAAGGTGCGATCAAACCGACCGCTATTGAAGGCGCGGGAGCCTTCGGCCCAGATCACCAGCCGCGGATGCAGGTCTGGGGCGAGCAGCTGTCGGGTAATGAAGCTGACCACCTGGGCCGTGGCCCCATTCACGCTGAAGTTATACACCCTCAGCCCTGGCAGCCCTTGCGCGGCCAGGGCCTGTTGCAGCACCTGGGGATCGATGCCCTGCAGGGCCCGAGAGCTCCCCACAATCAGCACATCTGGGGGGCCTAGGGTGGCTACGTAGGCCTGGTATAGACTGACCTGCTCGTCTAGCACGTCGCTGCCCAAGGTTGGGAACACCCGCGGTATGCCCTGCTGATCGGCTATTTGCTGAGCTATGAAAAGGTTCTGCTGGTATTCCCGGGCTCTGCGGTGGCCAAATGCCTGGCGCGGGTCGTCGGCAGGCATAGCTTGCAGGAAGGCCACCGACTGGCCCCAGGCACCAGCTACCTGATTCCATTGGGTAGCGGTCGTGGCGGTGGCCGCTATTTGGGTGGCCCGGTTGGCCTCGTCAATGGCTTGATACCAAGGGTCGGTCACCGCAGGCATTGATGCCGTGACCCCAGCGCTATCCTGGGACAACAGGGTGTCTGGGGCAGCGGCTGGCCCGCGATCGATACAGCCGGTGAGCAGACCACCCAGCACCGTGAATGCCGCCAGTCCAGCCTGGGGATTGAGGGGTTGAGTCATAGCGGTTGGGGGCGTGAGGGGGTGTAGTACGTCAACGGTGTTTCACCCCATCACAAAGCCCTTAGGAGATTTTCGAGAAAGAAAATACCCCGAGGTAGGGGCGCAGGGCCTGCGCCCTTTAGAAAGATTCCGAATGGTGGGTGTTTTTGTTGTCAGAATTCACCTTAGTACAGTTTATGGAATGTTGTTCCAGAGTTGTATTGCCTTGGTAGGCTACAGGCTCCTTGTCGCTTAAAGCATTGGCGAAGGAGGACGCTGGCGATCGCCCCGCAGTCTCCCCTTCTCGCCATAGCAGCCTGATCCCCCCATTCTGCCCTTGATGGCAGCAGGCCTGTCGTGATCGGTGCATTCGCTAGGTCCCGGCTGAAACGGTGGAACCTTGTCTCTTGCCCCCCGCCCCCAAGATTCCTCCCCGTAGCCCCACTGAACATCATTGTCAGAGCTGCCTAGCTTCACGACAACTTGATGGCGTTTTCCGTGTATCCGCAGAGGGTGCCCCACTACTGAGCTAAGAAAATGAAAGAGCACCTCAGTTTACTTGGAGACATCCTGATGCACCTGAATCGACTCTGCGGTTTTGGCGCTTTGGCGGCCACTACCACTATAGGTTTAGCTAGTTTGGCTCCGCCGGCCCATGCCATTTCGTTCACCTTGGGTGACGACGCTGCTACGAGAGCATCTATGCAGGGCATAACTGGGTTTGGCGGTGAAACAAATCAAGGTGCCTATTCTATTTATGCTAAGACCGAGGGTTTTAAAACCGTAAATTTTAATAGCGGCACCTTTGCCGTCGTTGATTCTAACAATCAGCCCGTCAGCGATGCTGGCATTAGCTATGCCTATACGGGAGCAAATACTAACAACGCTAGAATCGTTGCGGATGAATGGGCACCGACCTTCGCCTCCCCCCGGGACAATAAATCTAAGTATTTAACCGCCTTTGCTGGCACCAATGTACAGATCGATCTCGATACGACCCATAACTATTTCGGGATTAACTGGGGCTCTGCCCACGACGGTAACGTTTTTGCGTTTTACAACGGTGACTCGCTGGTGCAAAAGTTTGTCTACTACGGCGATAATCGAACCTTTGCCGCCGATACAAAAACGACTAACGTGGCCTCTGCACTTGAGGCCTACGGAACGGTAGGCAATGGCGGTCAGTACAACGCTTACTTCAATTTCTTTGCCGACTCCAGTGACGATATCTTCAACAAAATTGTCATATCTCAGCTCGGTGGCGGCGGATTTGAAACCGATAACCACACCTTCCAGGCCGGTGCCCAGGGCTTTAATGAATCCTCTGAGTCGGTGCCAGAACCGGCCATGGCCCTTGGCCTGGTGCTGACGGGCGGAATCCTGGTGGCCAAGCGACGTACCGCCAGTTCCTCGCTGGGCTAGATTGGCGGACTGAGGAATTTAGACCAACGCCGCATTCAAGCCTCCCGATACCAAACCAATCAGCCGGTAGGGGGGCATCGCCAGACTTTTGTTCTCCAGCAGGTGGCCTAGACCATCTGCTTTTTGGTTTCTAGGGTCTTCCCTTCAGCCGATTTTAATTTTTCCTTGACTCTGCGATAGTGGGTTTGTGCCTAGCATCCACGAGGTAATCGGTGGTACCCCTAAAAGACTACAATCCTGGCCAGCGCACCCCCTACGTCACCTACGGGTTAATTGTGCTCAACCTAGCCATCTTCATCTACGAGCTCAGCCTGCCTGCCTACCAGCTGACCGACTTTTTCCATGCCTGGGCGGTGGTACCCGAAGAATTTTCGACCAGTTTGACCACCGGGGTCTCGGTGCTCAACGCTGAAGAGTGGCTGACGCTAATTACCGGCCAGTTTCTCCACGGCGGCTTTTTGCATGTGGCGGGCAACATGCTCTATCTGTGGATCTTTGGCAACAACGTCGAAGACCAGATGGGGCATCTGCGGTTTTTGCTGTTTTACCTGCTGTGCGGCGTGTTGGCCAACCTGGCCCAGTGGCTTTTTGCTATGGAGTCCGAGATTCCCTCCCTGGGGGCTAGCGGGGCGATCGCTGGCGTCATGGGCGCGTACATTTTCCGATTCCCCGAGGTGCGCATTCTCACCCTGGTGCCCCTGGGGCCGCTGCCCCTGCCGCTGAAAATTCCGGCCCTGTTTTACCTGGGCATCTGGTTTGTGCAGCAGGCCTTCTATGGCGTTGCCAGTCTCGGTGCCCCGGCCATGCTCGGCATGGAGAGCGGCGGCATTGCCTACTGGGCCCACGCCGGCGGGTTTGCCATTGGGGCGCTGTTGGGGCCGCTGTTTGGGTTGTTTAGCCAGCCTGATGGGGCGGTTACAGCAGATAGCCCCGCCGTGGAGTAGGGGCGTGGAGTCGGGGCCTTTTGGCGCTTGAACCGTTGCGGTACCGCGGTCAAACCCCGGCCAAAGCTTAAGGGATAATCTGGAATGCCATCATTCCCCAAACGCTACGGTCACCCGCTGGGGCTGGAGGTAGTCGCGATCGATCGCCTCATTGTCCACCAGCTTGACAGACTCTAGCTGGGTCATGAGGTTTTTTAGAGCGGCAATCTGCGTCGCGATCAGGCCGTTGACATCTAGGGTGAGCTCAAAGGTGGCGGTGGGGACCCGGTAGCTGAGGCGATCGCTAACCAATCGCTGCCACTGGAGCTCATGGGGTAGCCAGGGATAGTCAGCGGGGTTAAAGTCTCCAGCGGATGGCCCAGGATAGCTAGGGTAGGTCAGCACCTCGGGGGGGCCGGGCTGGGCGGTGGCCAAATTCTCAAATTGAATGCGGGTGGCCCCCAGGCTGACCAGCAGCCGAATCAACTCCTGCCTTCGCTCGTAGAAGAGATCGACGAAGTAGGTAGCCACGGATAGATACAGCTGCGATCGCCCTGGCAAGGGGTGCTGCCGATAGTAGCGCTGGGCCACGGGGTGACCGGGCCAAAACTGTAGCCCCGCCGGCAGGGCCGTAATGGCCGCCTTCTTGACCGTGGTTTTGTACCAAGGGGCGAGGTCAATCTGCGCGATCGCCCTGTAGAGCAGCCGTGCGTCGTGGTTGGTGCGGCGTACGGTATTGTCTGGGTAAAGGTCACCCGCTAGGGTTTCGTTGAGCAGCAGGCGGGCCGCCCAAACGATGGCAGCCGTATGGCTGGGCAACTGCAACGCCGCCAACAGCTCTAGGGAGCCAATGGCGGAGCCGGTACTCAGCATTAACTGCTGTACCGCCCGCCGCAGGTCTAGCTCAGCCCGCGAAATGATCACGTCGTCATCTCGAAAGCTTTGTTCAATGGGGTCTTGAAAGTCTTTGGCACTCTGACCAGGTCCGAGCACGTGGAGCAAGGGACGCAGTCGGGAGTCCTCCCCGCCCTGCCGGGATTGCAGCTTAGATAACTTCGACCGACGGCGAAAGATCATAACCGCTGCCCCCTGGTGAATAGACTGGCCGCCTTTGCACTGTATCCCAACTAAAGGCGGAAGACGGCATAGGGCATCTGTCACAAGCCCTATGCCATCCATGCTTGCGGTGGGCAGGGGGAATTGTTACATTAATTTACAAGTGCGTAACATTGGTTAACATAGTGCTGGCCAATGTGCTGAGGACGCGGGTGGAGCAGTAATTTGATGGATGAAGCAAGGCCAATGGATTCCCAGTCCATCACCATAACCGTCGCTCAGGTGCTAGACCTCTACGCTGCCGGTCGTCGCGACTTTAGCCACCTAGACTTCCATGAGGCCTGGCTGGCTGGGGTAGAGTTGCCCGGCATTAATTTGAGCCAGACCAATCTGGTGTCAATTAATCTGCAGGGGGCTAAGCTGACCGGGGCGCAACTGACAGGTTGTCCTCTATGGCGAGCTAACCTGGCGGAGGCTAGCCTAGCCAGGGCCGATCTATCTCGGGCCGTCCTTATTCGGGCTGATTTAAGGCGAGTGGATTTGGCTGGAGCCGATCTGCACTGTAGCGACTTGCGCCTGGCCAATTTGCACCAAGGCATGCTGTACAAGACGGAACTGCGCAACGCTAACCTGAGCTATGCCGACCTGCGAGGGGCCGACCTGACCGGGGCCGATCTGCGGGGGGCTGATCTGACCGGGGCCAATCTGCGGGGGGCAAACCTGGCCCTCACCTGTCTAGCGGGTGCTTGCCTCGATCGCGTCTGGATGGACGGCGTGGAGCCGCCTTACCCGCAGCTATCGCCCACATCCCCCTAGCTCGGTGCCGCTCTCGCTGGAGTATGGGCAGGTAATGGATGGGGCAGCTACTCTGCCCCGGCCAGGGCCTTTCTCAGGTTCCCCTGGTGCTGGGCAAGCCGCTGAGCCGCTGCATCGACCTCCAGATTGCCCAGGTGCATCATCAGGGCCAGTTTGACCTGCTGCTGGCTGCGATCCAGCAGAATGACGGCAGCTTCGCGGTCTAGGTCGGTGAGGTCGCAGAGCATGCGAAGGGCGCGATCGCGCAGTTTGCTGTTGGTCACCGCCACATCGATCATGCGATTGCCGTAGACCTTGCCCAGCCCCACCATTACCCCCGTCGAGAGAATATTCAGGGCCATTTTGGTTGCGGTGCCCGCCTTTAGCCGGGTGGAGCCGGCCAGCAACTCTGGCCCCACCAGCAGCCGAATGTCGATGTCGGCTTCGGTGGACACCTGATCGGCGGGCACGCAGGCGATAAAGACGGTGGTGGCACCGCGCTGGCGCGCCGCAGCGATCGCTCCCCGCACGTAGGGAGTAGTGCCGCCGGCGGCAATGCCCACCACCACATCCTCGGGCTGAATGGCTCGGTCAGCGATCGCCGCCGCCCCCCCCTCGGCAATATCCTCCAGACCTTCGGAACTTTTCACCAGCGCCCCACTCCCCCCGGCAATGATGCCCTGCACCAGGTCTGGGGAAGTGCAGAAGGTGGGTGGGCATTCGGCCGCATCCAGCACGCCCAGTCGACCGCTGGTGCCCGCCCCAACGTAGAACAGCCGTCCCCCTTGGCGTAAGGCCTCGGTAGCGGCGTCAATGGCCCTGGCCAGGGCCTGTCGCGCTCCGGCAATGGCGGCTAGGGTGTGCTGATCCTCTTGGTTAAACAGGTCAACCAGTTCCAGAGCGCTGAGCTGGTCAAGTTGGGCACTGCGGGGGTTGACCTGCTCGGTGAGCAGGTAGCCCCGATCGCTCGGGGTGGAAGCGGAAGGCGGGGAAGAGTTGACGGTCACAAACAACATCCAGAGCAACAAACACTGCCGCCACTGTAAAAGATGGCGCGTCTAGCTTACAAATCGAATTGCCAGGTAGCGGGCGGGCTTACCCTCCAGCACCCGCACCGCCGCCACCACGCAGCTAATGATCTCGAACAGGGCCAGGGGCACCACGAACAAAAAGCCCAGCAGAATAAACATCAATAAAATAGTCACGGTCCAGGCGATCAGCATGGTGAGCTGAAAATTTAGGGCGGCCTTGGTCTGCCGCTGCATATCGGTGGTGTTTGCCCCAACCCCGTTAACCAGCAGCAGCAGCAGGGGGAACACCACCCGCCAGGGCAACAGAAAGGAGCCGCCCCAGAACAGTGGCCAGCCCCCTAGCCACTGGGTACCCACGAGGAGGTAACTCAATAGCGGTGCCAGATGGGCTAGGGCGACCAGAGTGACATCCGATAGGTAGGCGGGGGCGGGCTCTACCGCCGATCCCTCTGTCAACTCTGCCGCGTTAAGCGGCGATGCAGTGGGCGAGGGGGAATGGTCGGCTGGGTGGGGGGCCTGGGGTAACGCGGACCCCTCACCCAGTAACGGTTCTGACAGGGTGTCTGCCGCAGCGGCAGATGCCTTTGCGGATGGGGAACTGAGCCCGTTGCCCAACTCAAAACTCTCCCGCCAGTCGGCACTGCTCTGACCTACCCGTCGCCCGCTTACCCAGACCAACTCGAGGGGGCAGGCGGGCCCCAGGCGCTGTAGGCCGCGGCGAATGTAGGACACCATGGGACTGGGAGGAATGGCACTGGCGGCCTCTAGATCCAGGTGGAGCTGGAGGCCCTGCCAATGGCCTCGGGCCACAATGCCGTGATGGTTCAGAGCGCGGGTAAGCAGATGAGCGATCGCCTGGGCATCGCCCTGGCGGGCCCGGTCAATGACGGTTGTCAGCGGTGGAGGCATAGTTGCGACCCAGAGACCTACAGTAATCTCTCGAGCTGCTGACGCATGCGATCGAGCTCAGCCTGGGAGAAGCCAGTGCTGTTGTCGGTATCCCCCTTGTGCTCAGGCTCAGGGGTGGTCTGGTCAGGGTTCCAGGTGGTTTGCTCGACATTTTGCTCCGGGGGCATGGTCAGCGACCCCTCCGGTATCAGGCGGTAGCCGTAACCGGCGGATTCGCAAAATTCCTCGATTTCAGCCTGATCCATGCCCTCCACCGTAGCCGGAGGGAAATCCTGGGCCTCCAGCATGAGGGCATAGCGGAGGGCATCATCTTCGTGCTCAAACATCAGCACCAGGTCTTGACCCTCAATACTTAGGGTGTGAATGCCCTCGTTCTCGGTGCGGGCGTTAAACAAAAGCACATACACCACCATGGCGTTATCCCATCACTAGCGATACCTGTTTACTGTACCGGGCAACTTTGCTCCGAGTACTAACTAAGTTGCTTGGTTGCCGTCATGGCAGCAAAGCACTGCTCTGCTGCGGATCCTACCCTACAGAAGGAGCGGAGTTGGGGGGCGACCTGGCTCCAGCCACGGACCAGACACTAAAAATAGTTTCCTGCGGGGAGTAGGCAGAAACAGGGGAGTTCATTACTATTGGGGGGTGTTCTGCGGTGGCGTAAACGGGTATGACCCCATCTCAAGAGCCAGACCAGCATTCTGGTGGCGGTAGACGCTGGCTTACCGTGGGTCTCATGGTGGGTGCAGGCCTGATCGTAGTTGGCGGCGCCGCCGGAGTGGCGGGCTGGGTGTGGAGTCGTAACCACCTGACCCCCTGGCTCTCGAGCGAGCTGTCTAAGGTCGTCGATCGCCCCGTTGAACTGGGCCCCCTGGAGCGACTGGGACCGACGGGCCTGCGGGTAGGGGTGTCCACCATGCCGCCCACCACCACCGATCCTGACACCCTCTCGGTGGGGGCCATTGAAGTGCGCCTCAACCCTCTGGACGTGCTCCGTCGAGACGTGCGCCTGATGGTTAACCTGGAGCAGGTCGAGGCCTACGTGGAGCAGGCGGCCGATGGCAAATGGGTAGCCGTAGAGCTGGATCTGCCGGAACCCAAACCCGATCGCACCCCGATTTTTGAAGTTTCGGTGGGCGCGGTGCGCCTGCAGGATAGCCAGGTCACCCTCGTCCCCTACGGCACTGGTAAGAGCGATCGCCCCCAGATTATCCTGACGGACCTCCAGGGCCAGGGGGACTTTAGCAACGTTGACCTGGAGGTCAGCCCTGAGGGGGAATTTGCCAAGCCCAGGCAGTCCCAGCGCATCGATTTCACCCTGGAGGGCGATTCCGTCCAGGGGGGCAGCGTGGCCTTGAAGGGAGCGGTTCAGCTCCCCCCTGCTGAGCCGAAGGGGGCGGAGACTAGTGCCCAAACTATCCCCCCCATTATCCCTGAGCTGCCCGGCTGGTTGTCGGCTGATTGGCTGAAGGGGCTGGGACTGCCTGCCTCCCCGGCCTGGGCGGCGACAGTCGGGCCCTTCAGGGCCGATGGCACGCTCCAAGGCCGGGTCAATCTGCGGGCTCAGACCCTGCGGTCTACCGACATCATGCCCCTGGTGGAGTCGTTCCTAGATGGACCGCTGCCGGTGCAGTTTCCCACCGGGCAGGTCAGCGGCAGCGTGGATATGGAGATCGGCGGCGAGGAGTCCCCCCGCTTCACCGGCACCGCCCGCGTCAGTGACGCTTCTGTAACCGGCAGTACCCTACCCCAGCCTCTCCAAGATCTCCAGGGAGATGTGCGTTTCCAGGGGCAGACCCTTCAGTTTGAGGCGGTGACTGCCCGCATGGGTGAGCTCTCGGCTAAGGCCGGCGGTACCCTCGACTTTAAGGCGGGCTACGACCTCAGTGGCCAGATCAAGCCCTTCACGGTGACCCAGGCGGCGGATCTGCTGGAGACGTCGCTGCCGGTGGACGCCAGCGGCACCTTTATCGCCAATGTCGCCATGACCGGGCCCCTGGCGAAGCCGGTGATTGACGCCGAACTGGTGTCCCAGGATCAAGTCACCATCGACCAGGTGGCGTTCTCGGAGGTCAGGGCCAGGGGCACTCTCAAGGCCCCCGTCCTGGCGATTGACCAGCTGCTGGCGGTGCCCCTCGCAGGCGGCAGCCTCAGCGGCAGCGGGCAGTTTACCTTGGGCCAGCCCGGGCAGCTCTCTCTGGCGCTGACTGGCGATCGCCTGCCAGCCGATGCCCTGGGCCAGGCCTACGGCCTGTCTGATGCGGTGACTCTGGGGCCACTGTCCTTTGATGCCAGGGTGACGGGCCCGGTCAACCAGCTCACCGGCACCGCTAGCTGGCGCGCCCCCGCTGGGGACTACCCGGCTCGGGGCGATATTCGCCTGGCAAACAATACCCTGCGATTTACCGATACCTTTGTGCAGGTGGCTGGGGGCACCCTGGTGGGGCAGGGCGAGTTAGCGAAGGGCCAGTGGAATGCCGATGTGAGGGCTCGAGGTATACAGCTCAGCCAGCTGGGGGCTGGCGTCAGCGGCGAAGCCAACGGTGCGGCACGGTTCAGCGGTAGCCTGCAGAATCCTGGCCTGGCGGGGATTCAAGGCCAGGGGACCGGGGCGATCGCCCTGGCCAGTGGCACCGTGCTGACCCAGGCGACCCTAGACAGGGGCCGGTGGAGCGCTGACCTGCGGGGAGAAAATCTGCAGCTCCGTGCCTTGGCACCGGATTTGCAGGGCACCGCCAGTGGCCAATTTCGATTCATGGGGACTACGGGCAACCTCTCACTGGCAGGGACTCGCGGCCAGGGACGCTTGGTGCTGTCCGATGGGTTGGCGACGATCGCCCCCCGTGCCCCCCAACTGGCCCAGGTGCAGGATCGCCTCACCGCCGACCTGGACTGGAATGGGCAAGCGGTGCTGGTGCGGCAGGCCAGTACGGCGGGATTACAGGTCAATGGCAGCGTGACCCCCCAATTTGAGGGGGTGGGCGGGCCTGGGATCGCTAACCTCGACCTCAATCTCAATGTCGATGGCTTTAGCCTGGCTGCCCTGCCGGTGCCGGAGGTGATCCCATTGCAGGGCAACGTGTTCTTTAACGGTCGGCTGCGGGGGCGGCCCGGAGCCCTGGCGCTCAACGGGGAAGCCGCTCTGGTGGGGTTAATGGCGGGGGAATTGGCCTTTACCTCACCCCTGACGGGACCCGTTACCTTCAGCCAGGGTGGGGCCCTGGCGGTGAACCTCACGGGCAGCGGCGACAGCCGCATCTATGTGGCCACGGCCCAGGGCGATCGCGACCTGGAATTTGAGC
Organism: Nodosilinea sp.; assembly: GCA_041739575.1. Lineage (GTDB taxonomy): Bacteria > Cyanobacteriota > Cyanobacteriia > Phormidesmidales > Phormidesmidaceae > Nodosilinea. The sequence continues at coordinate 5,911 of JBGSNT010000093.1, read as the reverse complement.
TGATCAACGACTTTGCCGACCCCGCTCGCCCCAACGCCGTGGCCACGGGCTATATCCAGGGTGAGGATCTCACCGCCACGATCCAAAATCTTCCCCTCACCGACCTCAAATTGCCCCAGGGGGGCCTAGAGGGGATTGGTACCGTCGGCGGGACGATTACCACCGCCAGGGTGGTGGCCAACCTGCGCCAGCCCACCCTAGACGCTACCTTTGACATCGCTGATCCTCGCATCGGCTACCTGCGGTTGCCCTCTGAAACTCTCACCGCTACCGCTGCCCCCATTCCCCTGGGTCGCCTTCCAGGCATAGAAAACCTCTGTAGACCCAGTCAATCCTCTGCCATCCCGGCGGCTTCGCCTCCGGTAGATCAGCCCGCTCCCCCGGTAGCCCCAACGGAAGAAGTCCGCTATGGCCATCTGAAGGGTCAGGTCTTCTACGGCAATCAGCGGGTAACGCTCAGAAACGTTGCGCTAGAGTCGGCCTCGGGACTGAGTCGCTATCGGGCCAATGGCACCTATACCCTGGCCGACGAGCCCCAGCTCAACGGCAAACTAGAGGTTGATAACGGTCAGATTCAAGACATCTTGACCACCCTGCTGATTTTTGAGCAGGCCGATTTTCGGCCCAATTTGCTCCAGCCGCCGGCCTGGTTTCGCCCCGCGACTGCGGCAGATGTGGCCTCCCTAGAGCAGGTCAAACCAGTGGGCGATCGCAACGCCAGCCTCCTCACCCAGCTCCGGCGATTGGCGGAAGTGTGCGAGCTGCAAGATATCCTGGCCGCCAGCGCCGAAGAATCTGCCTTTCCTCCCCTAGAGGAGTTTAAGGGTAGTTTTTCCGGCAATGTCACCGCCAACGGTCCCCTGTCTAGAGATCTAGATGTCACCTTTGATCTGGCCGGAGTCGACTGGGTCTGGGGCAATTCGGCGACCAATAATGGCTCTGTCTACCACATCGATGAAGCGATCGCCAAAGGTCGCTACCAGGACGGCGTGCTTCAGCTCAACCCGGTCAGCCTGCAGTCCGACTCCCCTGAATTTTCGGCTAACCCCCCGGCTGGGGTAGCCCTGGCCACCCTCAACGGTGAATTTAGCTTTGACCCCGAAGATCCGGTAGACCGCACGCTACGCCTAGAAGTCAGCGATGTGCCCATCAGTGCTGTGCGCCAGCCGCTAAAGTTGCCCACCAACTTCGATGGCCTGATGAATGTGGGGGCTAGCTTGACCGGCACCCTGGTCGATCCCCAGGTGCGGGGGCAACTGGCCGTCAACCAGGCTACGATCAACCGGAAGGCTATTGATCTGGCCGCCGCCAGCTTTAATTACCAAGATGCTCGGCTTCAGCTGCTCGGTCGCATGGCGATTCAAGAACAGATTGACCCCCTGGTGCTGGTGGCCAGTGTGCCACTGTCCCTGCCTGGAGTTAAGCAAGAGCCAGATTCTGATGCCGTCAGCATAAACCTGAGAATGCGCGATGAGGGCTTCGCCCTGATCAACCTACTGACCCAGGCGATTACCTGGGAGGCTGGTGCCGCCAGCCTTGACCTGGCTGTACAGGGACGCTGGCCGACCAACAGCTCCCTTCAGAATGCCTTCACCACCCTCAATGTGACTGGGGCCGCCAATTTAGACGGGGTTACGATCAGCTCCCGCAGTCTGCCCGAGCCCCTGACCAACATTCGCGGCAATATCAAGGTGGTGGAATGGCCGGAGACCACCACCAGCAGGTCTGTGTACACCAATGGCCTGGTCCTCAACGTCGAGGATTTGCAGGGCGACTTTAGCAGTGGCAAAGTTGCAGCCCAAGGCAATCTAACGCTGCTGCCTTCGATACCGAAAACCTTTCCGTGGCTGTATGACAACGGCAGCAATACGACTGCCTCAAACAACGGCGCTCCAGAGCCTGAGACCTCCGCAAGCGATCCTCTGCAGATTACTCTGGACAATATTGCCCTCGATCTGCGTAACCCCGCTGGCACCTACCGCGGTCGTGTCGATGGGAATGTCGAGGTGGATGGCAGTGTTTTTCTGCTGGCCCCACAGGTCTACGGTCAGGTCCAGCTCTCCAATGGGGTTCTCACTCTGCCCGAAGTCGATGAACCGGGGGCAACCCCAGTGGCCTTTACCTCCACCGCAGAACCGGGAATTTTTGCCCCCATTCCCCCTGTCTTTGAAGACTTTCAGCTGGTGCTAGCGGAGAATGTCCGGCTGGCGATTCCAGGTATTGTCAATGTGCAGGCTGAGGGTAGCCTCGACCTGGTGGGTACGGTCCCCGACTTTAAGCCCTCGGGCCGCATCAACTTGCCTTCGGGCCGTATTAACCTGCTCACCACCGAATTTCGCCTCTCCGGCAACGAGAACTATGCTGAGTTTAGCGACCTCGATGAGACCATTGACCCCTACCTGGTGGCCACCCTGTCAGCGTTGGTGCCTGACAGTGCGGCGACGGATACGACCCTGACGGTGGCGACCCCCTTCCCCCGCAACGAAATTAGCGAATCTATAATTGACCAGCTCGGTTTGACCCAGGGTGGCGTGCAGACGGTGCGGATTCGCGCCACGGTCAATGGCCGGGCCAGCCGGGTGGTGAATCTGCAGGATGTGGAACTGTCCAGTACGCCGCCGCGATCGGAGGGTGAGATCATTACCCTGGTCAGCGGTGGGTTTCTGGCGGCCCTAGAGTCTACCCTGGGCAGTGTCTCCGGTGGCGGAGACGGGTTTCAAGGGCTATTGGCCTTTGCCGGGTCAGCGCTGCTGAATAACCTACAAAGTATTTTGGGATCGGGGCTAGACCGCACCGAGCTGCGCCTGTACTCGGCCACCCCGCCCGGAGGAGGAACTCAGCAGGGAGAGGCCATCGACCTGGGCGGCGAGGTTGGGTTTAATTTCACGCCAAATATCTCGGTGTCGGTGCAAAAGGTCTTTACCAACGTAACCCCCGCCTATTTCAGCCTGCGCTACCGCATCAACGACCAGATCAGCGTGCGGGCCATTACCAGCTACGAACAGTTCAGCGAGAACACCGGTGCGATTGTAGAATTCGGCTTCTAGGCGGTTGGTGGCCCAGAGCCGTCTGCCGCTATCCAGTAAAATTAAGTGCCGATGGGTCTAAGGTAATTTCCGAGCAAGCAGATACCCCCATGTAGGGGCGCAGGGCCTGCGCCCTTGAGAGGAATCAAAATTCTCGGGTATTTTCGTTTCCAGAATTGTCCTAAAGGTCGGTAAGGTTAAGGTCAATGATTCAAACAACAGTTCCCCTCGCCCCATCTGTCTAAAGCCTATGGACCCAAAGTTACCCCAGCCCCCTCTATCTTCGACCCCAGAGGAGAAGGTGGCACCGGCAAGTTCAACCGGCTGGCGATCGCTGTGGGCTGGGCAGTGGGGCAATCTGCGAGTGCTGGCGATCGCCCTGGTGGTGGCGCTGACGGTGCGATTGTTTATCGCTGAACCCCGCTACATTCCCTCCAACTCCATGGACCCGACGCTCTATATCGGCGATCGCCTGCTGGTGGAAAAGATCAGCTATCGCTGGCAGCCGCCTCACCGGGGCGACATTGTGGTGTTTGCCCCGCCGCCTCAGCTCGCCCGCCTGGGCTACGAGGCAAACCAGGCCTTTATCAAGCGGGTGATTGGCGAACCGGGGCAGACAGTACAGGTGGCCCAGGGCCAGGTGCTGATAGATGGCAGCCCCCTGCAAGAGCCCTATATTCTGGAGCCCCTCGCCTACACCCTAGAACCTGTCACCGTGCCCGAGGGCCAGGTTTTTGTCATGGGCGACAACCGCAACGACAGCAACGATTCCCACGTGTGGGGTGGGTTACCCCAGGGCAACATCATTGGCCGCGCCCGGTTTCGGTTTTGGCCCCTCGACCGCCTCGGCCCCGTCAGCTAAGGTTGGTTGCGATCGCCCTATCCGCCCCTGCCATTGCCTAGGGCGGGGACGCAGGCAATGGCATACTGCACTACCACCCGGAGGCAGCGGGTTGTGTAAAATCAGAACGATTTTGAGGAATGCCCTATGCTGGTACAACTTGTTCGCCCCCTGGTGCGTACCCAAGTGCAAATGCTCACCCAGGCCCAGTCGGCCAGCGGCAAACTGGTCGGGATGGTGTCTCAGTGGCTAGGTTACCTAGGCATTCAGGCGGAGGTGACCCATTTGCACACCACCGGCAACCGTATTCAGGTGTCCCTCTGCGTGGGCAAGCCCGAGCAGTGCACCGAGGCCGAGTGGCAGCAAATTCTCGACAACCTCAACCAGGATAGAGATACCACCGTCGAAGCAGATGCCCTGGTCTATACCGCCATGACCCCGGCTCAACAGAGCAAGGTGCAGCGACTGCTGGCCTCGATCATCCACGCGAGCGGAGATGACCCCTTGGTCAATTGGGCCAAGATCCGCCCGCGCCTGGTGGCCATGGGTATGGAAGAGTCGATGCTCATGGGCATTCAGTCAGCCCTCAAGGCTCCTATGCCCATGGAGCTTTTGGTAGAGCACCTGGAGCCCGAAGTGGCCGCCTTTGTGCTGTCGAAGGCGATCAACATTGCCCTGCTCGACCACCAGATTAGCCGGGCTGAAGACACCGCCCTGAAGGCGCTGCTCAACGCCGTCGATCGCCCCATTGTAGCCTAGGCAGCCTGTACCTCATGGACCGCTGCTACACCCATGCAGCAGTCCTGGGGTGATTAGGACCCTACGCTGCGGGCTAGCGATCGCACCTTTGCCCAGCCCTCCACTGACCCATCCCGCCATTTCCCTGCCCTATGGATTCCTCCGTCGTCCTATTCCACCTGGCCTTTCCCGTCGCGGATATTCTCACGACGAAGAAATTTTATGGCGAAGGGCTGGGGTGCGAAACGGGTCGCGAAACGGCAAACTCCCTCATTCTCAACCTCTATGGCCATCAGCTAGTCGCCCACACCACGGCTGAGCTAGCCCCACAGAAGGGCATCTATCCCCGCCATTTCGGCCTGGTGTTTTTGCGGGAACCGGACTGGGAAACCTTGCTGCACCGAGCTAAGGATCACAACCTCCCCTTTTACCAGGGCGAGAAGCGTCGCTTTCCGGGCACCACCCTAGAGCACCGCACCTTTTTTCTCCAGGACCCCTTCTACAACCTGCTGGAGTTTAAGTACTACTGCCACCCCAGCGCCATCTTTGGCGAGGTAGAGCAAGGTTTAGTGGGCGATGCCGAGTAGGGGCGAACACGTTGGTTCGCCCATACGGAATCGTGGCAGCGGCCCCCCGTAGGGGCAGACCCACGTGTCTGCCCTAAACCCGGCATAGAGGATCTCACCGACCGCGAATTGCCCGATGGCGGGGATTAGGGCGAACACATCGGTTCGCCCCTACGGGATCGTGGCAATGGCCCCCTCGTAGGGGCAGACCCACGTGTCTGCCCTAAACCCGGCATAGAGGATCTCACCGACCGCGAATTGCCCCATACCGAGTAGGATCTCACCGACCGCGAATTGCCCCTACTCGGCATCGCCCACTAAACCTTGCTCTACCTCACCAAAGATGGCGCTGGGGTGGCAGTAGTACTTAAACTCCAGTAGGTTGTAGAAGGGGTCCTGAAGAAAAAAGGTGCGGTGCTCTAGGGTGGTGCCCGGAAAGCGACGCTTCTCGCCCTCGTAAAAGGGGAGGTCGTGATCCTTCGCTCGGTACAGCAGGGTTTCCCAGTCAGGCTCCCGCAAAAACACCAGGCCGAAGTGGCGGGGATAGATGCCCTTTTGCGGGGCTAGCTCAGCCGTGGTGTGGGCGACCAGCTGATGGCTATAGAGGTTGAGAATGAGGGAGTTTGCCGTTTCGCGACCCGTTTCGCACCCCAGCCCTTCGCCATAAAATTTCTTCGTCGTGAGAATATCCGCGACGGGAAAGGCCAGGTGGAATAGGACGACGGAGGAATCCATAGGGC
>JBGSNT010000075.1:0-4725 GCA_041739575.1 Nodosilinea sp. | reverse complement strand
TAAGCGGCTGGAAAGGCTGGTCACTGGTGAAGCAGATTACTTCGCCGCCTGGAAACGGCACCATCCCGACCAGGTGGATCGGTTTAATCGTTTGTTGCAACTGCGCAAAGCCCTGCAAAAAGAGCTGCTCCCCTTCGGTAGTGCCCGAGCCGACTGGTCTGAGGAGAAAAATACCCTCGGCAGCAGTCTGTCAGACTACCCCCTCAAAACCCTTGGCCGAGGCTTGATGAGCTGGCGCACTCTGCTGCCCCGCGTTGCCAGCAACACTGTGGCTCAGGTGTTTCTGAAGCAGGGGGCTAGCCTGTGGGTGCTGAGAACCAATCAGGTGGGCGGCGACAACCCAGACATTGAACCCATTGCGCCGATCAGACTATAGGGGTGGGAAAGACTTATTGCGACAGGGTGCGCACCGGGTGGTTGGCGGTGGTGGTGTCAGCGATGTAGGTCACCGTTTCGCTGGTACTGGCACCTTAGCAGCCTGTCCACCACGATTCTCAAGGATAAGCTGAGGACTAACGCTTTAGCTATGATTTGAGCAGATGAACGTAACCTACCGCATTGAGAGATTTGAGTTCGAATGGGAAGGAATCAGAACACGAATTATTTCAGCCCGGATAGCCGCTCGTTCTGAGCGATACCTATATGAACAGTCCTGATGAAACGTTTGAGTTGAAGATCAATGTTCGCTCTTCTGAGGCGGTGACGGTGAAAGTACCCACTGATACGCTGGCAGATCTGCGGGCGATCGCAGACAAAAAAGATATGTCTCTAGAGGGGCTCATCAAGTTCTACGTCGGTCAAGGGCTAAGGGCTGATTTGACCCAACTGCGGGCTGACCAAACGCTAAATGCTGCCCAGCAGGTTCTATCTGAACATCTCAAATCCGGTGAGGCCGCGGCCAAGATCGTCGATGAAATTCGCCAGCGAAGCATAACGGGTATCGCTGGATAAAAGCCTCCACCCATAACGTTTTCCCTAAACGAAACGGGGTAGATAGACTTTTGCCCACCGTTTAATGAGCTACAGTCTTCCACCAATCGCCGACAGCGCCTGATTGGGAGGCTTGATGAAAATACTCAATCAGCTCCTGCGGACTCATAGTTTTTGTGTCCTCATAGATTTGAGCTTGAGCTTCCTGCTTAAAAGCCAGGCAATCAAATCTTTTCTGAATAGGTGATGGATTATTCGTTGTTGTCATTGAGAATAACCTCTTTGGGGGACACAATAGTTAAGATGCCGTAGCTATTTAGCAGTTGTAGAGTGTGTTGTGGCGACAGCCCAACGAAACGCAGGTTTGGGCTAGATGAGTTGTCGCGCCAGTGTAACGCATCCTACGAATAATTAAAGCGTCCTACTTAATTTCCCTAAAGATTGTGCTGAGCTTCAACTCAAATGCCTTATCATGCCTGTTCATATAGATATCGATTGAGGAGACTTCACTCAAGTATCTATTACAATTCATCCAAGTCAAATTCGCCTTGGATAATTTCAGGTGGGAAAGCTAATGTGAAACTTTTTTCAAAACTTTTCCAATTGGGAGAGCCTCGCATAAGAGCTATCACTTGTAAAAGATGATCTCTTAAATCTGGTTGCCCTATATCTTCTGACAAAAACTGGTGGTGCTTTGATTTCCGTCTCTTTGTATTTTCATCTACTGGATTACGTCGCCTAAGCTCTTCTAAAACACCAGGAGGCAGCTTTTCGTACACGAGTTGGTTTATTAGCTTTCCTACATAAGGTGTTCGGCTAGTGCCAGTGGGATAGCTCCAGTTTTTCAATCTGTACAATTGCTTAAAGAATTCATCTGGAAACCGCTTGGCCCAAGCTAGTTTTTCTTCTGATAAATACTTAGACAAAAGTTGATGCAGTTCATTGAGCGCTCTTACATTCTGATAGCCCGTAGCCTCATCAACTAGAGCAATTATTCCAACTTTTGAAAGACTTCTGACAATGATTTCGCTGATTTCAGCTAATGGCAACTGATTAGGTCTTAAGATGCCAGCTTTCCTTGCAGCAAGATAAACATCGCAAACCAAAGGGATGGCTGTGGCCTCGTATCCCGTTTTATACTTTCCTGACTTTGAGATATATTCAATGCTTTGTATACCCTCTAAGACTACTGGTTCGATAAAATCCTTTAGGTTGGTGGCATCTAGGAATCCAGGGAGTCTAGGATCAGAATTTCGAGATGCCATAGTACCTCGGGGTGGTCGACCAAAGGCTTTGAAAACAGCATTTTGAGTGATAACACGCTTACCATTCTCTAAAACAGCACAATCTACCTCATTTTCTCCTACGCGAAGAATACCCTCATAGATTGCCTTAGGTAAGTCATTCCTCGGAAACAACTCCTCTATATTTCTATTTAATGCCTTAGCCAAAGAAGCTTGCCGAGGTGGACGAGGAACTATTTTCCCTAGCTCCCACTCGGATACAGTCGTGTAATGCACTCCGACCCGTTCGGCAAGATCTTTAATGGTCAAACCTAGCTCTTCTCTCGCTTCCCTAACAAAATTCATTTATCCACTCCAAAACCCTAATCAAAGATAACTCAAACCCTAATCCGTGTCAATAAAATTTCCCTAACCCTAATCGAAAGCTGCCAGAGCCTTTGAATTCAACCAATCTAGGCTCATTGCTGTTGACTAACCATGGGAAATTAGGGTTTTAGCATTTCCCGTCAGTCCCTATTAGGCTTTACGAGGCAAAACAACGAAAAAGGGGGTGGGCGAAAGCCCACCCCCTTGGTTTAGTCAATGAACTGAGCTAACGAGGTTTACTCGACACCCTCAATCCGGTCTTCGACTTCCTGGTACAGCTCTTGGAGCTTCTCCAGGTTTTCGTCGCTGGTTTCCCAGTAACCGCGCCCGTTCACCTCCAGCAGGGTCGAGACCATGCGGCGGAAGGAGTTGGGGTTGAGATCCATCAGGCGCTTGCACATCTCCGGGTCTTGAATGAAGGTGGTGTTGACATCTTCGTAGACCCAGTTATCGACGGCCCCAGCGGTGGCCGACCAGCCCATGGTGTTGACCAGCCGCTTCGACAGTTCGCGCACACCTTCGTAGCCGTGGGAGAGCATACCCTCGTACCACTTGGGGTTGAGCATTTTGGTGCGGGCATCCAGCCGCACCGTCTCCGACAGGGTGCGCACCTGGGCATTGGCGGTAGTGGTGTCAGCGATGTAGGAGGCCGGAGCCTTGCCGTCTTCGCGCAGCGACGCCACCAGCTTGGTGGGGTCAGAGTCGAAGTAGTGGGACACGTCCGTGAGGGAAATTTCCGACGAGTCCAGGTTTTGGAAGGTGGCCTCGGCGGTCTTCAATGCCGACTCAAACAGGCCCCGGCTGCTGTCCATAACGCCGGGATTGTCGGAGTTGAAGGCAAAGGACTTGCGCTTCAGGTACATCTCCTGGAGTTCGGCTTCGTTGTCCCAGGTGCTGTTCTCCACCGCCAGGTTGATGTTGGAGGAATAGGAGCCCGAGGCGTTGGAGAAGATGCGGGTGGCAGCTTCGCGCAGGCCAATCCCCATTTCTGCCGCCTGCTCTAGGGCGTGCTTGCGAACGAAGTTCATCTCCAGGGGCTCATCGGCTTCGGCGGCCATTTTCACGGCGCGATCCAACAAAGCCATCTGGTTAATGAACAGGTCGCGGAACACGCCGGAGCAGTTGACGACGATATCAACCCTGGGCCGACCCAGCTCTTCGAGGGAAATCAGCTCCAGCTTGTTGACCCGGCCCAGGGAGTCGGGCAGGGGCTTGACGCCGACAAACCACATCATCTGGGCGAGGGATTCGCCGTAGGTCTTGATGTTGTCGGTGCCCCAGAGCACGGTGGCGATGGTTTCGGGGTAGGCCCCGCCATTTTCCTGCCGCTGGCGCTCCAGCAGGCGATCGACTACGATCTTGGCGGACTGCACCGCCGCCGTGGTGGGGATCGACTGGGGGTCGAGGGCGTGGATGTTTTTGCCCGTGGGCAGCACGTCGGGGTTGCGGATCGGGTCGCCGCCGGGGCCGGGGAGCAGGTATTCTCCTTCCAGGGCTTGCAGCAGACCGCCCAGCTCGTTGTCGGCGCAGACCTGCTCTAGGCAGAACTCCAGGTATTCCATCACGGGCTTGATGGCTTCGGCGTCAACCTTGGTGTAGCCCGCGTCGTGGAGAGACTTGATCCAGGGTTCTTTGCGGCCAATGTTAAAGAAATTCAGCCGCGAAACCATGGAGACGCGCCCTTCGGCATCGATCTGCTCGTGGACCAGGGCGGCAACGGCGCCGCGCACCCCCTGGTTGATGTCGTAGAGGAGTTGGACGTCGGCCAGGTGGCCGCGATCGCTGTTGCCGTAGATTTCATCAATATCGCGGCCAATGCTCTCGGCGATCAGGCGCTGGAGGCTCTTCATGCCCTCTTCTTCGCGATCGAGGCTGCCGATATTGACCAGGGTGGCGATCGCCTCTTCCGCCGTAGGCGGCTTACCCACCACGTGCAGACCGCAGGGCAGCAGCCGCGACTCAATCTCCATCAGCTTGATGTAGATTTTGCCCACCAGGTTGTCGCGTTCCCCGTTGGAGAGTTCGCCAGAGTCGCCCTCCGGCAGCTCCACATCCCTATCCAGGTTGCAGATCCGCGCGGTTTCGATCACGGCATTGACGATTTGCACCGCCCGACCGCTCTCTTTGTTGCTTTGGTAAGAGCCGATCAGCTCGCTCAGCTCCTTCAGCCCTTTATACAGCCCCG
>JBGSNT010000356.1:0-4265 GCA_041739575.1 Nodosilinea sp. | reverse complement strand
CCTACTTACTCTGCTGATCTGGGCCTGTTGCCAAGGCTGGATTGGCCATCTCTGGCAACATCAGATAGCTACCAATCAAAAAACATACAGCGCCCACAAAGGTAAAGAAGTTTGCCATCCAGGTAAACCCGGCCCAGTCGGGATTGGGGGGGACAAAGCTGCAAACCGCCGAAATGCCAAAGGCGACTGACCCGACCAGGTTGAGGATTACAATCCACCAGGACAGGTGCCGGGGCTGCCAGGCCCAATAGCGATGACAAACCTCTATGAAGGCCAGATAGCTAGACCCCAAAAAGCAGGCGCTGCCAACCATGTCGGGAGTCCAAATGCGCACATCCTGGGCAATCCAGCCCAATCCGCTAATCAGTGAGTTGCCCGTATTGGCGTTAAAAAATAAGGTGCCAGCCAATTGAATGATGCTGGCCAGATAGCCAATGCGTTCGGGCTGCCAGGCAAACCACCTAAACTTTGCGGATGCATGATCGTTAGGATATAGCCCCCCACTATCGCCGGCATTAATCGTTTCTAAAACCTGCAGGTAAGCGGCAGAGGTGAAAAACAACGAGCCGATAAAATAGCTCAGGCCCAGGGCGATCGAGTTTTTTGAGAGGTTGGCCGCGATATGGGGCCAGGTGGCCAGAAAGCTAGGCGCAGCAAATAACGCCGAACCGATAATGAATAGAATGGCTATCCACCAGGTGAGGCGTTGGGGTGCCCAAACAAACAGCTGGGTTGGGGCTACCTGAGGGAGGTTGCGCTCGGACAGCGATCGCCGAGCCCAATCGCCTAAGCCTTTGCGGTGGCTGCGGGATGTGAGGACGATCCGCCTGCCATCCGGTGCGATCTGCACGGCCCGAGTGATGAACCCGGCAGGGCCATCTCGGGCGATCGCCTCGGCCTTGGGGGTGCGATCGCGAAAGAATCGCTCATCTGCCATAACCGAGAAGGTCCTTAGTGGTGGAAGTGAGACCCAGCTGGCTTGGGCTGATAATTGGGCTGGGATTTGAAGAACGCGATCGCCTTCTGGATATCTTGGATTAGCATATCGGCCATATCTCGGCTAAACCCTTCTTTGACCACAACCCGCTGAACGATCACGTCTTCACGATTTTTAGGCATGGTGTAGGCGGGCACCAACCAGCCCCGCTCGCGCAGTTTGTCGCTTAGGTCAAAGAGCGTGTAATTGGTCTGGGCCGCCACCTCATCCTTCATCCTCCAGGCAAATACGGGAATGTCGCTGCCGTCGGTGATCAGCTCAAACGGCCCCAGATCGGCGATCGCACTGGATAAGTACATGGCCGTATCCCGACAGGTCTGCTGAATCTGGCGATAGCCTTCCTTACCTAAACGCAGGTAGTTGTAATACTGAGCAACCACCTGGTTGCCGGGACGAGAAAAATTCAGGGCAAAGTTGGGCAGATCGCCGCCCAGATAGTTGCAGTGGAAGATTAACTCCTCAGGCAGTTCCGCCTTGTCTCGCCAGATAATCCACCCGACCCCAGGGTAGACCAGGCCAAATTTGTGCCCTGAGGTATTGATGGACTTCACCCATTTGAGCCGAAAATCCCACTCCAGCTCTGGGTCGAGAAAGGGGGCAATAAACCCGCCGCTGGCACCATCGACATGTAGGGGCACCTCCCAACCCGTTTTAGCATTCAGCGTCTCAAGGGCATCGTTGATTTCTTTGACGGGCTCATAGCTGCCGTCGTAGGTGCTGCCCATAATGGCCACCACCCCGATGGTGTTTTCATCCACCATGGCCAGCGCTTCTGCGGCCCCGAGATGGAAGCGATCGCCCTCCACCGGCACAAAGCGGGGTTCAATCTCCCAGTAGCGGCAAAACTTTTCCCAACACACCTGCACGTTAATGCCCATCACCAGGTTGGGCTTATCGGCTGGCTTGCCCTGGGCCTGCCTGCGCTTGCGCCACTGCCACTTCAGCGCCATTCCCCCCAGCATGGCCGCTTCGCTAGACCCAATCGTGGAGCAGCCGGTGGCTTCCTTGGCATCGGGCGCATGCCAGAGGCGGGCCAGGATGTTGACGCAGCGCAGCTCAATTTCAGCGGTTTGCGGATATTCATCCTTATCGATCATATTTTTGTCAAAGGTCTCCGCCATCAGCTGTCTGGCCTCTGGCTCCATCCAGGTGGTGACAAAGGTGGCCAGGTTAAGCCGAGAGTTGCCGTCTAACCCCAGCTCGTCGTGGATCAGGTTGTAGGCCACCTGGGGTTCCATCCCCTCCTCTGGGATCTCGTATTTAGGTACCGGTGAGTTGAGCGCCCGAGACGCATAGGTGGGGGTCAGGTTGCGATCCTCTGGATTGAGGTGGTTGAGATCAACTTTGCGGTGAACCATAATGTCAAGACCTAAAGGGAATGGGGATAGCTAATCTGTGACGGGCTGGTGCTCGGGTGGCTATGACCGGTGGAAAGGGATAGTTCCAGCCTCCAGCCAGAAGGTTTGGAGAGAAGGGGCGATCGCCCCCAGAAAACAGGAATTTTCACGGCTTTCTAGGGGGGCGGATTCCTCCTATTTCACCTGCTGCATCGGGGGCTGGTGCCACTCTCCTTCAAGGACTTCCTCCTTAGGCCAATACAGTCGCATTGCGCAAAAGAATGGCCCATTGGGTGCGGGTAGCCAGTTCGCTTCCTTCTCTGCACCAGGCGAATCGTTCTGAATGTAGAAGGTGATGCCGTCGTCCGCATCACGCTTGAACTGGGGCAACATCGGCGAGTTCACCAGGTAGCGGTTGATCGGATTAGCGACGAGCAAGCTTGATGGCAATTCGTACATTGTCACTGACCAGAAGGCATTGACAGGGGGGAATTGATCCGGCGCAAAGCGCAGGGTATAACGATTGCTCCCATCCAGCTTTTGATCACTGCCATCCACAAAGTACAGCGGATACACCGCCTCCTGTTTGCTGTTGCCATAAATGCCGGTAATGGCACCAGCCATGCGGTACAGGTAGTTGTTTTTCAGATACTCTCGCGTGCCAAACAAGTCGCCAGCGGTCACTTCCCCAGCGTCCAGTTGTTTCTGTAAGTTGGCGAACTCTGCCCAAGCATCAGCTATGCCTTGTTGGATGGCCTGCTTCATCTCAGTTGAGAGGGCGTCAGGGTCAAAGGTCTTCCCTGCACCAACACCGATCTGGGCAAATTTTGCCATCAGCTCTTGCTCGGATGGAACAGTGGGGCAAAACTGCAAAATGAAGTTAAGGATGTTGAAAAACTCAAGCGACGTCCTTTCTTCATCTGGGGTGAGGGGCACCATAAAATCAATTGCCGGTGCCGCGGCTGGGGCGGGTTGACCCAGGAAGGCTGAGAGTGGCTGCACCCCATATTCCGACTGAATTTTCTTCACATTGTCGAGATCGGCGGGGTTAAAAAGCTGGGTGCGATAGGGCGTAAATATTAACTCGGTCTCTGTGCGGATGACTTCCTTGATGCCACTGGGTGTTGGGCCTTGCCAGTTTGGCCCAGCCACCAGAAAACTGCCGCCATCATTGCCGGTAGTGCGACTGCCGATGTAGTTAAAGTTCAAGGTATAGAGATCGATCATCTGAACGCTGAAATAGCGCTGACTTTCAATCACAGGCACCGTGAGCACAATCGGTTCGGTACGCAGATCCAGTCCAAGCATGGAATAAGGCGTGTCTGAGTTGGGGGTCTGCACCGCCTTGTCTGCTGGGGTAAAGACACGCGGGATATTGCAGATGTGGTTCCAGGGCGCTTTGTATTCAGGGCTCTCTGTATTGACAAAGTAGGCGTACTGAATACGGTAGTTGTCTACCATCGGAAAGCCGTAGATGTAGGCTTCTTTGGCAATGGCGCGGGCATCAGCAAGGTTGCTAGTGTTCATGATGGTTAGTCCTATGGATTGAGTTGAAATCAGGGGAACTGCTTCTCCCGAGATTTGGCTAAGTGACATCACGATTCAAGGAACTCTAAAACTGTCAAGGCTGGGCATAGGGGGCAAGACTTCATCGCTATACTCAGCCTTGGTCACCCCGGTTAGTACGGGTAGGGGGCGTAGGGGTCGGGATAGGGATAGTAGGGATAGGGGGTGGCTTAGGGCGGGCGAACAGCAGCCCCATAGATGGCGGCGCGGGCATAGCTACGTCGGGCCACCCCAGCCACGGAAAGCGGCGTGAAGGGTAGACCGATGATGTCAATAAAGAGCGAGACGTTATTCCCCATCGTCGGCATATCCCCGTCGATCACGTCGACGGTGTAGGTTAAGTTGCCATTCTCCAAAACCGGATC
>JBGSNT010000355.1:0-25938 GCA_041739575.1 Nodosilinea sp. | reverse complement strand
GTCACGCCGGCTCCCGTTACTCCGGTCACGCCGGCTCCCGTTACTCCGGTCACGCCGGCTCCCGTTACTCCGGTCACGCCGGCTCCCGTTACTCCGGTCACGCCGGCTCCCGTTACTCCGGTCACGCCGGCTCCAGTTATTCCAGTCACGCCGGCTCCAGTTATTCCAGTCACGCCAGATCCAGTTACTCCGGTCACGCCAGATCCAGTGACTCCAGTCACGCCAGATCCAGTGACTCCGGTCACGCCAGATCCAGTTATTCCAGTCACGCCAGATCCAGTTATTCCAGTCACGCCAGATCCAGTTACTCCGGTCACACCAGATCCAGTTACTCCGGTCACCGGCCCTGGCAATGCGCAGCCTCCCCCGTTTAATGGTGGTGTCCCGGCTACTCCGCCGGCTGAGCCAGATCCGTTTTTTCCCCCCACCAAATAAGCTTTGGGATAATGACGCTGTCGATGAACCATTAGCTTGGTTGGTTGGTGTGGTGTTATACATCAATTCCAGTCTGCTTTAGGCTAAACGTGGCCATTACCGACAGTGTTAATGCATGCTGAGCCAGATTAAATCTATTGTTGAGGCGATTTCTCCGCGTCTGATTGAAATTCGCCGCCACCTCCACAGTCACCCAGAACTTAGTGGCCAGGAGTACAAAACGGCTGCCTATGTGTCTGGGGTGCTGCAGTCCTGTGGGCTGCGGGTGCAGGAACTGGTGGGTAAGACCGGTGTTGTGGCGGAGCTGTCCGGTGGCGATGACCCCAGGATGCTGGCTATTCGGGCCGATATGGATGGGTTGCCCATTGCCGAACGGGTCGCTTTGTCCTTTGTTTCTACCCAGTCGGGTATTATGCACGCCTGCGGCCACGATGTGCACACCACGGTGGGCCTGGGCACGGCGATGGTGCTGGCCCAGCTGGGTGTGCCGCTGCCGGGCACCATCCGGTTCTTGTTTCAGCCCGCCGAAGAAACCGCCCAGGGTGCTCGGTGGATGATTGAAGATGGGGTAATGGTAGGGGTCTCGGCGATTTTGGGGTTACATGCCTATCCGTCAGTACCTGCCCGAGCGATTGGCGTACGCTATGGAGCCCTCACCGCCGCCGCCGATGACCTAGAAATTGTCATCGTAGGCGAGTCGGGCCACGGAGCCCGCCCCCATGAGGCCATTGATGCCATCTGGATTGCCTCTCAGGTGATTACGACGCTGCAGCAGGCCATTAGCCGCACCCAAAACCCGCTGCACCCGATTGTGTTGACCATTGGGCAGATTCAGGGGGGACGCGCCCCCAACGTGATTGCCGATACGGTAAAGCTGCTGGGCACGGTGCGATCGCTCCATCCCGACACCCGTAACCATCTGCCCCAGTGGATTGAGTCGATTGTGGCGGGAGTGTGCCAGCCCTACGGGGCTAAGTACGAGATTCACTACCGTCGGGGGGTGCCCTCGGTGCTCAACGATCCAGCGCTGACCGAGCTGACCGCCCGCTGCGCCAGCGAGGCCCTGGGCAGCGAGTATCTGCAAATTATCCACGAGCCTTCCCTGGGGGCCGAAGACTTTTCGCTGTACCTGGAGCACGCGCCGGGCACCATGTTTCGCCTGGGGGTGGGCTTTACCGATCGCGCCGTGAATTACCCTCTACACCACCCCAAATTTGAGGTCGACGAGTCGGCGATCGCCGCCGGGGTGCTGACTATGGCCTATGCCAGCTACCGCTATTGGCAGCTGCCGCCCCAATCTCCTGCAAGTTAAGGCGTTGGTGTGGGATTACTAACGGTCTGAACTGTGCAGGGGGGCAGTTCAGACCAGGTCTTACCCCTGAGACAAAACTCCGATAGACTAATTGATTTGCTTATCATCCCTGGAGACCAACCGTTGTCAACGCCGATTCCCATCTACCTCGTCAACCAGACCGACCTCGCCAAAGACCACGCCGATAGCCAGAACTGGGCACTTTCCACCGGGTTCAAGGCTGACCCAAATACATTTTGCCTGATCCCCGGAGAGGGCGGTACTCTGGCCAAGGTACTGGTGGGTAAGCCCAACACTCTGGATACCTGGACCCTGGGCCATTTGCCCAAGGCGCTGCCCCCCCAAACCTACACCCTGGGCGATGCCTGGCCCCCGGAGGTGGCCACCAAGCTATGTCTGGGCTGGCACCTTGGCAGCTACAGCTTTACCCAGTACAAGCGCCCGACCCTGGCCCCCGAGGCCAAGCTGATGATGCCGAAGGGGGTAGACTCCGCCTACGTGACAACGACGGTAGTGGCCACCAACCTGGTGCGCGATCTGGTGACTACCCCCGCTGGTGATATGGGGCCAGAGCAGTTGGAGGTAGCCGCCCAGGCGCTGTGCGATCGCCACACCGCCGACCTCACCGTCATCGCCGGGGATGACCTGCTGACCCAAAACTATCCCCTCATCCACGCGGTGGGCCGCGCCTACGTTCAGCCCCCCCGCCTACTCGATATCACCTGGGGCGACCCCGCTGCCCCCAGAGTCACCCTAGTGGGCAAGGGGGTTTGCTTCGATACCGGCGGCCTCGACATCAAGCCCGCCGCTGGCATGAAGCTGATGAAAAAAGACATGGGCGGTGCCGCCAACGTGCTGGGCCTGGCGGAAATGATCATGGGCCTACATCTGCCCGTGCGCCTGCGGGTGCTGATTCCCGCCGTGGAAAACAGCATTGCCAGCAATGCCATTCACCCCCTAGATGTGGTGCCCTCCCGGCGGGGGCTGACGGTCGAGGTGGGCAATACCGATGCCGAAGGCCGCCTAGTGCTGGCAGATGCCCTCTGGGAAGCCGTCTGCGAAGAACCCGCCCCCGAACTCGTGGTTGATTTTGCCACCCTGACCGGTGCGGCCCGCATTGCCCTGGGCACCGAGCTACCGGCTTGCTTTAGCAATCAGTCTGAGGTGGCTACTGACCTACTTGCCTGCGGTTTGGCAGTCGATGACCCGCTGTGGCAACTGCCTTTGCACCAGCCCTACCGCGCCATGATCGAAAGCTCCGTGGCCGATCTCTCGAACATCTCCAACAATTCCTACGGCGGGTCGATTACCGCCGCCCTGTTCCTGCAAGAGTTTACTCGCCCAGAGATTCCCTGGGTGCACATTGACCTGATGGCCTGGAACCTGCGTACCCTGCCCGGTCGCCCTGAGGGGGGCGAGGCGATGGGGATACGGGCGGTGTTTGAGTTGATTCGGCGAAGGGTGGTAGAGGGGTAGAGGTGTGGATGGGTGGATGCCATCCAGGTAGGGGTGCAGGGCCTGTGCCCTTGAGAGGCAGCAAAAAAACCGGTAGTTTCGTGGCCAGAATTGTCCTAAATCCCAAATCCCAAATCCCTAGAACTCTAGCTGGTCTCGATACAGCCCCTTCACCAGGTTGTCGAGTTGCTCGTCGGGGCAGCAGTCGATGAGAATATAGAACGCTTCAAGCAGTTTGGCGGCGCTGTCGCCCATGAGGGGGCTGAGACCCCATACGTCCTGCACCCAGTCATCGGGGGCGGTGGCGTCAAAAATCATGCGCTCTAGTAGCTGTTTGGCCTCGGTTTTGGAAATAGACATGGAGGATTCAGAGAGTGGGCGGATTTAGAGGATAACCGGCTTGGGGTATCTTCGCTACGGGCGGGTGGGGAGTCATAGCTTGGTCAAGGAATTCGGTGCTGAATTGCCGTACTGCTCCAAATAATAGTCAACTCGCTGACGGGTCGATGGGATGGAAAGTCCTTGGGTCCAATATTCTAGCAGGGCGTGACCAAAGGCCCAGGCGGCGCGATCGGGCTGGTTGTTGTGGTCGAGCAGGAGGGGCCAGAGGGCGAGCAGGGCGAGCAGATCGAGCTGGGCCTTGTCTGAATCGACCACCTTGAACAGGTCGTAGGCGAGCTGGAGCTTACCAATCACCACGGGCAGCTGCTCGACGGGAATTTGCTCGGCCAGCAGGTAGGCTAGGGTGGGGGTGCCGGTGGTGAGGGTGGCCAAAAATTGCAGCACCGGACTCTTGAGAAAGGCGGCGATGCCCTGGGTGGTGCTCATCTGCACCCGGTAGCGATCGATCAGACGGGCGGCGGCGGTGACCTTGGCGTCGCGATCGCGCAAAAACCGCACTAGTCGCAGTTCCTTAGCCGGGTCGATCAGCTCAATTAAGGTGTTAGCCAGGGTGTCGGCATTCCAGGCGGGGCGCTGGGTGGCACCGTCGCGGGTGACCAGGGGAAGAATGCGATCGCACAGATCCCCCAGCTGCTCTTGCCGGTAGCGGGTGGCCTCGCGGATGGCGATTTCCTTAGGGCGATCGCCCCACTGCCAGTCGTAGGGGGGCTGCCACTCCCGCAGGGGCCGCAGCCGATCCACCTGGGTGAGGGTGGCAATGGTCGGCAGGTCGGGGCTGATCTGGCGCAGGTCGCGCAGCAGGTCGGCATCCATTTGCAGGGCCGGGTCGAGGGCCGGAGTGACCAGCAGCAGCAGGTCTGCCCGGTGGGCGCAGTCGAGCAGCTGATCGCGGTAGTCGGCCCGGTCGACCTGCTCGTAGCCGGGGGAATCCCAGAGGGTGAGCATTTCGCCCGCGTCGCCCTGCCAGCGGTAGGTGGTGAGGGCAGTGGTGCTGGGCAACACATCCACCTCGGCGCGATCGGCCTCAAACAGGGTGTTAATCAGGCTGCTTTTGCCCGCCCCGGTGCGGCCCACTAGCAAAATGTTTACGGGGGTTTGGGCAACCTGCTCCACCGGCTCGGCCCGATCGAGAATCTCCCGCAGGGTCTGGGTCTGGGCCGTTGCCAAGGGCTGGGCCGGGCTGGGCATAGTCGGCAGCTCGCCGCTGTAGAGGGCTACCGCCTGACGGTAAAGATTGCGCAGGGTGGCCTCTCGCAGCAGCGCATTCAAATTTCCCAGCAGCTGCTGGTTGGCCAGGGTGTTGGTTGGCTGGCTGAGGGTGCGGGCGGCGGCGGCGGCGGGGTTGAGCAGCCACTGGGCCCAGGTCCAGGCCTGCCAGAGCTTGCGGGCCGAGGGTTCCACCTGGCGGTAGACCTCGTAGCCCTGCACCGCCTGGCCCACGGTGACCTGCCCCAGCACCGGCGACAGGGTCTCAATCCAGCGATCGACGTCGTCCACTGTGCCCCGCAGCAGCCCGTAGGCATCGGGTAGGTAGATGTTGAGCAGAGGATACTTGACGCTGGGATGGTAGGCCTGGGCTACCGCCGTCACGACCTCCCGACAGCGCCCCCAGAAGGGGTTCCAGTCCTCCCATACCGGCGGGTCCTGCTGGGCAGCGGCGAGAATGTCTTCTAGGGCGATGGCGGCGGAATCGGGGGCCGAACCGCCGCTATCCACCTCAGCTGCCGCGTTTAGCTCCTGCTGGGCCTGATCTAGCGCCGCTTCCATTTGCTTGAGGGCGGGCCTGGTCCAGCGGGCCAAGAGCCAGCGCCACCCCACCAGCACCAGCAGAATTACCGCCCAGAGCCAGTTCAGACCCCAGCCGTGGATCTGGACGCCCGCCGCGATCAGAATAAAACTGACGATTGCCACCAGCGGCAGCGCCAGCACTGCCCACTGCCAGGGTTTCAGTCGCACCATTGCCCCGCCTCGCCTATGCCCAACGCCTCTAGTGTACGCAGGACAGCAGACCTCCGGGTTCAGATCACCGAACCCCCGAGGGGTTGATATCAATGGGCGGCGGCCAGCAGGTGCTAGGCGGGCTGGGGCAGAGGTAGATCGCGATTGGTGCGATCGCCCTCCTCAGGCACCGCCCGGTCGCCCACGGGCAGGGGCTTGCGGCCACGGCTCAACTGGTTGAGCCAAAACACGTCCTCGGTGCGCACCGCCTCAAACCCGGCATAGCCCAGCCAGGCGTCTAGATTGCCCTGGCCATAGTCACGAATGAAGGGTTCTTCAAAAATGTTGCTGAGCCAGTCAGTGGCCCGCAGGGTGCGCTGGTTGCCGTCGAGCACCAGCATTTGCCCCCCTGGCGTCAACAGCCGAAACGCCTCTGAGAGAATCGTTTTCGCCACCGCAGGCGGGGTTTCATGGAACAGCAGCGTGGCGCACACCACATCACAGGAAGCTACCGGTAGCCCCGTCGCCATCGCATTGCCGTGACGCCAGGCGATATCGATACCAGTGGTGCGAGCCTTATGGTCGGCCATCACCAGCATTTGGGGCGATAGGTCTAGACCTATCACCTCCGCTTGGGGAAAGCGTCGCTTGAGCATCAGGGTGGTGGTGCCGGTACCGCAGCCCAGGTCCAAAATGCGTCGAGGGGTACCGTGAATCGCCTTAATCAGGCCCTCGCGCACCCAGGTTTCGCCGGGGGGCAGCACGTACTGGGTGATCGGGTCGTAGGTGAGGGCGGCGTCTTTATTTAAATAGCCATTCTTAACGCCGTGGAAGTCGCTGGTCTTGTAGTAGTTGGGGTAGACCACCTGGGGATTGGTGAACTCGGCTACCCCAGCTTCCCAGTCGATGCTTTCGCTCAGGCGCACCAGGGCATCGCGATCGATCAGGTGCGAAAAGAGGGGGGCCAAAAACTGTTCAAACAGCGTTTTAGACTGGGGTGCCATAGACCTACCGGAGCCCGATAAAAACTGCCCTAAGCCTAGCAATTTCGTTTCTCTCTGGCCAGAAAATTATGCCCTAGATGCCGTTCGTCAGGTCTGGAGCCAGCCGCTCAAGCCCCAGAAAAGGGGTTCTCCGGTTTGGTTTGTTATCCTGTTCCTAGAATTATCCAACCTCTGCCCCCTTTCGGGCTGATCCAAAAATCTGCATCCTCTCCCATGGCCGTTAGCAAAAGCCACGCCTACTTTACCCCTGAGGAGTACCTCCAAACTGAGCCCCTATGCCTACGCTAAACCAGCCCAGCACCGCCAAAACCCTGCACAGCATTCAGCGCACTCGCGATCGCCACTGGGTGGGCGACGGGTTTCCGGTGCGCACCCTGCTGGCCTACTCGAGCCTGGGGCAGACCATTAGCCCCTTTTTGCTACTCGACTATGCAGGACCCGCCAGTTTTGCGCCCACCACCGCCCGGCGCGGCGTGGGGGAGCACCCCCACCGGGGGTTTGAGACCGTCACCATTGTCTACGACGGCGAGGTCGAGCATCGCGACTCCGCCGGTGGCGGTGGCATCATTGGCCCTGGCGATGTGCAGTGGATGACGGCGGCGGCGGGCCTAGTGCATGAAGAGTTCCACGGCCCTAACCTGGCTCGGCAGGGGGGCCCCTTTGAAATGGTGCAGCTGTGGGTTAATCTGCCCGCCAAGGACAAAATGGCCTCGCCCCGCTACCAGGGCATCACCGCCGATCGCATTCCCCTGGTGGAGTTGCCCGATGACCAGGGGAATCTGCGGGTGATAGCCGGCACCTACGCAGGTGCCCTAGGGCCGGCCCAGACGTTTACCCCCATCCACCTGTGGGACCTCCGCTTGAACCAGGGTAAATCGGTACCCCTAGAGGTGCCCGAGGGGTACACCACCATCCTGGTCGTGCTGAAGGGAACGGTGCTGATCGGTGGGTCAGGGCCGATTACCGAGGCCGAGATTGGCGTTTTGAATCGCGCTGGCACCACCCTCACCCTGGACATTGGGCAGGACACCACCGCCCTGCTGCTGTGCGGTGAACCCATCGACGAGCCGATCGTCGGCCACGGCCCCTTTGTAATGAACACCACCGAAGAAATCTACCAGGCTATGGCCGACTACCAGAGCGGCAAAATGGGCGCGTTGACCCCCCAGTAGGTCAGCGGGGCAGCGGCACGTCGCGGATGGCGCAGTCGAGCAGCTCCATGGGGTGAAACAGGGGGATGGCGCGATCGCCCCCGGCCATGTGCTGCTGAATTTGCAGCGAGCAGCCGGGGTTGGGGGAGGCCACCAGGGCAGCGCCGGTGTTCAGCAGATTTTTGACCTTCATCTGGCCCAGTTCGGTGGCGACCTCGGGGTGAAGCATGTTGTAGACCCCAGCGCTGCCGCAGCAGAGGGCGGCGTCGATGGGCTCCCGCAGGGTGACGCCAGGGATTTGCCTGAGCAATTGCCGAGGCTGGAGGCTGATCTTCTGGCCGTGGAGCAGGTGGCAGGCGTCCTGGTAGACAACGGGCAACTCGCCCTCGGTGAGGGGATGCAGGGGCGTGATCAGCCCCACCTGGACGAGAAATTCCTGCACGTCGCGGACCTTGGCGACAAAGGCTTTGGCGCGATCGCGGTAGGCCGGATCATCCTGCAAAATGTGGTGGTATTCCTTCAGGGTGTGGCCGCAGCCCGCCGCGTTGATCACCACGTAGTCGACCTCAGCAGCCTCAAAGCAGTCGATCATGCGGCGGGCCAGGGTTTGGGCCTGGGCCTCCTGCCCCTGGTGGGCCGGTAGGGCCGAGCAGCAGCCCTGGGCGTGGGGAATCACTAGTTCACAGCCGTTGGCGCTCAGTACCCGCGCCGTAGCGGCATTCACGTCAGAGAAAAACACTCGCTGCACGCAGCCCAGCACCAGGCCTACCCGGTAGCGCCTTTCGCCAACGGCAGGGATGAACTCGGGCAGGTCGTCCTGAAAGCTCTCGGCGGTGACCGGCGGCAGCAGGGCCTCCATGGCCGCCAGACTGGGGGAGAGTTTGGGCAGTAGACCAGTCTTCTTGATGAGGGCTGACAGGCCTAGCTTTTGATAGAGGTACAGTGGCCCGGCCACCGCCCGCAGTCGGGTGGGGTAGGGGAACAGGCTGAAGATCAGCGATCGCACCAGTCGCTCCGGCAGCGGTCGGGAATGATGGCGCTCCACCTGGGGTCGCACTGCCGCGATCAATTGGTCGTACTGCACCCCCGAGGGGCAGGCGGTGGTACAGGCCAGGCAGCCCAAACAGGAGTCAAAATGCTTAGCGGAAGTCGCCGACAGGGGCGCTTCGCCGGTATTGATCGCATCCATCAGATAGATGCGGCCGCGGGGGGAGTCCATCTCGGTGCCCAGCACTCGGTAGCTGGGGCAGGTGGTGAGGCAAAACCCGCAGTGCACACAGGCATCGATTAGCTTGGGGTCGGGCGGATGCTGGGCATCGAACCCGTCGGCCACACTGGCGGGTGTAGGCCAAGCCGGGGGCGCTGAAGACTCGGAGGTCGGCATGGGAACGTGGGGAAGGGCTATGTCTAGGCTAGCGCGATTGTCCGCCCCTTTCCCCCTCGCAGGCGTAGATTCCACAATGGTCAGCATAGGGATCGGCGTAGAGATCCCCCAAATTTTTGGGGTTGCTGAATTAAGGCATGAATTTGGGTAGGGGCAAATGGCCATTTGCCCCTACGAGAGACGTTGGTTTTTGGGTTCATACCTGTTTTCAGCAGCCCCAATTGCTTGCTATGTGGATTGTGCTGGAAAGCCCCCTGGACAAAGGGCAGGTTTTGTTTGTCGTCTGAGAAAATCTATTGCTCCCGCTTCCAAGGGGGGTGGAGGGATCTCACCCGAGCCAGCAGGAACTCCAAGGACAGGAAAGGCTGTTGCCTAATCTCAATCCACCCCGCGCAGCCGACGGGTGTTGTTGTAGAGGCTCTGGGCCAGACCATCAAGGCGTTGGGAGAGTTTTTCATCCGTGATCTTGCCCTGGTCGTCAAAGGCCTGCCAGGCCTGGCCGATCGCCACCTGTTCCGGAATCACCCAGGTGTGCACCCAGCGCAAAATGGTGCGCAGGTCGTTGAGGGAGTTGCTGTTTGACTGGCCGCCGAGAATGCTGACCATGGCCGCCACCTTGCCGTCCAGCTGGTCGAAACTCATCAGATCGAGGGCATTTTTCAGCACGCCGCTGACGCTGCCGTGGTACTCGGGGGTGACCAGCACGAACCCGTCGGCCTCTAGAAAGGCCCGCCGCAGCCGCTCCACATCGGGGTGGTTGGGGTAGTCTTTGCCGCCGTGACAGAAGGGCAGATTCATCTGGCGCAGGTCAAGCTGTTCTACCTCGCCCCCCAGGCCCCGTAGGCGATCGCAGACCAGCCCCAGGGTCAGCTGACTGTAGGAATTGGGCCGCAGGCTCCCGGCAATACCCACAAACTTGGCCATCACAAACCTCCTAATGCATAATCATAACGACTTCAGGTTAATAAGTTTTGTCTCGATCTGTCAAGCGGGGGGAGGCTGTGGACTGCGGCGTATGCTGGGTGCCTATTGCCAATCGCAGGGGGCAGGGGAGTTAGGGGGGCAGGGGCGACGGAATGGTGGCGTAACTTCCGCTACGGAGTCCTAGGGAGCAAGGTCAATGGTGGGCCTAGACCCTCAACTCTGCCGCTTGGCCCGCCCTGGGGAGAATTTTTTGAGCGATCGCCGGGCTAATTGGCTATAGTGACGGCAAATCCCCCCTCCCCTGCTCGGAGGCTGCATTGGGCAACCCTACACCAGAGTCTCTGCGGCGCATTGGGGCCGCCCATCCACGCCTGACCGCCCCGGTCGTTTTCCCCCTGGCACCGCTCGTCATTGGGGGCGAAACCATTCCCCGCGGAAGGCGCGTGCGGCTCGACTTGCCGGTGGCCCGTCTGACCACCGGCACCATGATGTCGCTGCCGGTGACGGTGATCAGCGGCAAAAAGCCGGGGCCGCGTCTGTGGCTCAGCGCCGCTATCCACGGCGACGAGCTCAACGGGGTCGACATCATTCGCCGGGTGGCCCGGGCCCTGAAGCCCAATCGCCTCACCGGGGCGGTGATTGCGGTGCCGGTGGTGAATATCTTTGGCCTGCTGGAGCAGTCGCGCTACCTGCCCGATCGCCGCGATCTCAACCGCTCCTTTCCCGGCTCTAGTCGGGGCTCTATGGCCAGCCGCCTGGCCGCCCTGTTTATGCGCGAGGTGGTGAGCCAGTGCACCCACGGCATTGACCTGCACACAGCGGCGATTCACCGCATTAACCTGCCCCAGGTGCGGGCCGATTTGGAGGACCCAGCCACCTACGCCTTTGCCCAGGCCTTCGGGGCCCCCGTAATCATCCACGCCTCCCACCGCGACGGCTCCCTGCGCCAGGCCGCCGCCAAACGCCACATTCCCACCCTGCTCTACGAGGCCGGCGAGGCGCTGCGGTTTGACGAAGACGCTATTCAAACCGGGGTAGATGGCATCTACCGGGTGATGGACTACCTGGGCATGTACAGTCCGCCCGATACTGTTGCACCGACCCCGGTGGAGGCGCGGGAAACCCGCTGGGTGCGGGCCTCCCGCGGCGGCATCTGGCACCGGTCGATCGCCCTGGGGGAGATGGTCAAGCAGCGCCAGCCCCTGGGTTTTATCAGCGATACCTTTGGCGATAAGCCGGTGCAGGTGCGCAGCCCCATGGCGGGCCTGGTAATTGGCCACGGCCAAAATCCCCTGGTCAACCAGGGCGATGCCCTGGTGCACATCGCCAGGGTGACGGCAGCGGCTGAGCCAGACTTGTAGGATGAGCACAGCGCCCCTTGCCCATTCCCGTCATGCAGCAATTTACCCAGCTCTTTCTAGCCGTAGACGCCACCACCTCGCTCAATGAGAAGGTGCGATCGCTGCAAGCCTACTTTCAGCAGGCTGCCCCCGCCGACAAGGTCTGGGCACTGTACCTGCTGCTGGGCAAAACCCGCCGCCGCACGGTGACCTCGCGGGTGCTGCGGGAGGTGTTTCTACAAATTTCCGACATTCCCGAATGGCTGTTTCAAGACTGCTACGCCCAGGTGGGCGACTCGGCAGAGGTCATTGCTCTACTGCTGCGCGACGTGGATTTGTCTCGCCCTACCCAGGTCATTGCCAATGACCATGCCTCTGGCCATCCCATCCCGCTGCACCAGTGGATGGAGGAGAACATCCCGATGGCTAAGGCGGTGGAGACCGATGCCGAACGACGCGACCTGATCGTCTCCTGGTGGGCGGCGCTGGACAATACCGAGATTTTTGTGCTCAACAAAATTCTCACCGGGGCCTTTCGGGTTGGGGCTTCCGAAAAGCTGGTGATCAAGGGCCTTGCCGCCGCCACGGGGATCTCAGAAGCCGTGCTGGCTCATCGCCTGATGGGTGAGTTTACCCCCACGGTTGAGTTTTACACCAACCTCACCAGCCACGAGGCAACTCAGAACGCCCCCAGTCAGCCCTATCCCTTCTTCTTGGCCACTACCCTAGACGAAGAAAAGTTCCGGACAGAGGATTTTTCCCGCTGGCGGGCGGAGTGGAAGTGGGACGGCATTCGTGCCCAGGTGATCAAGCGGGCTGACCAGGTGTTCATCTGGTCGCGGGGCGAAGACCTGGTGACGCCTCAGTTCCCCGAAGTAGAGGCGGCACTGGCCCCTTTTCCCAACGGCACGGTGCTGGATGGGGAAATTCTCTGCTGGCAGGATGGCATGCCCCTGTCGTTCAACCACCTGCAAAAGCGGCTGGGGCGTAAAAAAGTGAGCAAAAAAGTGATGGAAGAAAGCCCGGTGCACTTCATGGCCTACGATGTGCTGGAGTCTGGCGGGGTCGACGTGCGGGAGAAGAAATTGGGCGATCGCACCCATCTGCTCACCGACTTGCTCACCGCCCACCCCATGCCCCAACTCCATCACTCTACCCCTCTCACCTTTAGCTCCTTTGCAGAACTGGCCGATCTGCGCGCCAACGCTCGCCAGCAGGGGGCCGAAGGGCTGGTGGTGAAAGCGATCGACAGCCCCTACCTGGTGGGCCGCAAGCGCGGCTACTGGTGGAAGTACAAGGTCGACCCCATGAGCCTTGATGCGGTGTTGATCTACGCCCAGGCGGGCAGCGGCAAGCGGGCTAACCTGTTTACCGACTACACCTTTGCTCTCTGGCAGGGCGATACCCTGGTGCCCTTTGCCAAGGCCTACAGCGGGCTAGACAACGCCGAAATCGACGCCCTGGATAAGTGGATTCGCCGCCACACGACAGAGCGGTTTGGGCCGGTGCGATCGGTCGAGCCGATTCAGGTCTTTGAGATTGGCTTTGAAGGCATTGCCGCTTCGACTCGCCACAAGTCAGGCATTTCGGTGCGCTTTCCCCGCATTCTGCGCTGGCGTAAAGACAAACCCGCCGCTGAAGCCGATACGCTAGAGTCAGCCCAAGCCATGTTGGCAATTTTTCGGTAAACGGTTTGCGATATGTCTAACGCAACTTCCCCCAAGTCGCTCATCCAATTGGGTGAGGTGGCCAGGTCGTCAATCATGCTCTACCCCACCAGCCCCCGCCGCACGGCGGCAACGGCGGCCTGAACGCGATGGTCAAAGACCGGCCCCGAGGGTCATCGCTCACCACCAGCTTGTTCATAATCCCCCTCACGTAGGGCTTTACCGGGTTGGGGCTGAGGTAAAGCTTTTCACCAATTTCGGTATTGCTGTAGCCCTCAACATACCCCTAACGCCAGCGTTAGTGGGCTTTATGCTGGTACAGAATTCGCTGTTTGCCGGGGTGACCGGCTATCTGTACTGGCGATCGGGTCTAGAAGCGGCGATCGTTGCCCATAGCGTTGTTCACCTCATACTCGCCGTTGCCAGCCCCGGATAAATTGAGCTTTAGCGATCGACTGAGGGCCAACCGTTTTGGGATCGCAGGCCAGGTCCTAAGTAAGTAGGTCTGATTATCTATAAGGCGCATTTCGACTCCGCTCAATGCTCGATTCATTGCTGGGCAGAGGGGTTCACGAAGTCGTTCACGAAGTGTCTCCCGAAGGGAGAAAACCCGGAAACCTAAGCTGGCTTTAATTTGGCCCTCCTACTTATTGTTGCTCTTTGGGCCTATTCTTTGGGCCTGTTCTTTGGGCTGAAGATCGCTGCAGGAGGTCTCAGCGTAGTTGTTTCATCACCGGCCGCACCTGAACTCGACGCTTGGCTATCTTTCCCCGGTACAATTTGAAGATTATGGTGGTCTGGTCTAAAATGCCTGAGCGCAGCAGACGTTAGCGCATAGGTTAATGCTCTGCCTATTTACGTCAAGGTCAAGTTAGACAGCCAACATTGAGGTCCCGTTGCGATCGCGCCACCTATGAAACCCGGCAGCAAATACTATCCCCTATTTGATCACCTGCGACAGAGCGGCAAGGCAGAGGTTGTGCTGACCTTTGCCGAAATCGAGACGCTGCTCGGCAGTGCCCTGCCTAAGTCGGCCCTCCAGCGCAAAAACTGGTGGAGCAATCGCGATACCCCCACCGCGCTACAGGCTGGCGCTTGGGTCGGGGCCGGCTATCACGTCTATGGGGTCGACACCGAGACCAAAACAGCCACCTTTCGCAAATTTGAGGCGCAGTACGCCATCGAACACAAGGACGGCAAAGTCATCTGGCAGCAAGATGCTATTCGCGCCCTGCGCAAGCACATGAGCCTTACCCAGATGGAATTTGCCGAGCAGATGGGGGTCCGCCGCCAAACCGTCAGCGAATGGGAAAACGGCGTCTACGATCCCGATCGCAGCACCTCCAAGTTCCTAGAGCTATTGGCCAAGACGGCCCACTTCGAGCCCCCGGCAGAAAGCCCCTAGACTTATTGACTTGTGACCGCTCAACGTTCATAATGCTTTTGGTTGCGATGCAGCCCGAAAGTCACTTATGAAAAATTAGGAGTCCCTATGTCGTCCGAGCGTCCGCCTCTGCCCTTGCCCCCTGGGAATGAGTCCAACCTTCTGAGGATTATGGCCATTGGCACCCTTGATGTCGTCAACAACTACGTCATGACCCAGCACCGGCTGGGCTTTGCCGAGGTCGCCGAATGGTCGCGCCCCCTGCCCACCGCCAAGGCCGGTGAGATCACCCGCATTCTCACCAAGCGTTTCGGCCCCGGCCCCGGCTAATACTGAATCCTCCCTGGCTACCCCCGATTGGGCTAGGCAAACACCGTTTGCCCCTACGTAATCCGCCTGTGTGGAATCGGGGGTATACGATTCGGATTTGGTATAAGGCAATCTCTGAGAAAAAAGATACCCAAAGGTAGGGGCGCAGGGCCTGCGCCCTTGAGAGAAAACAAGATTCTCGAGTACTTTCGTAGACAGAAGAGTCCTAAGGGATGCGCACTGAAATAAGATACCAGCCATAGGAGCCAATCCATCATGGATTCCCGCGTAGGCGGGAATGACGCCGGGACTTTATTTGTTTGCAGATCCCTAAATTGGGTCAGAACACCAAATCCAACGGTCTCGAGGTCACCCCCGGCTAAACGACCTGTCTAGCCGTGCAGTGGAGCTAGCGATGGCCAGCAGGGAGCTTAAAGCGAGCTAGAGTCTAAACTGGCCGCCTCCTCGGGCGACTGGGGCAAGTGCAGACCACATTCCTGCTTCAGTCCTTTGAACCGGGTATCGCGATCGCTGGCATCGGCGGCGGTAATCGGGCGGCTAGAGTGCCAATCGCCTACGGTGACATAGCCCTTGTCAAATAAGGGGTGATAGGGCAAGTCGTGGGCCACCAGATACTGGTAGACGTCCCTAGCCGTCCATTTGAGAATGGGCAGCAGCTTGTAACGGCCCCCCTGTAGGCCTACCCGCCCTAGGGATTTACGGTGATCGGTCTGATCAGAGCGCAGCCCGGTCAGCCAGGCCGTAGCCCGCAGATCGTCCAACGCTCGCTGCATCGGTTCTACCTTGCGAATCTGGTCGTAGCGGTTGAGGGCGTCGACATCATGCTGCTCCCACAGTCGTCCATGAATTGCCTCCATGCGGGCCGGGCTCAGGGGCGACTGATAGACCTTGAGGTTAAGGCTGAGGCGAGTAGACAACTCCTCAGCAAAGCGGTAAGTCTCTACCGGCAGGTAGCCCGTGTCTACCCAAATCACCGGAATGTTGGGCACAATCTGGATCACCAGATGCAGCATCACCGCTGACTGAATCCCAAAGCTGGTACTTAAAACCAGCCCATCGCCAAAGGTATCGTGGCCCCACTGCACCAAACGGGTGGCGTCAGCATCCCGCCATTCTCGATTAACAGCGTTCAAATCGAGAAGGGGGGCGGCCTGCTGCTTGCTGGGCAAGAGCACGGCATCTGACATGGGTTTACTCCTTCCGTTCAAAAACGTCATAGCTCCAATGCCGCAATTTTGTGGTTGCTATGGGTTGCTCGACCAGGGTACTGCCGAGTTAATAGAGCCTTAAGAATACAAGGTTTGGCGCTGCACCTAAGATCTACTCGTGGGGCATGGCCTTCTTTAGCCCCAACTATTCCCAAAAATGACATTAGACCATGCACAGATCATAAACGACAGTTAACGAACATTTTTGCCAGGATAGTCCGGTTTTTCACAAAGAATGGACCGCCATGGATCCATCCTCGCTATCCAAGCCGGGGAATGGGTAGACCAAGGAGCCGTTTCCCCCTAGAATTCACCTTTGTCTTGCCGTCATTCCCGCCCCGCAAAAGCCCTATGGTAGTGTCCCCTCAGTATCCTCGCGACCTAGTCGGCTATGGCCGTACCGCACCCCATCCCCAATGGCCCGGCAACGCCAGAATCGCAGTGCAGTTTGTGATCAACTACGAGGAAGGGGGGGAAAATTGCATTCTCCACGGCGATGCCGCGTCAGAGGCCTTTCTGTCGGAGAGCGTGGGTGCCGCGCCCCTGCCTGGGCTGCGCAATATGAATATGGAGTCGATGTATGAGTACGGCAGCCGAGCCGGGTTTTGGCGGCTGCACCGGCTGTTTACCAGCCGGGGTTTGCCCCTGACCGTCTACGCGGTGGCCATGGCTATGGCCCGCAACCCCGAGGCTGTGGCCGCCATGGCCGAGGCCGACTGGGAGATTGCTAGCCACGGCTACCGCTGGATTGATTATCAATATTTCGGCATTGACGCCGAGCGCGAGCACATTCGCAAGGCGGTGGAAGTTCATACCCAGGTGGCGGGCAGCCGGCCCCTGGGCTTTTACCAGGGCCGCAACAGCCCCAATACCCGCGCCCTGGTGGTAGAGGAAGGGGGCTTTCTCTACGACGCTGACAGCTACGCCGATGACTTGCCCTATTGGACGACTGAGTACGGCAAGCCCCACCTGATCATCCCCTACACCCTCGACAATAACGATATGCGGTTTGCCACCTATGCGGGCTTTAACTCGGGGGATCAGTTTTTTGCCTACCTGCGCGATGCCTTTGACACCCTCTACGCCGAGGGCGATGATTGCCCCAAGATGATGAGCATTGGCCTGCACTGCCGCCTGGCCGGGAAGCCCGGTCGCACGGCGGCCCTAGCCCGATTTCTAGACCACGTGCAAAGCCGCGATCGCGTCTGGATCTGCCGCCGCATCGACATTGCCCGCCACTGGCACGAGCACCACAAACCCGCCTAATCACCCCCGGTATTCTCTGGCAGAAAGTCCCATGCATCCCCTCGATATTCGCTGGGTACAACGGTTTTCAAATTTTGAGCGGGCATTTTTGCTGCTGCGCGATGCGCTTGAAGTTCAATCGCCCTCCGTACTCGAACGAGCGGGGATCATCCAGTTCTTTGAGTTGGCCTTTGAGCTGGCCTGGAAGGTGCTAAAAGACTACGAGGAGGCCGAAGGCATCACCGCCAAGACTCCAAGAGAGGCTATCAAGCTAGGGTTTCAGATCGGCTTGTTGAGCCAGGGCCAGGGGTGGATCAATGCGCTGCAAGACCGCAACCTAACTACCCATACCTATAATGAAGCAACGGCAATTGCGGTGGAAACTAGCATCCGCAGCGACTATTTTCCCCTGCTGGCCGACCTTTATCAAACGCTGAAGGCAAAAGTCGATGCCTGATCCCTACGGCCTGACCCAAAGCGACCTAGCCCATATTCAGGCCGCCATCGATCAATTTGATGACATTGCCGAAGTGGTGCTGTTTGGTTCGCGGGCCAAGGGCAACTACAAACCGGGGTCAGATGTTGATTTAGCGATTCGGGGCGATCGCATCACTCCCCGCACCATAGCCCAACTGGCCGACTGCCTCAACGAAAAGCAACCTCTGCCCTACTTCTTTGACCTGCTCCACTACGACAGCCTGGAGAATCTGTCCCTCATCGACCACATCGACCGGGTGGGGGTAGTGATCTATGCAAGAACGCCCGTATCGAGCCCTTAGCGGTAGACCTACTCCTCTGGAAAGGAGTTCTACCATTCCAGTCCCCCTGGGCTCCCTAGCTCCCCTGCTATTCCAACCTACACCGCAGCCTACTAGCCCTCTAGAATCTTCGGCACCTTGAAGAAGTCGCCTTCGCGATCGGGGGCGCAGTCGAGCATGGTGTCGCGATCGCCAAAGGTAGCCAGGCTATCGGTGCGGGTGATGTTGCTCAGCTCAATGGCGCGGGTGGTAGGCTCTACGTCGTCGGTGTTGAGCTCTTTGAGCTGCTCCACGTAGTCGAGAATGTCGCTGAGCTGATCGGTAAACTGCTCCTCCTCGGCGGGGGTGAGATCGAGCCGGGCCAAGAGGGCGACTTTGCGAACCTGTTCAAGGTCAATCATGGGGTTTCAAGGGCTAGGGTTTCAAGGGCGAAGAACCGGGATAAACGTAGCGGGGTATGAATCCCGGCAGGATGAGCAAAGACAGGCTGCCCATCACCGTCGGAGTTGTTTAGGATTGGGTAAGGGGCCAGGCCCGTTTTCCCGGCTAGGCGCTAGAAGAAGATGTCGTTCTTCATGCGGCCGGTATTCTTCATCCAGTTTTGGGCTTCGATATAGTTGTTGGGGGCAATGGTTACCGCCTCCAGCCAGTAGCGCGCCGCTTCGTCAAAGAAGTTCTCCGCCGCTTCGGCGTCGCCGCTGGCCTCGGCCTGCTCACCCTTGTAGTGGTAAATCACCGCAATATTGTTCAGGGCCTGGCACAGGCGGGGGTTGAGCTCCAGCGCCTCGTGGTACTTCTCCAGGGCAATTTCGTGCTCGCCGTTGCTGGCGTGGATCAGGCCCATGTTGTAGAGAATAAAGCTCTTGTCGTAGGGATCGTCTTCGAGGGTGAGGGCTTCCCGGTAGTTTTCCATAGCTTCGGCGTATTCCCCATCCGCCTGGGCCGACATGCCATCGCGATAGTAGGCAAAGGCCTCCTTTTCCCGCTGTTTGGCGGGCATCATCTTGAGGATCATGTCCGCCATGACGGTAAAGGACTTGTCGATGAAGTTATCGTTGCGTTGGGTTCTTGGCATGGGTAGCGGCGCGAAAATGAGGGACTTTAACGCTCACCTAAGCCCTGGAGAGCGATGTTACCCCCGGGTTTAGGCCAGACCAAATCTATATGTAAGCCTAGCAAACCCTGGGAGTTTAATCCCATGGATGACGGGGTATTAAGGGAGCGACCATCCCCCGGCCGTCTGGGCCTGAGCGCCGGCCATCGCCGCAGCAACCGCCGGAACGGCCAGCCCCACTGCCACTGCCAGGGCGGAAACCCGAAACCGTTGGGGCACGAGCTTGACTATCCTGGAGTAAGACAATGGTTGGGCGAGTCGCCTAGGGTTACAGGCCGCCCTCCGGGGGACTGCATTGACCAGAAGTAAGCCCAACGGGGATGGCTCAATCCCTGTACACCAGCCTAGACACCGCCCTGGATACCAAATTGGACTTTGTGATTTTTTGAAATACTGATGGATTTATCTTTCCTGCTAGCGATCGCACTTCTCGTCGCTCTGTTTTTCTGGCTCAACCGCCGCCACGGCAGACGGCGGCCAGGCTTCTCCCGGCCTCAGGCCCCGGCCGCCGCAACGGCCCGGTCCGTGCGCGGCCATACCCAGCGCGAGCTACTGCGCCTAGTGGGGGGCAATCGCGACGTTGCCGAACGCCTGGTCGAACAGGTGCAATTGCGCAACCCCAGCCACAGCGAGCAGTGGTGCTGGGAAAAGGCCATCTACGATATTCAGCGCGATCGCCACAGCTCCTAACCGTGCTTTGCCCTAGGGCACCGTCCTGCCTCTCCAGCGATCGCAAGGGTCAACGGCCCCGCCAGTTGCGGTGATTAGTTGCGGTGATTATTCACGTAGTTAATGCGAGTGCCCGCCCAATTCAGCTTGTTGCGCAGGGTGCCGTAGTAGGAGTGGTCCTGCCGCAGAATTATGAATTTAGCCATGGCCTCGGCGCTACGCACATCCACCCGCTGCCCCGGCCAGATGGCGGTGCCCATCACTCCATCGGTCCACAGCTTGGTAGTGAGGTCAGGGTCGGCCAGGGGCCACACGCTCACGACTGAGCCTGGCGGCAGCACAATGGGACGGCTCGACAGGCTCAGCGGGCAGATGGGAGTCACCACAATGGCATCCATGCCCGGATGAATAATCGGGCCACCGGCGGCCACCGTGTAGCCCGTAGACCCCGTAGGCGTACTGATCAACAGGCCATCGCCCTGGTACTGGTCGACCACCTCACCGTCAATCTCCATTTCCAGCATGGAGGTGATCATGCGATCGGGGGAGGCGGGCTTTATGGCCATTTCGTTGAGGGCCAGGTAGACCTCGCTGACCGGGTCGAGATTGGT
Source organism: Nodosilinea sp. (assembly GCA_041739575.1). Taxonomy (GTDB): domain Bacteria; phylum Cyanobacteriota; class Cyanobacteriia; order Phormidesmidales; family Phormidesmidaceae; genus Nodosilinea. The sequence continues at coordinate 5,607 of JBGSNT010000355.1, read as the reverse complement.
GCGGTGGCCTTCGTAGATACGGGCCTGCAGCATCATGCGCCGCTGGACGGCGAAGCGATCGCTCAGCAGCCGCTCCCACACGGCTGCCGTATCATCCATTTCTTCAGAGCTTTCGGTCAAAAACCCCAGATGACCGCCAATGTTGACCGCCAATATTGGAATATTCTCGGCGGCGAGACTGCGGGCGGCTGTCAGGGCTGTACCGTCGCCGCCAAACACAATGGCCAGGTTTATGGGCTGGCTAACGGAGGCTAAGAATACGGGGTAAGGGTTGTCCTTAGGGCCGCTGGGGCCGCGCAGCACCTTGCTACCCAACGCCTCAAGCTGTTGGGCACACTTCTCGGCCCACTGCTGGCTGAGCCGATTGCCCGCCTTATGGACAATAATCACTTGATCGAGTTGCAAAGCTAGAATGCCCGGAGTTTACAGAGGAGTCAGAGGGTAGGTTATAGCAGCGCCCAATACCCCTTGTATCTTTAGAGGTAGTGAACCCGTTGCACCCTAGGTGGTCAGACACCGCTTCATAGCTAGGGTACAGCGGTAAGTTAAGAAAATGCGTGGACAGATGGTTGCCCCAAGGTGCCAAGACACCGTTTGGTAGCCACTCATCGCCACGCGGGCGGCCCTCCGATGGGAACTCGAACAATCGCCTGGGGCATAGACCCCGTATCTGGCAAAGACGAGTGGTCAAAGGGACAGATTACCCACCCTCTATTGAATCGCAATCATGACTCAGACTGCAATCTACGGGGGTATTGATATCTCGAAGGCTGTCCTAGCGGTTTACATTGACCGTAATGACGACCATTTTCAGATCACCAATGATGAGGCGGGTGTGGCTTAGTTCATCGAGCGGCTCCAGCCTTTGGGGGTGACCTGAGTGGTTTTAGAAGCCACGGGCAAGAGCTGGTTCTGACGGGGCAGCGCGTCTCACCGAGCAAACTACTGGAGGCAGGCATCGTCTTCTTCAACACCTTCAGCTAGCTGAAGCTCTTTGGCTACAGGCTGGGGAATCCGAACGGCTAAACTGTTCCCCCACTTGGCAACTGTCGCAACCATAGGTTGAACCTTCCATCTCGATTATTGGATCACTGCATTCTTTAGCAGTTCACGATCGGATGCAGTACAGCAGAAGCCTTGCTGAATAAGCGTTGCAGACATCTCAACGCACCTCACGCTAGCGTGAACCGCTACCATCCCTTGAAAGGCTGTATATACAGAGTATCTACATCGTAGCGATTGGGCCCAGTTCGCTGCAACGGTCTGCGGCTTCAACCCTGTCGAGTTTATACCCGGAGAGCGGGATGAGCTTATGAGTACAGAATAAGGGCTGCTTAGCCGAGACTGCCCCACCCCTATCCCTCCCAGGCGAGGACGATCAGACTGTTTGGCCAAAAATTATTCTTTGTCGAACTCACGTTTCCATAGATATTCAGAAAGCCGGTATAATCCGTCCGTTTACCCTATTGCGATCGCCTTCGCCGGAGAGCTGCCCCATGACGGTGTTATCTATGTTTCTGTGCCGTCGATGGCTGGGCTCAGCCCTACTGGCCAGTAGCCTAACCTTGGGCTTAACGCCCCTGCCCGGCCTCAGCCAAACCGTCGCGCCAGGCCAGATCACCCCCGGCGCCACCCTGACCATGGGCACCGAGGCCGACTATGTGCCCTTTGCCTACCAGTATGCCGACGACCCACCCAGCGGCATTGTCGGGTTTGACATTGAGGTGGCCAGGGCTATTACCCAACGGCTGGGCCTCGACTTTACCCTGCAAGAGCTGCCCTTCGAGACCCTGCTGCCAGCACTCCAGGCGGGGGAGCTAGATTTTGCCATTGCCGCCATCACCCCTACCCCCGAGCGGGCCGCCCTGGTGGATTTTTCTGAACCCTACTTTGAATCGCGCCTGGCCCTTGTCTCGCGGCGATCGCACCCCCTGCGCACCCTGTCCGACCTGGCCGGGGCCACCCTCGCCGTCCAGAGCGGCAGCATTCAGCAGCAGCTCGCCCTAGAGCTGCAGGGGGCGGTGGGCGACATCGAGATCCAGGCCTTTGACCATGTCAACGACATGATTGCCGCCGTCCGTACCCAGGCCGTGGACGCGGCCTTTTTAGAGGAACTGGTAGCCGAAGCCTATTTAGAAAACAACCCCACCCTAGAATTTGATGTGCTGGGGGAACTGCCCCCCCTGTCCGTTGCGATCGCCTTTCCCCAGGGGTCGCCCTACGTGGCCCTGTTTAACCAGGTGATTCAGGAGCTTAAAACCAGCGGCGAACTCGACCAGCTGACCCGTCAATGGTTCACCATGCAGCCCTAAGCCGCCGCAGAAATCCCCAAGCCATCCTGAGTTCCCTCTGGCCCAGGCCGCCGATCCCCGAGCCACCTACACTGGGTGGAAGAAAAATGAGGCCCCCAGAATGGCGAAGGTCGACAGCAGCAGCACCCCCTCCAGCCAGTTCGACTTGCCATCCTGGCTGATTAGGTTCACGACCGCTACGGCAATCACTACGGCGATCGCCTCAAAGGGGCCAAAGTTCAAGTCCATCGGTTGACCAATCAGCTGGCCCACAATCACCAAAATCGGGGCCACCAGCAGCGCCACCAGCAGGCTCGACCCCATGGCGATCGACACCGACAGGTTCATGTCGTTCTTGAGGGCCATCCGCACAGCGGTGACGTACTCCGCCGCGCCGCCCACCAGGGGCAGCAAAATCACCCCCGTAAACAGGTCCGTAAGCCCCAGGCTGCGGGCGGTTTCATCCACCGCTCCGACAAAAATTTCCGATTCAACCGCCACCCCAATGGTGGCCGCCAGCAGTACCCCCAGCCAGAGCCAAATGTTGGGCCTCTCCTCGCCGTGCTCCCCGTCGCCGTGGTCAGTGGCGGCGTCGCTCACCCCCACGTCGTAGAGATAGCTGTGGGTTTTGAGGGAAAACAGCAGCGTCAGCCCGTAGACCATAATCAGGATCGCCGCCACTGTCAGCGACAGGCGGCTAATGGTTTCCGGCTCCACGATCTGCGAGGTGTTGATCACCATGGCGGGCAGCACGATCGCCGTCACCGCCAGGGTCATAGTTGAGCCATTGATACCGGCTACCTGGCGATTAAACTCCTGCTCTTTGTAGCGCAGTCCGCCAAAGAACATCGACAGGCCCAGCACTAGCAGCAGGTTCGCCAAAATTGACCCGGTAATGCTGGCCTTCACAATGTCGATTAGCCCCGCCTTAAGCGCCACCAGGGCAATGATCAACTCCGTGGCATTGCCAAATACAGCGTTAATTAGTCCGCCAATGGTGGGGCCAGTCACCACCGCCAGCTCTTCCGTGGCGGTGCTGAGCCAGATGGCCAGGGGCACAATGGCCAACGCCGACAGGCCAAAGACCGTGAGCGCTCCCCACTCTAGCCGCTCCGCCGCGATCGAAATGGGGATAAAGATCAGTAGACCTAGGGAGACAATATTTTTTATGGACATAAATAACCCGTTCAGGGAAAAGGTGGGTACTGGGAAACCGTAGGGCCGGGTTGGCGGCCAGGGCATGGCCGGGGGCCTGAGTTAGGCTGACTTTCAGGGGCGATCGCCCCCCGAGCCAAGGGCAGACTGGGCATAACCCAATTGTTTTGCCCATTGTCTGGCGAGAGGTTATTCTGCGCAATCACCTGGGCGATCTTTTTACCAAAAGGCCCCGGCTCCGCTGCCGCCCTGGCAGCCCTCCACTCACTCCAGCCCGAGCAGCTGAATCATTTGCTCCTGGCTCACCACATTGCCCACCACCCTTCGCACCGGGGCGGGTGCCTCCTGAATCAGGGTGGGGGTAGCGGTAATATTCGCCACCTCAGCTTCGTCGGGGTGGGTGGCGACATCGATGACCTGTAGCGTGTAAACGCTGGCCAGGGTTGACTCTAGGGTGTTGTGCAGGAAGCGCAGCATTTTCTCGGTGGCAGCGGTGTCTACCCCACGGACAAACAGCTTAAAGCGATAGGGTTGAAGCCCTGGGGCCAGGGGGACTGGGTCAGCCGCCGGCAGCGGTTCGCCGACGCTAGCGGTCTGCTCAACCCGAAGGATTAGATCGTGGCACTCCCACAGCTGAGCAAAGGTGGGCCGATAGGATTCGATCAGTGCTACGGAACATTCTTCAGCGCTGCCATAGTTAGGCTGCCACTGCCAGTTGCCCAGCCCAAACAACGCATTGAGCAAAGGCTGAAACCGCAGGGCGCGGGGGTAGGCCTCGGCAACGGTCGTCTGGCTTTGGGTGGTGGGGTTAATCCAGCAATCGACGGTAGCGGTAAAGCAGGGCAGCAAAAAATAGGGCGGCTCAGCGAGTCCTAGCTGACTTTGTAGGGCCGCGCACAGATCTAGGTGCCAATGGGCCCGCTTTTTCTCGTCAATGCAGTAGACACAGTCACCTCCAGGGGTAAACAGGGCAATGCCCTTAAAGCTGGAGGCGATCGGACGACGGCGGGCGAAGTTAGACACGGCCTCGCAGCATCTGGGCCATTTCGTTTTGCCGGGGCGACATTTCCAGCGCGGTTTCTTCGGTGATGCGGCCCGACTCGTAGAGGGCGTAGAGCGACTGGTTCATGGTGCACATGCCGTCAAAGTTGCACTTGGGAATCAGCGCTTCGACTTCATCGAGCTGACCGCGCAGAATATAGTCTTTGATCGCGTCGGTGTTGATCAGAATGTCGTGGAAGGCGGCCCGCTTGCCGTCGGTGGTGCGACAGAGGCCCTGGGCAATGACGGCCACCAGCGACTCGGCTAGGGAGACCCGCACCGGTGCCTGCTGTTCGGGTTCGTAGAGGTTGAGAATCCGCTCTACGGTTTTAACAGCGCTGTTCGTGTGCAGGGTGCCCATCACTAAGTGGCCCGTCTGAGCCGCTTTAAGGGCGGTGTTCACGGTTTCTTTATCGCGCATTTCACCGACCAGAATGATATCGGGATCTTCCCGCAGGGAGGCCTTGAGGGCGTTGCCAAATTTTTGGGTGTGCATGCCCACTTCCCGCTGCTTGATCAGCGATCGCTTACTCTGGTGGACAAATTCCACCGGGTCCTCGATGGTAATAATATTTTTGGGCATCTCGGAGTTGACGTAGTCAATCATGGCCGCCATGGTGGTCGACTTACCCGAGCCCGTCGGCCCTGTGACCAGAATCAGGCCCTTGTGGTAATGGCAAACATCCCTAAAGATGCCCGAGAAGCCCAGCTGATCAAGGGTGAGAATCTTCACCGGAATCAGACGCAGCACCATGGCGGGGCCGCGCAGAGAGTCAAAAATGTTGATTCTGATCCGGGTGAAGTCGTACTGGGCGGCTCCGTCAAAGTCGAGGGTTTGGCGAAATTCCTGAATCTCCTCAGGTTTAAGCACTTCCTCCAGCCAGCCGTAAAAGGTGGCTTCATCGGTAACCGGATACTCGGTGGGACAAATTTCGCCGCGATCGCGGAATCGAGGCACCTCGCCCACCCCCAGGTGAACGTCAGAATAGCCCTTGTCAAAGGCTTCCCGAATGATTTTCTCGAGGGTAACGCCATTGCCAACCTTAAGGGTTTCGGCCGCCTTGGGCATCGGTGGTGGCGCCGCCGGGCGGTGGCGTGGCTGGCCGGGGGCGGGGGCCGG
>JBGSNT010000346.1:0-8761 GCA_041739575.1 Nodosilinea sp. | reverse complement strand
TGTAGTAAACCTACGCCACTTAACTCTTTAGATACCTGCAGCATGCGCAAAGTTTAATCGTTTTGCCAAGGTAATTCCTTGGGACGAGATCTCAAATTTTCCTTGAAGTAAACAGAAGTATTGGACTCTCTCGCCTGCTTGAGCAATGCCTCTACCCAAGCCCATTCAGGTTGAAATTCTGGCTCTTTAGTAGTGCGACTTTGGCCACCAATAGCGATCAGGTCAAACATATCTAGGCTTTGAAATTTTAGTGGCTCTAGCATAGGTTCAATGGAAAGCCATTTGACTTTTGCATTAATATTCCTAAATGACCTTTCTGCAAGTGAAACTCTTGCCTGAGTATCAACCGTTGTACCAACCCAAACGTTGTCTGGAAAGCCGTTCAATTTATCATTTATCTCTTGCAGTCTCTGAGGAAACTTAGTTAGGAAAAGAAAATTCCACTCTGGAGACTCCTTGACAGAATCAAACACACTTATGATCCAATCTTCAGGAACCCATTTTCCAAACAGGTCTGCCATTGAGCATGTAAAAACGTTTTTAGAGAAAATATAAGCATCTTCAATTTTTACACGCCGCTTCTTGGCTTCATTTTTGATTTTTTCTTCTGTCATAGGCCTCATATTTTTAGGGGCCGACAACCTATTTGGATGAAAAGTTGGCTCAAACTTTGTCTCGTAAAATCTATTGGCAATGTCTCTTGCATAACAGTATGGACATCCGTGCCAACAACCAGTTACAGGGTTCCATGTCCACCACGCCCAATCCACCATTTCATTGGTGCTATTAAACATGGCTCGTGTACTAGACTCAGCCACGTAGATTTTTTTGCCGTCCTCGATATCTATAGTCTTTATGGATTCATTTTTGCTAGTTGAAGGAGAATCTAAAATTCCAACCATCTCTATACCTCAATCAAATATCGTCATCTAAACTTGTCGAGCCAAAGTCAAGTTCTAGTCTTTGTTGAATGCCTACACTTCCATCGTCGTTTATAAGAGGTAGAGGATTTGATTTGGGATTAAATAGATGATCTAAAATACTTTTTCCAATTTCTCCCTCTGCACGATACAGTCGAATATTCTTTAGTTCTTTTTGTTTTTCAAAGTTCGTGGCATAAATAAACGTCCATTTTAGTGCTGGGTTCTCGGGATATCTTACAAATGTATGGCTCTTGCCATGTTCGGAGATCAAGTCCTCAAGTGGGTAGACCTCCCAGTTAACTTTCGGATTAGACTCCCATCGCTTGACGTAGTTGGTAGCAACGTTCATTAAAAGATCTATTTTTCTTAGTTTTTCTAGTTTAAATGCGGCTTTGATTTCTGGTAGCGGGAAGTCCTGCTTCCCATTAGGATCTGAATAGACAATACCCAAAGATTCTGGATAAATAAAGTCTCGGCCTATGCTAGGTAGAGAATCTTTGTTGTGTCCTGGCCAATAACGAGGATGACACCTCAAGCCTAACCTCTCTATGGTCTCTTGCAATATTTCTAATGATTCTTCGTTTGAGTCGCAAAAATGGCAGACAGGCTCAATATTCTTCTTGTTGAGTTCTTGCAAAGCAATAATAGGAGACCCAAGAACTTCATCACCAAATTTCTTATAGTCTGGCTGATCGCCTGCACCGCAATTGAGATCTATATAAATGTATGGTTGTCTTCGTTTTTTAAGTATTTTTTCACATACAGCTGCGTGATAGCTCATTAAGTAGCGGAACCCCTTCAGTTTGTAGGGAGTGGAAGCAGAGTATTGCTGCCCTGTACGTGTCGTATCTTTTTCCATAGTTAGTTGCCGACATGCGTGCTCCTTGCGTTATCGCGATTATATCTTCCTATTATTTGCAATTATAGTTCATCCGTATTGATTCTATATTCTTGTGCTTTTTCTTGTAAAGGTTTTCAACTCCATCCGTACCCGGCGCTGCGCACCCGCCGCCTAAGGCAAAAGCGCCTGGAAGTATTACCTCCAGGCGCTTTTGTGTGGCTCACTTATAGCTGCGCTGGGTGAGCTGCACATTCTCAAAGTCGAGATTTTCGCGGTGCATCTGGGGCATTCTCCCCTCGCCCGCATACTCCCACGCTGCCACAAAGGCGTAGTGCTCGTCGTCGCGCTTGGCCTCACCATCGGGGGTTTGGTATTCTTCGCGGAAGTGCCCGCCGCAGGATTCTTCCCGCTGCAGGGCGTCGCGGGCCATCAGCTCGGCTAGCTCCATAAAGTCGGCGACGCGCCCAGCAAACTCCAGGTTTTTGTTCAGGGTGTTGGCCTCGCCGGGGATTTTGAGGTTTTGCCAGAACTCGGTGCGCAGGTCTTGGATCTGGGCGATCGCGCTCTCCAGCCCCTCCCGGTTCCGCGCCATACCCACGTAGTCCCACACGATGCGGCCCAACTCGCGGTGGAACTCCATCACGGTTTTGTTGCCCTGAATGCTGAGCAGCTTGGTGATGCGGGCCTTAGCGCTGGCCTCGGCTTCCCCAAAGGCATCGTCGTCGGTGGAGACCGCCCCGAAGGACTGCCCCGCAATGTAGTCACCCAGGGTGTAGGGAATTACAAAGTAGCCATCCGCCAGGCCCTGCATCAGGGCGCTGGCTCCCAGCCGATTGGCCCCGTGGTCAGAAAAATTCGCCTCGCCCAGCACAAACAAGCCAGGTATCGTGCTCATCAGGTGGTAGTCGACCCACAGGCCACCCATGGTGTAGTGGACGGCGGGGTAGATGCGCATGGGCGTTTCGTAGGGGTTTTCGCCCGAGATGCGCTGGTACATGTCGAACAGGTTGCCGTAGCGGGCGGCAATGGTGTCGCGGCCCTGGGATGCGATCGCATCCCGAAAGTCCAGATACACCGACAGCCCCGTTTCCCCTACGCCGCGCCCCTCGTCAGTCATCGCTTTGGAATTGCGCGAGGCCACGTCCCGAGGCACCAGGTTGCCAAAGGCAGGGTAGCGGGTCTCTAGGTAATAGTCACGCTCGTCGTCGGGAATATCGTCGGGGTGGCGGGTATCGCCAGGTTTGAGTGGCACCCACACGCGTCCGTCGTTGCGCAGGCCTTCACTCATGAGGGTGAGTTTAGATTGATAGTCCCCCGACACCGGAATGCAGGTGGGGTGAATCTGCGTGTAGCAGGGGTTGGCAAAGTAGGCCCCCCGCCGATGGCAACGCCAGGCCGCCGTCACGTTGGAATTCTTTGCGTTGGTAGAGAGGTAATACACATTGCCGTAGCCGCCCGTACACAACAGCACTGCATCCCCAGCGTAGCGCTCCAGCTCCCCCGTCACCAGGTTGCGGACGACTATGCCCCGCGCCTTGTCATCCACCACGACTAATTCCAGCATTTCGCGGCGCGAGTAGACCTCGATCTTGCCCGCTTGCACCATCCGCATCATGGCGCTGTAGGCCCCCAGTAGCAGCTGCTGCCCGGTCTGCCCCTGGGCGTAGAAGGTGCGCGACACCTGGGCACCACCAAAGGAGCGGTTATCGAGCAGGCCGCCGTACTCCCGCGCGAAGGGTACGCCCTGGGCCACACACTGGTCGATGATGGAACTACTGATCTCCGCCAGGCGGTGGACATTGGCTTCGCGAGAGCGGTAGTCGCCCCCCTTGATGGTGTCGTAGAACAGCCGCCACACGCTGTCGCCGTCGTTGGGGTAGTTTTTGGTAGCGTTGATGCCCCCCTGGGCGGCAATGCTGTGGGCACGGCGGGGCGAGTCTTGAATGCAGAAACTTTTGACGTTGTAGCCCAGTTCGGCCAGAGTTGCCGCCGCTGAGGCCCCGGCCAGGCCGGTACCGACCACCAGAATAGTGTGCTTGGCCTTGTTTTTAGGGCTGACCAGGCGGCAGTGATCTTTAAAGTCGCTCCATTTTTGGTTCAGCGGGCCAGCGGGAATGCGGGGGGCGAGCATGGGCTGTGGGGAAGATGAGGCGCGGCATATGCCCTTATTTTAGACCTGTCCGCCCGTTCTCGCTGGCTGGACATCTCAATGGGTGGCTCTACTGGCTTAGCAAGCCGCCGAAATGCCCTCCAAACGGCCTGCGATCGTTTAAAGAAAGGTTTTCAGATATATTCTCTTCCCCCTTGAAACCTGCACAACTTCACCTCTACGCCAGAATTTTTCGGTGAAGACAATCCACCTCTGATATGTGTCGGGGGCCATAGTTCTACATTGATGCCAATAATCCATCAAAGGGGTGTGAGCCTATCCAAAGCTGTTAAAGAACTTCATGGCCATCTGAGGCAGGTGAGCGACCTCAAACCAGAGTTGCTTGGGGCTGATGCCAAACAGGTATTGCAGGGCCACTACAATCACCACCAGGCCAATCAGCGGGCCGTAGCCCACGGCCAAAATTCTAAACAGCAGCCTGGAGGCCAGCACCACCACCGCGATCGCAGCAATCAGCAGCACCAGCTGAGAATCGACAGAGCCAAACATAGAATCCATAGAGTCAAGCCACCAGAAGAATAGAGCAGACGAAAAACTCCGGCTATCGTAACCTATCGGCTCAGAGCGTCGATGTTACAGCCATTACGGCGCATCGGCTGATAGCTCAGCACTGGGGACCTCCACGACAGAAGGTGTTTTGGCGCGAATGCTCTCAAACACCCACAGCAGGGCGATACAGGCCACCGCACTAAAGCCCACCCCAAGCCAAAACCGCCGCGCCACCAGCGCCGACTGATCCATCGCCCAGCCCCCCAGCAGCGGGCCAATGAAGTAGCCGATCGTCCAGCACTGAGAACTCACCGCCACGTAGGTGCCCCGCAGCGAGGGCGGGGCCAGGTCAGACACCGTAGCCACAAAGAAGGGCTTGTAGGCCACCGAGGCCAGCGATAGCAAACACAGCGCGATGATCGCCCAGACAAACTGCGCCTCGGCAAAGGAGCCTGCCGCCCACAGCAGCGCAAAGCCCATGCCCCACAGCGCGATCGCACCGCTTAGCACCCAGATTCGCCGCAGGGGCGTGAGCAGGCTGGTGGTGGGAATTTGCAGCACCGCCCCCACCCCGATGTAGCACCAGGTAAACAGGCTGGCGGTACTACCCACCGACACCCCCGGAATCGGGTCGCTACCCGCCATGAAGTTGGTGAAATAGAGTGGAATGGTGCTTGTAACCAGGGCGACGTAGGTCGTAAAGAAGCTGTTGGCTGCCATAAATACCAGCAGAGCTTTGTCTTTAAGGGCGCTGACAATGCCGCCACCAGCGCTCTCAGGCTTGCTCTGGATAGGATAGTCTCGCGTCATCGCGACCTGCACCAGCCCCAAAAAGGCCAAAAACATCAGCCCGCAGCCGACAAAAATCAGCTCCGGATCAGCGGCAACCACTGTTAGCAGGGCGCTGCCTCCCAAAATTCCTGCGCCGACCCCGACATACTCGGCTACTCCCATCACCGCAAAGGCGCTGCTGCGATCTTCCGGCTCGGTCGCATCCATCACCGCTGCCCCCGAGGCCGTCCAGTAAAAGCCCAGGCTAATGCCCAAGACAAAACCAGCTAGCACCAACATCCACAGACTGTGGCTAACCACCAGCAACGCCGAAACCACTACCCCCAGCAGCGCTGCCAGGCTCAGCACGGCCCGCCGACCAAACTGGGGAGAATCGGCCAGGGTGCCCCCCACAAAATGTCCCGCCACCTCGGTAATGGCGCAGAGGCTGAGGGCAAACCCCACTGAGGTGGCCGAGAACCCCATCTGGTTAACAAACAAAATCGGGATGTAGAAGTTGATCAGTCCGTAGCTCACTTGGATCAACAGTCGGCCCACCGCCTGAATGGTGACCTGACGATTGGAGATCTGGAGGGCAGTGGCAAGTTTCATAGGGGCCGTGAAACTGGAGGATGGGACGAGCAACGCGATCTTGAAACAGTCCAAGAGAAACTATTCCCAGGTTTTATTCAACGGGGGAGACGACGATGCGTCTGTGTCGGCGGTTGCATAACTTTGCCTACGGCCCTTAGCCCAGCTCACTAAAGACATAGACCATCGCAGCCATAGCCAGTACGGTGACGATGGTGCCGATGACTTCAATCACGGCCGGAGCGCGGCGATGGGCAGGCCTGAGCCAAAAATTAAGCCACCGCACAATCCGCGGCATCACAATCAGGGTGAAAATGCAGGTGGTAATCAAGTTGTTGGCCAGCATGGCGCTAGCCGGGTCCCACGCCTCAAACAGGCCCAGATGCTCCAGAACAAAGCCCTGCACCATGATGATCGGGTACAGCCCTAGCACCACCGCCAGAATTTCTTTCCACACCGGGGGGCCCAGGCTGGTGAGTTCTTCGCCCGACTGATCGTTAAACCAGCCCTCCATACCCGTTTCAAACGAATTAAATTTGTAGGATTTGAAGATATCGCGGCCAGACTTGAGCACCATGTCGCGATCGCTCGATTGCAGCCACTGCTTCAACTGTTGGGGCTGCTCAAAGTGCAGCACGGTGTACCACTTGAGGCAGTCGTCTTGCACCGCCAGCGGGCGGTAGCGATCGGCCCGCAAAAAGCCGTCAAACCGGCGAGCCGACTTCTCCATGCGCCAGTGCCAACCGCGAAAGGCCCAGCTTTTGCCCTTGGGCACAATGTACTCAATCACAACGCTGGGAGACGAGCGATCGGTCTCTTTATTCTGTAGCCACTGGCGGCCTAGATGCTGGGCATCGGCCAGTCTCTGGCGAAGCTGGGCTCCAAATTGGCCTGCTAACCGGCTAAAACGCTCTGTCACTGAACTCTGTAGAACCATATTGTTCAGCGTGGCTAAACGACTGACCTAAAGTTGTATTCAGTATACATACGGAAGTCTTCAAGCAATTCCCCACCAGGGATAAGTCTACCTAAGGATAGAACGGTTGTCTCTAAGGCATCTCCTCGGCCAGCACCCTGAAGGTGGCTGGAGTCTGATCGCTACCGCCGGTAACGTAGCCCCCCTGTTGTTTGATGTGGGTCAGGTGCGCGATCGCCGCCTCAGCGATCGGCTCCCCCGCCACAATCGCTGGTATGCCGGGGGGATAGGCCGACACCGTATCGGCACTAATGCGCCCCAAAGCAGCGCTGGCAGCAACGGTCTCGGTAGCCGCAAAGAAGGCCTCGCGGGGCGATACCACCGGCATCGCATAATCTGTCTCTAGGGGCAAAAAGGACTGAGCTAAATCGCTAGGATCCTGAGGAATAGTGCGTTGCTGAGTCGCTCGCTCGGCCAGTGCCCTGAAGCCTGCAATGCAGCGCTGCACATCTTCCACCCTGTTGCCCAGGCTGACGATGAAGGTTAAATGCCGCAGCTCTGGCAATTCGGCGGTGACACCCAGTTCTTCGTGGAGAATTTCGTCGGCCTCAAGCCCCGTCAGCCCTAGGCCAGACACATCCACCGTCAGCCGAGTTAAATCCATGTCACTAACGCTGGGGAAGGCTGTCACCGAGGGTTTATCGATTATCTGTACGCCAGGGATGGCCGTCAGCCCTGTTCGCATGTGCTGGGCCAAATCCAGCGTGTTGGATAACAACGCTTTCCCCTCCGTAGCCATCTGGTGTCGGGCGGCATCTAGCGAGGCCAGCAGTAGGGCGCTGGGGCTGGTGGATTGGGTGAGCTGGAGCGCAGCCTGAAGGCGTGCCGGGTCGATGCGACTTTCCTTGGGAGAGGCTTCGCCAACGCCCTGCGTATGCAGCATCGCCGCCTGACTCAGCGCCCCCAGTACCTTATGGGTTGACTGCACCACCAGGTCGGCCCCCAGAGCCAGAGCGGGCGTTGGCAGATCGGGATGAAAGGCGAAGTGCGGACCGTGGGCTTCGTCGATGAGCAGGGGAATGTTGTGGGCCTGGGTGAGGGATGCGATCGCCTCAATATCCGAACAAATACCGTGGTAGGTAGGTGACACCAGCAGCACCGCGCGAGTGTCGGGGTGATCGGCCAAGGCAGAGGCGATCGTCTCCGCTTTTACCCCCAGTACCAAGCCCAGCTCCGGGCTGTAGTCTGGGGCCACAAAAATCGGCATTGCTCCCGATAGCACCAGCCCTGCAATCACTGAGCGGTGAGCGTTGCGCGGCACAATGATTTTTTCCCCAGGGCCGCAGGTAGCGAGAATAGCCGCCTCAATACCACAGGTAGAACCATTGGCGAGAAAGTAGGTGCGATCGGCCCCAAAAGCAGCGGCGGCGAGTTCCTGCGCTACAAGGATCACGCCCTGAGGAGAAAACAGGTTATCCAACTCCGGCAGCTCGGGTAGATCTGCCGCTAAAGCTGCTTCTCCTAGCAGTTCTTTTAACCGACTTGATGCTCCCTTTCCCTGTTTGTGGCCTGGGGCGTAGAAGGCGGCATGGGGCCGCTGACCACTGACCTGTAGGGCTGAAATGATCGGACTCTGGGACTGGTCGAGCATGGTTTTGCGGGGAGCGATCGGGCCGGGAGTAAATTGCAATCTCGACGAGATATCCCACTAACATGCCGGAAACCTCCCGATTCTTTGCTGGGTAAAACTTGTCATATCCCAACAGCCCGATTGGAGAGCATGGCGCCTGTCTTAACCAACAAGGGTTTTGCTTTCGCTATAGTCTGAGAGGAAAATTTGGAGAGTATCCCATGGCCAAAGTAACCTGGAACGGCGTTGTGTTAGCTGAAAGCGACGCCTGTGAAGTTGTCGAAGGCAACCAGTACTTCCCCCCCGACTCGCTGAATATGGACTACTTTAAGCCCATCAGCAAAACCACCGGCTGCCCCTGGAAAGGCACCGCCAGCTACTACGACATTGTGGTGGAGGGCGACGTCAATGCCGGTGCCGCTTGGTACTA
>JBGSNT010000342.1:0-4430 GCA_041739575.1 Nodosilinea sp. | reverse complement strand
GGGCAAAACGTTGTTTATAGACGTGAGAGAGCCGTCTGAATACTCGGGTGGCCATATTCCAGGGGCCATTAACATTCCCCTTCGGGAGTTGGCCCAGCATCTCGACCAGGTGCCCCACGAGCAGCCGGTGATGCTCTACTGTTCTACGGGCTATCGCACGGGCATAGGGGTGATGGCACTGCGATTGCTGGGCTATGACAATGTTGAGGGGTTCCCGCCGAGCTATAAGGGTTGGCAGCAGGCCCAGTGACGCACTGGGCCATCGAGAAACAGCCCATGCCCATCTCCCTTGATCGAGTAGCCAAGTTTAAGAGCTAGCTACTCAACCCAAAAGCCTTCAGCAGGCTAAGGCCATTGAGCACTCGGCTTAATCGACAGTCACCTCAGCTACCTCCAAGCAGTGTCATTCTGCCCATTCAAAGTCGATATTTCAGAAAATAGGTTGATTGTAGGCGGTCTAACGTTCCGCTTCACCTGCTGCCGACACCTTCTCGAACTTAACCGACAGCCTTGATACGGTGGGGTGCAAGCGGGTTATTATGCTGCCATAATCGCTTAACTCAGGGATGGACTGACGTTGAACGATAGCTACGAGGGGTTTGTCCTGTCCATCGTTTGAAAGCACGATGAAAGGCACTGGGTTCTGAAAAACCGAGAAGAAACGCGACATCATGAATGGATGTTTCCGGGTTTTTGAAGTGTTGTATAGCCAGGTCTTTTCGGGTTTCCTCCAATAGTTGCTGATAGGATGTGTTTTCAACTTGTAGTTCTCGCTGGAGTTGGCGGACGCTGGTCATCAAGCTATGGGCGATCGCCTCGATGTTGGGTACGTTCCCCTGTAATTGCTGAGTAATGGCTTGCATGACTTTTTGAGCATAGCTCTGGCCTTGAGCCTTAAGCATTGTCGCCGCATGGAGTTCAAACACTAGGAGTAAATTTGGATTTGCAGATCGCACCGACCAATCCAAACAGATGGCTGGAAATATAATCCGGTTCACAGGCTTGGAAAACTCCACTGTTGTCTGAAAAATTCGCTGATGTTCAACATCGTCTTCTGGACAGGGATGCTGAAACCAGACCGCATCGGTTTGCAGGACATGGCCGGTCAATTGTCGGGTAGCCGTCATCAGGGCAGAAAAAGTGCTTTCGATCGGATGTCGCGGTTCATCGAGCAGATAATTTTTCCTATCCCCGATAATTTCACAATCGCACTGCACCCAACCGTCCACAACCTGATGATGAATGGCCACACCCTGACTGAATAAGCGAGTGTATTGGGAGAGCTTTTCCAGCACTTGTCCATAGGTGTTGCAGTTCAACAGTACATAGCCCACAATGCCAATAGCAGCAAGATCAAAGGCTTCGCCGATGTGCAAGCCCAAATCACGATCGCCCGTTTGCGCGATCGCCTCACGCCATAAATATTTGAGTACCTCACCCGGCACCTGACGATCGGGATCATCCAGCCAGGTCGAATCGATATGAGCCGCCCGGCATAGAAGATTCGCTTCAACCCCCTGTGCTGCAACATATTGCACAATATCTCGCACAATCGCAATGGAAAACGTAGCTTCTTGCATGAGGGGTTGAAGGTTGAGGTTGGCGTTACCCGTCAAGATTCTGGCGCAGCTGGTCAATTCATACCCTACCAGAAAGCTTTAGGGTTGAATTGTCAGCAATGAGATCCACGCCATGAATTCTTTATCCCGAATAATCGATGCAGGACTTTTGCTGGTGGCATTCACACTCTGGGCTGGAACGTCTCATGAATCGCTTACAACTCTCTCGCACAGCAGGTATTCTATTGATTCTGCTAGTCGTGCTGTCGAATATTCCCTACACCATGCTGATTCAAACCTTTGGGTATGATGACATTCTGCGGGAACCCGTCGATATCGTTTTAACTCAGTTTCATGCAGGCGGAATCCGACTCATTCTAACGTGGTTTGCCTTTGGGCTGGCAGCGTTACTGTTTATCCCTACTAGTCTGCTATTACACCAGGTCTTGGATGTTCAAGCACAACCCCACCATTCGCCCTATCTGGCGATCGCAACTCCCCTGGGAGTTCTATCTGGGATTTTGCAAGCGGTCGGACTGATGCGCTGGGTGTTTGTGGTTCCAGTTCTGGCAAACCTCTATACTGACCCAAACGCCAGCACCACGACCCGCGAGACAGTCAGCGTGGTCTATCAAGTGGTGCATCAATATGGGGGCGTTGTCATCGGTGAGCATTTGGGACAAACGTTACTGATCGGTTGGACGCTGGGTGTCGGGCTAGCGATGCGATCGTCAACGCTCTTCAAATCCTGGGTTGCCTGGTGGGGACTGTTTACAACACCACTACTGCTGTTAGGGCAAAGTGAACTTTTAGCCACCGTGATTCCTGGAATGCCTGTGGTAGAAACAACCCCCATTGGGTTCATTCTCTGGGAACTCTGGTTACTGATTGTGGGTATCTCTTTGCTATTTGTGCCCCAGAAGCGGTTGGTTTTGAAATCAGAGCAGATTTAACAGAATTAGGATAGGTAAGGTAATGAAATTATTCCGTGCGTTTCTGAGTCAGCAACTAGGGTTTCCATCGGGTTGGTTTGGGCAGCTACTCTTGCAATTTCTCAATCGTAGTAATGCACCAATGAATGATCTAGTTTTGCAGGAGATACAGTTACAATCGGGCGATCGCATCCTCGAAATTGGCTTTGGCGGTGGCGATCTGATTCACAAAATTGTGCAGACAGGTCAAACATCCCTAATTGTAGGAATAGAGCGATCGCCCGATGCTTTGAAGATTGGTCAAAAACGGTTTCAATCATTCATTCAACAAGGGAACGTCGAACTCCATTTGGCTGACGCGATGGCATTGCCATTCCCCGAACATCACTTCAGTAAACTCTGTGCCGTTAATACCATCTATTTCTGGCCTGATGTACCACAGGTATTGAATGAATGTCGTCGAGTGCTGAGTCCGAGTGGAAAATTTGTACTTTGCTATGCTTCAAAAAAATATTTAGAGCAGAAAAGTTTTTCTCGGCATGGGTTTACAACTTACGAAGTGAGTCAAGTCGAATTGATGTTAAAGAGTGCTGGCTTTAGTAACATCGATACTGTTTCTGGCAAAATCGATCGCCATCAAGAGTTCTTCTGTACCTCTGGGATAGTGGATCCATAACGTAAAGAGTAGACTTTTGCTTATGCTCTGGAGGCAGATTGAAGGTGGGCATAACGGTCGCGCTCAAGGGCCACGTTAGAGACAGTGGTGGTGGCAGACCTGTCCCGCGAGAGTACAGTGGACAGTCTTATGAGAGCCTATCGGGAACGGATCTACAGCAATATGTGGCGGGTACCGGACGACATTAGAGTTGTTGTGAATTAAACTCAAAAAACCTCGAAACGCTTTCTAGGCAAGGCTTTCAGCCCTTCCTGGTCAAAATCCTCGAAACTGCTTTGTAGCAAGGCTTTCAGCGATTTTGAGCGGTATTTCACAACAGGTCTATTTATCCCCAGGCGCTGGCTGAACTGGAAGATTGGGTAGGGCAGGCTTTTCCTGACCCTAATGTGCCCATGACATCTGAGGACAGCATCACGCTTACCGCCGCTTACCACTGGGCAGGATGAGGATGGCCTAGACCAACTTGCGCGAGTGCAGTGGGGCTTTGGTTGAGGCAATTATTGATAGAGCAGGTGAAAAATGAAGCTCATTACTTGGATTAGCTTTTTAACGGCTGGTGTTGTTGGTGCTTGTACAGTACCAACAGTGCCGATTGAACACTCGGCAAGCTCAACCAATAATGTAGCCCTTACCCAGGAGTTAGCTGCCTATCTAGAACCTGATTTTGGCGATGATCTGATTGTGGACTATGATTTACTGCGTGATGTCCCAACTCAAGTGGGTGTAGCTATCCCTAAATACTACGTTTGGCTCATTGCAAGGCATAACGAGACAATAGTAATTGAGGGGGCTGCTCGAATTGCCGCCGAGGGAGACAACGATTTTGCTGTGCTCAACTTTGTTTCTCAGCCAGAAATCGTAAGAGATCCAGCACAATTGGCCAGGATTTTCCCAGCGGTATTGATCTCTGATATTGAGCTGAGGGCTGGCTTAGTTAGAGAGTAGTTAACGCCAAAGCAAATCTACCCAACAGCGATCGCTATGAATAATAGTCCAATTTGCTTGGTGGTTATCAAGAACTGGTAAGGCTGGCCAGGTCGAGCTGAATCTTCGTGTCTATCAAAACGGTCTCACTTAGGGCTAGGCGCTCTCCTGTGATCCAAACGGCCTGGGCCTGAAACTGATAAAGCCGTCGGGGGGATGGAGCGAGGTAGTCAGCAGGCGATCGCTGTTGACCATTAGCAGCCCGCTTCATCATCAGTGGGATTACTCGCTCTACGTCCTCGGGCTCTACTTCCGCCGCAATACCAGAAAAATACAGGC
>JBGSNT010000339.1:0-18803 GCA_041739575.1 Nodosilinea sp. | reverse complement strand
GTCTATTTAAGTCGATTGAAGAGTTAGAAGCCCTTATCAATAACCTGTTGAATGAGGGTGATCTTGTAATAAATTGGGGGCGTAATCTCAAAAATAAAGGAAATGCTGTGGATGCAATTTAAATGCGCAACAGCTTATCATCTGCTGGCGTACTTTACTGGCCCAATCATCAAATTCTAGGGCTATCCCCCCCACTTGCCGAGGAAAGTGGGTTGGGGATTGGGTGTGATTCATCAGGAACTCCTAACCACTGAATTCTCCTACCCTTATTGTGCTGCTATGCAGGTGGTTTTTGGTTAAGCATTATTTAACCTTGGTTTATGGGATGGGTAACCGTCCCTGGGCCTCAAAAGTGACAAACACGACCAACGAGCGCAAGTTCAAACCTGAAGTGCATCAACTTTGCTCAGAACCGCTGTCAGCCTTTACGACTATTGCCAAAAGCGTAGAACACCGTATGCCCTAGCCCCAGATTATCAGCTAGTGTTGGGTTCCACTACATTTCACCCAACCTACATTGGAGATGTGTCAGGCAGTCAGAGCTTCACCTCCTGACCGCAACGCATCGCCCCATCCATGCTAGGCGGTGCGTCTCTCAGGAGGAATTTTCGACAGTGTGTGTATTTATTGACATTCGTAACTGGGTCACAAATGACTGCTACTGTGCCTCATTCGAATGAGAACCGTTATAGAACCGGATTCAAATTCGAAACCCCGCTTCAAAATAGGCATCTTTTAGGGGCGTTCCGTCGAACGATCCACCCATCAGAGCCATCCAACTAGGGTTTGGTGCTAAGCCCCGACTAGCCGGGCATTCCGACATTCAGTCATCAATTTATATGACAAGATAGGGCCTCTTAACCACATCATAATCAGTGGATCGACCTGATTTGAAATGATAACTATCAGCTCCCCATGGGCAGATGCTGCTGGCGGATGTTAGATTCTCACCTTAGCGGTTTGGAAGTGAAGATTATGATGAGTCAAAGTTATAGAGGCTGGTTAGCCCTCGGCCTGTCGCTACTTGTTGTAAGTTGTTCTTCAACCACCAGTGGTGCGCCCGAGGGCACCTCTCCTCAGCCCGATGATCTAGTGCAGCAGCGCCGTGCCGTGGTAGTTGACGGGTCGAGTACCGTATTCCCAATCACCGAGGCGATCGCCACCGCCTACAACGCCCAGGCCAGCAACCCGGTAGAGGTCGATGTTAGCTTTTCGGGGACTGGCGGCGGCTTCACGAAATTTTGTGCCGGGCAAACCGACATCAGTAATGCCTCGCGCCCGATTTCTACCGCCGAGATTGCCACCTGCGACGCCAACGATGTCCGATACTACGAACTGCCGGTGGCCTTTGATGCTTTAACTGTGGTAGTCAACCCCCAAAACACCTGGGTCAACGACATCACCGTGGCCGAGCTCAAAAAAATATGGGCACCTAGCGCCCAGAGCCGCATTACCAACTGGAGTCAGGTGCGCCCTGGCTGGCCTGATCAACCCCTGACGCTATTTGGCCCTGGTCTAGACTCCGGTACCTACGACTACTTTGCCGAGGTGATTGTGGGCCAGGGCACCCGCAGCGACTTTGTGGCCAGTGAAGACGATGAGCTACTGGTGAGGGGCGTAGCCCAAACCCCAGGGGCGTTGGGCTACTTTGGTTTGGCCTACTTTGAGGAAAACTCCGCTACCCTGAAGGCCGTCCCGGTAGACAATGGCAGTGGCCCGGTAATGCCGACCACTGAAAACGTGGTGCGGGCGACCTATGAACCCCTGGCGCGGCCCCTGTTTATCTACGTCAACTACACCTCGGCCCAGCGCAACCCGGCGGTGCGCGAGTTTGTGGAGTACTACCTGAAAATAGCCCCTGAGGTAGTGCAACAGGTAGGTTACATTCCCCTCACCGAAGAGGCCTACAACATTGCTCTGGTCAACTTCCACCAGGGAAAAGCAGGCACGGCCTTCGACGGAAAGCCCCAGCCCAACCTGACCCTGAGTGAGGTGTTACGCAAGACCAAACGCGTTAACTAAAGGAGTAGCCCAAGGTCAACATCAGGCAGCGATGTTGACCCTAGATTTATAGCTTTAGCCAGTCTGGTTGAGCCATTTCTGAGATGAACGTTTGAACGTTCATCTAGGTTTCTCGATGTCCTAGCCAGTGTGACTGCGGCTATTCTTCAGCCCAGCCCCTGACTACTTCAGCGTAATGGTGTAGTCAGGGCTAATGACATCGGCGGCTTTGGCTACCCTCCGCCGCACTACGTCAGGTAGGCGCACGTAGCCCAACGGCTCAGCCTGATCTTGCCCTTCGTTAAGGCCAAACTCGATCCAGCGCTCCAGAGCGATCGCCTTAGGCGCATCCGGCTGTTCCTTGAACATCATCATCCAGGTAAAGGTAACAATAGGGTACGAGTCTTCTCCCTCAGGGTCGGTGATAAAGGCCCGCAGGTTGTCAGGTAGCTCTACCGCCGCCAGGGTGGCTGCCGCCGTTTCATCGTTGGGCACAACAAAGCTGCCCGCTTTATTCTCCAGGGCTGCGACCGATAGGCCGTTGTTAGAGGCAAAGCCATACTCCACGTAGCCAAAGGCACCATTCACGTTTTGAATTTGGGCTGTCACCCCTTCGTTGCCCCGCGCCCCAACAAAATTACCGGTATTTGGCCATTCCACCGCGTTACCCTGGCCAATGGAGCTTTCCCAGTCGGGGCTAATGTCACTGAGGTGCTTGGTCAGCACCCCGGTGGTGCCGCTACCGTCGGAGCGGTGCACCACAGTAATGCGCTGGTCGGGCAGGGTGACATCGGAGTTGGCGGCGGCGATCGCCGGGTCGTTCCAGTTCGTGATCTTGCCGCTAAGAATGCCTACGTAGGTATCGCGAGTTAGCTTTAGCCCGGTTTCCACCCCCGACAGGTTGTAGGCCATCACAATGCTGCCCGCTGTCATAGGCAGCAGGATAGTGCCTCGCGTGACGGCAGCCATTTGGGCGTCGGTCATGGCGGTGTCGCTAGCGCCAAAGTCGACGGTGCCAGCGGTGAACTGCTCAATACCTGCCCCGCTGCCAATGGACTGGTAGTTGACCTGCAAATTGGGCTCTACCTGGGCCAGCTGAATGGCCCAGTTTTGGTACAGTGGTGCTGGGAACGAGGCACCGGCTCCTGTGAGGGCGATAGGTGCAGTGATAGCAGATGGCTCACCGCCACTAGGGCCACTGGCTGGGCGACAGCTGACCACCCCAGCCAGAGCTAAAGCCGCTACAGCCAGCAGCTTTAGCTTGAAAGACGATTTTAGAGTCACAAAATGCATTGCATTCTCCTCAAGAATAAACCTTAGGGATATGCAGGGTAATCTTGTACCAGCAGCTAGGTTTCGACACCGCTCAACCTTCAGATATCGAGGGTTAAGCGGTGTCGAAACCCGATCAAGGAGGTACATTATTTTCCGACAAGTCCCTTATGTAAGTAAATGCCGTAAATTTGCCAAAATTAGCCATTTCGCCATCGTATCGTTACATAGTTGGCTTGTCTCCCAGCTAAGCATAGATTAATGCTGGATTAAGCCAGTATTTTGATGGTTGGCAACAGTTATGGGGGGAACCTCTGGTCGAAGATTTATCCAGTTACCCTGCGCGAAGCTAGCCCTCTCAACTGAGTAGGGCTGACATCTACAGCCGTAGTCCCATTGGTTAGGGCATCAAGCATCTGAATCTTGACTCAAGAAAGTAGACAGGTAATTTAAGCTGCATTCAAGCCTTCTAGAGAGAGCCAATAGTTATCTTCTATCCGTTTCGTAAAAGTCGCTAAAAGCATTGGTATAAAATGTTTTCGGCGATCATCTGGACCAGGGGCACTTTTTCAGGAATCATCTCCACGCCCAGGTCGCCTCTGGCCACCATGATGGCGTCGCATTCGTTGCCAATGGCTTCGAGGTTTGCGATCGACTGGGGATTCTCCAGCTTCTCCAGCACCGGAATGTCGGCTCCCTTTTCCTTCAGCAGCGCCTTCAGCTCCTGCACATCCTCCGCTCGCCGCACAAAGCTGAGGGAAATGATGTCCACCCCCTGCTCAACGCCAAACTCCAGATCCTGTTTGTCTTTCTCGGTCATGGAGAGCAAGCGCAGGTTCAGGGTTGGAAAGTTCACCCCGTGCGGTGACTTAAGGGGCTCATAGAGGGCTCCGTAGTGTAATCTTGAAAGTTTTCAGACCTGACCCACTGTGACAACAATAGATGAGACGGGGAGTTTCTGGACTAATCTGATTGAAGATCTGTACTTGAACCAATGTCTCTATGGTTTCAGGCTCAAATTAAGTGCCCATTAAGGAAATCTTAGGCCAACCATTTTCTTAAGGGCACCTCAATTAATTACCTTACTGAGAATTCGGGGACCCGAAACCACTGAGATCTCGTTGTCATCCTCAATAGAATTTTTGTTTTTCGAGGTGCCCTTAATTCGTTTCCCTCTTAATGTGGGCTTAACGATTCTTGAATGCGAATAATTATATAATATTGGAATTGAATTGCCCTAAGTTCAAAATGATTTTAGAACCCACGAAAATTATTGAACTGTTTATGACCTCTCCCAATATCCAGACCTTTAAGGCTGGAGAGACCATTTTCGCGGTCGGAGAAACTGGGGACGTCATGTATGGCGTTGTGGAAGGAGAAGTGGAACTTTGGGTCAAAGAAGAGGTCTTTGAAACTATTAAAACCGGTGACGTGTTCGGTGAAGGGGCACTGCTACAAATTCCTCATAGCAGAGCTTCTACCGCCAAAGCCAAGACTGACTGCCGATTAGCAGTTTTGGACAAAGAGCATTTTCTCTTTTTAGTCCAGGAAACACCTATTTTTGCCCTGGAGGTTATGCATAGTCTGTCTAGCCGCCTGAGGGCTCACAAATAAGGGGCCGCAGATTCTGAGACCTGATGGCTAACATCATCGATTGTATCTAAGGCGTTGTGGGCACTGAATTCTGTCTCGTCATCATCTGGACGCCGCGGATGCAAGAAACGAAGGATTGCAGATCCCACAACTGGTGGTTATCTTTCAGCAGAATTACGAAGCCGCACAGAGGCGATCGCCCATATATTAGAGAAGTTAGGTTTCTTACACATCACTGTCGCTGAATGAATCTTGCGAGGCTAACAGAACGACTTGAGCAAAGGTTTCTGCGATCGCTAGTCCAAACACTCTCGACACTGTGATGACTCAAGAGGAGAAGTATGGATCAACAGGCTAGCAATGGCATGAACTGGGTTAGGAGCAAACATGCAGGATTCGGCATGACTCAAAATCCGAGCCCAGTAGCCCTGATCTTGCCAGCCCCAGCGGGTGAGCGATCGCCTCTACAAATTGGGGATGTTCAGGCAGGGATTAGCGTTTGTCAGAAATAATTCTGGACTGGGATTTGCGATCGCACCCCCGATGGAAAACACCGCTCCTCAGCCTGTCAGAGTAGAAACACCGCCGCCCAGCGACGGGTTTTTGGTCTGCGGGTTGGGCAGCCTAGGGCAGAACTGCGTGGCCAACCTGAAGAGCTTTGGGGTGCCGGTACATGCCATCAACAACCGCTTGCCCGACCGGTGGGAGGTACCCCGTCTGAAGGATCAGATTGATCGCCTGGTGATTGGCGACTGCCGTCTGGCGGAGGTACTGGAAGACGCGGGCATTCGCCAGTGCCGGGCGGTGCTACTGGTCACCCAGGATGAGCGGGTCAACCTAGAGGCTGCACTGACAGCGCGAGTGCTCAACCCCCGGGTACGGCTGGTGATGCGATCGGATAAGCAAAACCTGAACGACCTAATGGGTCAGCAGCTCAATAATTTTGTCGCCTTTGAGCCCACCCAGCTAGCGGCTCCGGCCTTTGCTCTGGGAGCCTTTGGGGATGCGCTGATTGGCTACTTTAGCTGCGATGGTCAGCGGTTTAAGGTGGTGAAGCAGCAGCTCGGTCCAGGGCATGTCTGGTGCGATCGCCGCCATCTCCACGAATTGGACACCATCCATCGCCGGGTACTGTGCCATACCGCTTATGCCCAGGATGTACCCAGGGTGTTTAGCCCCTCTAGCCTGTTCTACACCTGGCTGCCCGACACCATGCTGCGATCGGGTGACGAGGTGGTGGTGATCGAAAGCGATGAGCACCACCTCGCCCTCGTCAGCGAAGCGCCCAAGCCGGTGCGGCGGGGGATAGGGAAAAGACTCAGGCAGGCGATCGCCCGCTGGCGCAACTGGCCCGCCCTCCGGCAAGATTTGCTCAGCCTCTGGCAGAGCAGTTCTGAACAGCAGCTGCGCCGGGTGTCCATCATCTGCGGCATTACCGTGGTCGCCCTATGCCTGGTGGGCACCCTGCTGTTTGATCTCAACTCCCCCGATGACATTTCTCCCTTTCAGGCGTTTTTGTTCGCTTTTATCATCCTGTTTGGGGGCTTCAGCGATATCTTTCAGATTCTTGAAGAGTTCAACAACTACCGTCTGCTACAGCTGTTTGGGGTGCTACTCACGGTGGCCGGAACTGCGTTTGTAGGGGTGCTTTACGCCCTGCTCACCGAAAAACTGCTCACCCTGCGGTTTGAGTTTATGGAGCGTCGTCCCCCGGTGCCTGAAAAAGACCACGTGGTGGTGATCTGGCTGGGGCGAGTGGGGCGTCAGGTGCTGACCACTCTGCAAGAGCTGAACCAGCCTGTTGTTGGCATTTCTCCCCATGCCCTCGATATCGACGTACTGCCCAAAATTCCGCTGCTGACCGGGGATGTAAAAGCCGCATTGGATAAGGCCCACCTGGCTACAGCTAAAAGCGTGGTGGCGGTTAGCGACGACGAGATCCAAAACCTGGAGGCGGGGCTGTTGGCCCATCGGGTAAACCCCCACTGCCGCGCCATTATTCGCACCTACGATCAGCAGTTTACCGATCGCGTTGCCAAGATCTTTCCCTTTGCCCAGGTGCTGTGCGCCTCAGCGATCTCTGCCGAAGCCTTTGCCGGAGCCGCCTTTGGCGAGCACGTGATTGGCCTATTTCGGCTCTACGAGCAAACGGTGTTGGTCACCCAGTACCAGATCGAGGGGGGAGATACCCTGGATGGGCTGCTGCTGTCGGACATTGCCTACGGCTACGGTGTGGTGCCCCTATGGCACCAGCGAGAGCACCAGCCAGGGAAAATCATGCCCTCGGAAGATACTCGACTTCAAGGGGGCGATCGCCTGGTGGTGCTGGCCTCCATCGGTGGCCTGCGGCGTATCGAGCAGCGCCAGCTAGCCGACCGCACCTGGCAGTTGTATATCGAAAAAGCCCTCACCGCTGACGCCCTGTTTGACGGAGCCGCTGAAATTGCCCGGGTCTCTGGTTATCGCCTAGGCGACGCCCGGGATTTTATGGCCAAGCTACCGGGTATCCTGCCCCAGCCGCTTTACCAGCACCAGGCTCTGCGCCTGACCCGTTTGCTCTCCCGCGCCCAGGTTAGGGCTCAGGTGTTGCCGTTGCCTTCGGCTCGGTAGCGGCCAGTATCCCAGTCGTCTGGCCCCCAGTCAGAGGCAGCGGTCTTAACGGGTGACAACGTACCTAGAAAGGTTGCTGCATAAGGGATAGGGCATAGAAGCCACGCTGAAAATAGAGCTGTTTATGGGGTTTGAGGGCTATCAATTGGAGCGCCCAGTCGGCCCATAAATCCATGGCATCGACAGCGGAAACCACAGCACCTTAAGGGTAAGCTTTGGCAACGCTAAAAAACGTTGTAAGTTGCGTTTTCGACTTTGATACTGAATGTCGTTGAGGAGCTGCCCGCGCCCCAGAGCAGCATCACAGCCTCTTTTGACAGCTCTTTCGTGAAACGTTCCAAAATTTGTCCTATGCTTCGTTGGACAATTACCCTCCAGCTACATCGGCTAGCTGCGCGCGCAGGCAACTATTCGTCAGAATCGCGGGCATGTTCGACAAGTTCTGCCATTAATGCGTCGTGATCGTCCAGGGCGCGGGTCATGAGTTCGGTAAGTACAGAGCCCGAAGTATGCTTTTATTCCCAATCGACCAGTACCGGAATCAGCTCTAGACCACTGTCGGTTGGAACATATCCACGACTACGGCCATCGCAAAGATCTCGCCTGCATTCAAGCATACGTACTTCGATCAGCTGCTCAAGCCGATCAGTGAGTGTGTTCGTCGCGATGTCTTCGTCAGCAGCAACTTCTGGGAATGAACGGCGCTGCCCCAACAGCACATCGCGCAGCACCACCAGCGCCCACCTCCCTCCCAACAGTTCGAGGGAGCAGGTAAATAGAAAGGACGAGCGTATGTTTTTGCCGAACGGCATGACCTTGGGGTCACCCACGGTTCAACGGCCTAAACGTCATACCTTGCATTTTACAAGTCAAAAAGTTACTCTTACTTTGCAAGTTAAATAGCCTGCAAAGTAAGAGTCAGCTGAATTGAGTTAAACAGGTTAGCCAATCCTGAAGAGGATGACGTATTGAGAACTATCCAACGGCTCTAAATACGCCTATGCATATTGCAATTTTGTCGTCTAGAAGACCAAGAGATCGCATTAATGATGAGTTTTCAACCCTTTGCTTTGCAGATCACTCGGCAGATTCTACAAACTATCGCTATCAGCCTGGTCTCGGGCATCGTCGCCACCTTACCAGCTCGATCCACCGAGGAGATTTATTTTGACTACGGTCCCTTTGGGCGATCGCTGCCCGTCTCATCCCTAGAAACTTTTGCCCAAAATGGCACAGTAGATGAAAACCTCGCGCCCTATCTCAACCGCTTGCCAGCAGAAAGACAGCAGGACTTTCAGCGGTTCTTGAGTACGCCCTTACCCGCCCTGGGCCCTGATATTCCTGAAGAAATAGGAGATCCCTTTGCCCTTTCCCAATGGCTGTACACGACCAGTGGTGAGGCGCTCTTATCCTTGTTCGGGCAGTTGGTTGAAACTGAAGCTCGCCAAAATGGTGGGCAAGCTATTCGAGCTGCCATTTTGTTGGCTGCCGCCGATCCCAACGGGCTTTCACTGCTCAACATCATCCGTCACTACCCGACCCGCAAGCTACGATTGGATCTGCGACAAATTCAGGCTGTGGCCCAATCTGTCAATACCAGCCTGGAGACTACTGGTGAGTTGATCAGCGCTGTTGCCCAAGAATCACGGGCCACTGCCGCCGCTGAGCCAGCCCTGGACTATAGCGCCCTGCCAGCCCTAGGCGAAAACGGTCAGTTTGCGGTGGAGCAGCGATCGCTACTATTAAACGACAGCCAGCGAAATCGCACCTATCCCGTTGACCTTTATCTACCCGCCGACATCGTTGCCATTCAAGGCCCCCTGCCGGTGATGATCCTGTCCCATGGCCTGGGTTCTATCCGCAACCATCCAGAAGCCGTCAATCTTGCTCGAGGGCTGGCATCAAATGGTTTTTTTGTGGCGATGCCAGAACACATTGGCAGCAACCAGACCTACCTAGAGGGTCTGGCACAGGGTCTGTATCAGGAATTTTTTGACCCGATGGAATTTATTAATCGCCCGCTAGATATTCATTTTCTACTCGATACGCTAGAGCAGCTCAATGCGACTGAATTTCAGGGGCATCTTCAGTTAGATAACGTGGGTATCATGGGTCACTCGTTTGGTGGCTATACCGCGCTAGCAGCCGCAGGTGGCACCATTGATATGAATTATCTAGAGCAGCAATGTGATTTAGACGCGGATATTGGCTCAAATGCTATCAACATCGCACTTTTACTGACGTGCGGAGCCCTAGAGCTAGCAGCGGTGCCCAGTGCCATCCAACAATTAACCGACGGTAGTCTGACCGACGACCGCATCGGCTTTGTGTTCGCCCTCGCTCCAGTTAGCGGCCTCTTTGGCGAAACGGGGCTGAACACTATTCAGATTCCAGTGGTGCTCATGGGTGGAGAAACTGATATTGCGACTCCCGTTGCCCTAGAACAACTCGTTGCCTTTGAGGCCCTGACAACACCAGAGCGCTACCTATATTTAGCCGAAAACATTTCTCATTCCACAGCACTGACTCGCCTAGTCCTCGATATCACTAACTCTAGTAACAATATCGTTGAGCTTTTTGAAGAAAATGAAGCCGTGTTTTCTAGCCTACTGGTGTCTTTAATCATTGCCCATGGGCAAGTCCACTTGCGCAATGATGAGACCTATCAACCCTACCTAACCTCCGCCTACGTTGAGACCATCAGTGCAGAGTCACTCAAAGTTCATCTGCTGCGGGCCTTACCAGAGGGATTTTAAACTGGACGTTGCTAACGTGATGATCGACTACTAAAAGCTAGTTTATAAGGCTTGAATGGCTTGAAATGCAGGTTTTTCTAGGGTCAACCTTATCTAGGACGATGGGAGATCGAGAACCTCGTCAGCTTCACGGGCACGTTCGACGAGTTCCGCTATTAGCGCTTCGCGGTCGGTAACTGCGCGAGCAGCGACTTCAGCATAGTCAGCGCCTGGAGTATGCTTGCGCCCCCAAACCAGCAAATCGATCAGGACTGGAACTAGCTCCAGGCCGATCTCGGTAGGAACATACCTACGACTGCGACCATCGCAAGGATCCAGTCGCTGCTTTAGTACGCCAGCCTCGATCAATCGCTCCAGTCGATCAGTCAGGGTATTCGTGGCGATGCCTTCGTCAGCGGCAATTTCTGAGAACGCACGGCGCTGCCCCAACAGCACATCACGCAGCACCACCAGCGTCCATCGGTCTCCTAATAGATCTAGAGCGCAGGCAATCGGGCAGTTTGAGCGCGGCGTGTCTTTGCCAGACGGCATGAATCGCTGATCGCTGATGGTTCAAGGGCTTCAGAATTATAGCTTGCATTTTGCCAGTCAAAAAGTTACTCTTGTTTTGCAAGTTAAATGACTGGTGTTTTGCTACTGTGCGTCTACCCCTAATCGTGACGTCCTGCCTTGCTAGCTGAACAGTCATGTTGTGAAACAAAACGTGCGGGACTTTCTCGCCTCACTACCCCGGAAAGGAACGATTCATGGACGAAACCAGATATCCCGAGGGTAGCACCGCGCTACTCTTCATCGACCCCTACAACGACTTCCTTGCAGAGGAAGGCAAAATGTGGCCCGCCGTCAGCGAGGTGGCCCGGTCGGTCGACCTTCATGCCAACCTGGCTCGGGTCCGTGCGGCTGTGCGCGAGGCCGGGATCCCGATCTTCATTCTGCCCCACCATCGGCACAAGCCGACGGATTTCGAGGGATGGACGAACCTGACACCCTCACAGCGTGCGGCGCACGAATACCAGTTGTTCGCCGTCGACAGCTGGGGCGGTGAATGGTACCAAGGCCTCGGCCCCGAGCCCGGCGACATCGTCGTCAAGGAACACTGGGGGGCGTCCAGCTTCGCCAATACCGACCTGGATGTGCAGCTGCGCCAGCACGGTATCACCCATGTCATCTTCATCGGGATGATTGCCAATACCTGTATCGAAACGTCAGCGCGCTATGCGTCCGAACTCGGCTACCATGTGACGCTGGTACGCGATGCAACGGCGGCTATGTCGGCAGAAGCCATGCACGCCGCCCACGAAGTCAATGGCCCGACCTATGCGCACGCCATTCTCACCACGGCAGAGCTTGTGCAGAAACTGATTAGTGAGGAAGCCGCATGATCTCAGGACACGCAGCAACGACACTGATTGCCAAACGTGCAACACCGGAAATGCACTGGTGGCTTCTTCTTGTCAGTGCCTTTCTGATCGACATCGCGATGTTCACTTTCGTCGCGCTCGGCATCGAGACAATGGCCCCGACAGGCACCGACGGACCGACCCTGGCGAACGTAATAGTCGACATGACATTTAGTCACGACCTGATCCCCCAGATTGGCTGGACATTGCTTGCCGGTGCGATCGCATTCGCGGTGACGCGCCGTCCTGTGTTCGCGCTTATCGCCATGGCATTGTCGTTGGCCCACTGGCTGGCTGACCTCGTTTCGGGCTACGGGCATAATGTATTCGGTCCCGACAGCCATCCCCTTGGAACCGATTGGTATCATCTGAACCTGCCGGCGGCGCTGTCGTTCGAGGCCGCTCTTGGTATATTTTGCGTCTTTATCTCTCGGTTCGCTCATTTTGAAATGAGTTTTCGAAATTGCTACGGCAGAATGCGGGGTCTGGCCTTCAAGAAACATATTGACTTTCAGCACTTCTTATGCATTCAAGGCTCGTTTTAGCAAACTGTCTTTTGAACTCAGCCCAGGACGCTACAGGTAGCGTTTGGCAATTTCAGAAGGTACTAAAAAAATGGGCGAACCATGAGTTTATCTTCACCCGCGGGAGATCATTCCCGCCCGGCGCGCTGGCGGGACTCTACGGCCTGTTCGGTGTTTTCCCCTTCGCTTTCCTGTTCATCTGACGCCAAATTCAATCATCGTTCGGCGCAGGCCATCCGCCCGAGAAAGCGAAAGCACTCCAAAATTCTTTGCATACGACAAGCAATCGTGTGTATTACTGCTTGTGATCCGCTACCAATCTACAAAATCAAAGAAATGCCATGCAAGTTCTCATGATTGTTCGCTTGACCAGCTCATCGAAATAGTGAGCGATGAAAGCCAACATTATATCCATTCCTGCTAGTTGTCAGAATCGCGGGCACGTTCGACAAGTTCTGCCAGTAAAGCATCGCGATCGCCCACGGCACGGGCCAAAAGTTCGGCAGGAACAGTCCTCGACATGTACTTATTCCCCCAGACCATCAGCTCGATTAATACCGGAATCAGTTCTAGACCGCTCTCGGTTGGTACATATCGACGACTGCGGCCATCGCGGGGATCTCTTCGCCGCTCAAGTACGCCAGCCTCGATCAATCGCTCCAGTCGATCGGTCAGGGTATTCGTTGCGATGCCTTCGTCAGCGGCAATTTCTGAAAACGTGCGGCGCTGCCCCAACAGCACATCGCGCAGCACCACCAGCGTCCATCGGTCTCCTAATAGATCTAGAGCGCAGGCAATCGGGCAGTTTGAGCGCGGCATGTCTTTGCCAGACGGCATAAATCGATGATCGCAGACAGTTCAAGAACTCTAAATTATAGCTTGCATTTTGCCAGCCAAAACGTTACTCTTATTTCGCAAGTTAAATCACTTGTATTTTGCAAGCTAACCAGACTGGCCATGACTGGCTGAGGAACTATCCATGGATCTCAACGGAAAGCGCATCGTTATCACGGGCGGCGGTTCAGGGATTGGGTTGGCAATGGCGCGATCGCTCGCTTCTGAAGGTGCCCACGTGGTGATCACGGGCCGCAATCAGACGAAGCTAGCGGCAGCAGCTTCCCACCATCCGAATATTTCGTCCCAGGTCTGCGATGTGGCTGACGAGGCAGCTGTTGTTGCCCTGCGCGACGCTATGGATGCAGCTGGCGGCACGGATATGTTGGTCAACAATGCCGGGATTATGCACGCGTTTGATGTCACCCAGGGTTTCCCGCTGGAGAAACAGCTGCAAGAAATCGACATCGATGTGTCTGGCCCGGTGCGCCTGATTCACCACTTTTTGCCTGGGATGCTGCAACGCGAGTCGGTGATCGTCAACGTCAGCTCCGGCTTAGCCTACGTTCCCTATGCTGCGGCCCCGGTTTACAGCGCGAGCAAAGCATTTTTGCACTCATACACCCAAAGCCTGCGATCGCAGCTGGCGAATACTTCTGTTCGGGTGGTGGAGCTGTTGCCGCCGGTCGTCGATACTCCATTGGCGGCTGACCTCGATCCGTCATTCCCCCGCATATCGCCTGAAAAGTTAGTCGCAGCACTGATCAAAGGGCTGAAAAACAATACTGGCGAAATTGCTCCTGGCCAGTCAGCGCAACTAAAGCTGATGAGTCGATTAGCACCCGGACTTCTCTTTCAGCAAATGAATAAGAACGCCTAGAGATAACGCTCCCATTACTTAAGCACGGAGATAGCAAATCGTCATGAACAACTGGACTATCCTGGGCGTTCAAAGCACCATTGGATTAGTTGTATACACATTGATATTTTTCTGGTACGTGCAGCCGAGGCTCTCAAAGTTACCCTTTGAAAAAGCTGTTTTGCCGCTGCTTTTGTTGCACGTTTTTCGATTCGCGGGCTTTGCGTTACTGGTTGTTGGTCAGGTAGATCCGTCTTTGCCACGACCAGTGATGTCTGCGATCGCCTATGGTGATTTACTCGCTGGCATCAGCGCGTTAATGGCGGCGATTGCCCTGCGGGGAAGGTCTAGTTTGGCGATGCCGTTGATTTGGCTCTTCACTTTCATCGGAGTTGCAGATATCGTCAATGTCGGGCGCATTGCCATCAGCCTTGATCTGTTCAATCACGATATCGGCACGATGTGGTTTGTCTCGATCTTGTTTTTTCCGACCCTGTTAATCGCACACATTTACATTGTTTATCGTCTCATTAATAAAGGCAATAAAGACTTTGAAGCGAGTGCTGTCGAGACCTGATCGCCGCCGCATCCCAACTTAATTTAAATGATCTGACAACGCTATTACAGTGCAAAGGATTGAAAAAAACTGATGAATACCACAGCGAAATCCCGACCCATCGTTATCACGGTGATAGCCGTTCTGATGCTGCTGACTATCACTCGGTTGCAGGCGATCTTGTTTATTTCCAGCCTTGAAATGTTTGGCGGCATTAGCCCTGATGCTTGGCTAGGGCCATGGGTAAGTGATGCTATTTTGGGTGTTCTGCTGCCAATTATGATTTACTTCACCCTGCGTGGATCTGGGATTAAGCTTTGGGGACTATTGGTGCTCTACAACGCTGTGGGAGCCTTCGATTATTCCCAAGGGCTAGTAACCCAATGGATCAATCCACTCCCCCCGGACGTCGCCAGTTCAACCTTGGTTTATGGAGCCCTTAGCGTCACTATTTTATTGCAGCTTATTGCGCTTTTCCTCTTATTTCGGAACGACGTTGTTCATCACTTCAAAGATTATCAGTTGTGACTATCAAATCCTGGAGAAACATAGTAGCCATTGTCGCTATTATTGCCACCGCTGCTTTTGCTGGCAACATGATTAATATTGGCATGAGCTATGCGAGATATTGGCAATCCATTGATCCGATTGCCTTTATGGAAGATTTTAAGGTGAAGTTTCCGCTGCTTTTACCCCCTACGGCAGCCACTCTATTGCCTGCCTTGATTGCAACCCTGTTGTCTGTTGTTTTCAATTGGAATACCCCTGCAACTCGATCACTGTGGCTGGTTTCTTTATTTGGATTATTGATTACCGTAGCCATTACGCTAATTTACCATTTGCCTAACAACCTGGCTTTCATGGACTTGAAGTATAGCGCGGCAAAAGCAACCAGCCGATTGCAAATTTGGGTGTTACTGCATTGGGTGCGAGTGGTGGTAGCGATCGCAGCAGCAGTCTTTGCAATTTTAGGTTTCAAAAAGTCGTGAAATGAATAAAGTTGAATTCCGAGGTTATTGATCATGAAAAAAGTTGCTATTTGCGGAGCCAGCGGTATGGTCGGCACCAGGCTGGTTCAGCGGCTCCACGAAAAGTCTTGTTCCCTGGTGCTCGTGGGAAGAACCCCTCAGCGGCTTCAGCAAAAATTTCCCTTTGCAGCAGATTACTGTTCCTGGGAGGAATTTTCGGCCTACCCGGCTGAGGAATTAGGCGTCATTATCAACATTTCGGGTGCCGGTGTGAGTGACCAACCGTGGTCGGATGCTTACAAGCAAGTCATGACCGATAGCCGTCTGGATACGACCAATACTTGTGTTGAGGTCTGTAAACAGAATCCCGAGATTCGTCTGATTAACGCGTCAGCGGTCAGTGCCTACGGATTTTATGACGATGACCACGAGGCGTTTTCAGAAGCTGACCGCGATCGCAGGACAGGCACTTGCTTTTTGCAGGAGCTAATTGACCAATGGGAGCAGGCAACAGAGCCAGCCGTGGAAGCGGGCAATCGGGTCGTACTGCTGCGCATCGGGGTGGTATTCGATTGCAATGAGGGCGCACTGCCAACCATGGCAACTCCGTTTCCCTATTTCCTGGGGGGGAAATCTGGCACGGGAAAGCAAATCATGTCCTGGGTCAGTTTGCGCGATTTAGTCGCCGCCATCGAGTTCATTTTTGACCATCCCGACCTCAACGGGCCGATCAACATTGTTTCGCCGGGAGCCTGTAGCAATCAGGTTTTTGCCCAAAGCCTAGGCAAAGCGTTGGGCAGACCAAGTTTTGTCCCTGCCCCCGCTTTCTTGATCAAAGCGCTGATGGGGCAACTGGGGCAAGAGCTGGTTCTGACGGGGCAGCGCGTCTCACCAGGCAAACTGCTAGAGGCAGGCTTTGTCTTCCAAGACCAAGACATCGAACAATGCCTGAGAGAAATTTACCGCCGTTAGATAGTGATGGGCTGATAGAGGCTGTGTGCTGCATCCCTGTGGATTCCAACGCTTAGGTTAACAGTCAACGATATTCGAGGAACTAGGACTAAATTTGGGAGTAAATGCATGAATTCTGCCTATGGGAAGCTGTGTGGTATTACCGGTGGAGCACTGATATTGCTGGGCTTGACCCTACTTACCGTGATGCTCGTGTTCTTGGGCGCGGGTCAGTCACCCATTCCAGCGGATGGCGTAGGGCACTACTTTGTGGCATTCACGGGTTCTGTGCTAGTGGCCTGGGGAGTGAGTTTACTAATAGCCTCTCGGGATATGGAGGTGGCGCGTATCCTTGCCCCTGCCAATGCAACCGGGATGGCGTTGATGGCGTGCTATCGATTTGTGATTGTGCTCAGCAATGCTGATGTCAGAGCATGGATTGGCTTTCTTCCGATGGGTGAAGCCTTGCTTTTTGGTGGTTTAGCCATTGCCTTTTGGTGGGGACGCCAAAAGCCTGTTTAGGGCCGAGCGTGAAGCTACCTAACGTTCCCACTCACCAATAACTTGAATTTGTTCAGGTGCAGTGGGTTTGTTATGCGCCTGTTATCAAAACAGTTAATCTGCCGTATCAGATGCCAACTCGTCTTCTGGGCCGGCATCGCGGCCCTTTGGGAAATTGGCCTTCCTGTTCACGGCTGCTTTGCGCACTGTCTCGGCAATTCGTTTACGTCGCGTTATCTCCGTCTTCGCGGTCTTAATCCACTCGAGAATTCCTCTTCTGGAAGAAGGCGGGAAGCGCTCGAAGAGACGGCGGGAACCTGGATGTTTTTCGAATTCAAGGTGGAGATCTTCAGGCACTTCCAACCGTTCTACATCATCGAGGAAATCCCAAGCGCCGTTCTTCTTGGCCTGTTCAACCACGGCCAGCCCCCCTGGCTCCATCAGTCCTTCCTGGACGAGACGACTGACCCGGTCCTTGTTGACTCGAGACCAATTACTCTTGGGGCTGCGCGGTGAAATTCTGAGCATTGTCCGCAATTCGTCAAGCTTTCTAGGGAGACTATCTACCCATCCATAACACAGGCACTGATCGACGATCTCATCGTATCTAACGTATGGGTGACCCGAGTCTTTCTTCCAGGTGACTAGCCAAACGCTGCCACTCGAGGAATGGTTCTGGGATAACCACTCGCGAAGTTCAGGAGCGGATTCAATAGCAACCTTTTCGAGTTCCTTAGCCATATGTTTGCCTTAAGGCGCATAAATCATAATTAGAGGGAAAATTTCTGCCTAATATCCCCACGCGGGATCTTAGATGGAAATCTGTCTGCCTCAACACCCCCAGGGATCTTATGCGGAAAATTTCAGTATAAATCCCTGGCGTCTGGCGGAATGTGTCAACAAAAATGAGACAGAAACTAAAAAGAAATTAGTGTGGAACCGCCTGGCTGTTGGGATCAGCCATCGGAGGATTGATCCAAACGGCGGTGGGCACCACGGGTGGGCTTGGCGGGTGATGGACAAAGCGCTCAGGATGGGCGAGATAAGCGGTGGTTAAGACGGCTTGTCGTTGCTGAGTGACGACGGCAGCTTGGCCTGAATGCATCATTTCAGGGGTCAATAGACCAATGCCTCCGTGATGATGGACCTGGTTATACCAGGCAAAAAAGTGTTGACAGAAGGCCCTGGCATCTTCGATACAGCCAAACTGTGTGGGAAAGGTGGGCTGATACTTCAAGGTTTTGAATTGCGCCTCCGAAAACGGGTTGTCATTGGACACCTGGGGACGGCTATGGCTCTTGGTCACGCCCAAATCAGCGAGCAGGAAGGCGACCGTCTTCGAGGTCATCGACGTCCCCCGGTCAGCATGGAGTGTCAGCTGCCCCCGCTCAATGCCCTGCTTCTGACAGGTGAGTCGAATCAAGCGCTCGGCCAACGCGCCAGATTCTCGATGCGCCACCATCCAACCGACGACATAGCGACTGAATACATCGAGAATCACATAGAGCTGAAAGTACGTCCATTTTTGGTGGCTACGGAGCTTTGTGATGTCCCAAGACCAGAGTTGATTGGGCGAGGTGGCTAACAGTTCTGGCTTGCTATAGGGGGGATGCTGGCGTTGCTGACGCCGGTCTTGGGTCTCGCCGTGGGCGGCCAACAGTCGATACATGGTCCGGATTGAACAGAGGTAGGTGCCGTCATCCAGGAGCGTGGCGTAGACCTCAGCCACCGAACAATCCATAAATCGTTCTGAATGGAGCACGGCTAACACCTGCTGCTGTTCTGCCACCGACAGGGAGCGCGGCGGTTGAGGCCGAACCTGACGGGCAGAGGGCGTTGGCAAGCGACGCTGACGATACAGGGTGGCTCGACTGACGCCTAAGGCGAGGCAAGCCGGAGCAACGCCCACGTCGAGCGCCAGGGTCTCAGCGGCACGGGTTAGGCGGGCGCGTCGCGATTGACAGGACTCAGGGAGATC
>JBGSNT010000332.1:0-6275 GCA_041739575.1 Nodosilinea sp. | reverse complement strand
GGCGGGCTGGCTTCAACAAATTGCTCGAATAGCGCGTTGATCATGGGACGCTAACTCCATCGATTCCAACAGGCCAGGGGTAACGTCTTTAGCGTATCCAATCGACCGCGCTAGTACTAATGCTCACCTTAACAGGGGTACACCTGGGGCCACAGCCCAGGCTGCTCTAGATAGGGGTTCATACCAGGAAAGGGGTTGTGCATTGTCCCTCGCTGAGCCCTTTTTCCTAGTGTAAGGGTTGCTGAGGAGAGCTTTGAGCCTGCACTGGTTCAGAAACGCTATTCGATGCGATCGGGGATTTTGGGCTGGGCGGCTTGGTAGTGGGTGTCGCAGAGCCAGAGGTAGTCGCCAGTGTAGGTGGGCATGCGCTTGAGCCCTAACCGCTGGTGGTGGGGATCGGCTTCGCGCAAAAAGCTGTGCAGTGCCAGAATGCCCGATCGCTCGGCTTCGGTCAGTAAGCCGTCTTTTAAGCGACTGGGTTCAGCGACGGAAAATTCGCCGTCGAGCAGAGTGCCGGTGGCCTCTTTCATGGCGTCTAGGGATTGCTGGATGATCCAATCATCCATGATGGCTTCGCCGAAGTAGAGGTTGGCGGCGGGAATGGCCACGGGCAGCACGGTTTTGAGCACCCGCGAGACGAGGTTGGCGTAGGGCGCAACCTGGATCACCCAGTCGCGGGGGGCATCTAGCTCATAGACGCCGAGGTCGGGCTGATGAACCCGGTGCTGGCAGTTTCCGGCTTCGCACCAGAGATGCAAGCGATAGCGTTTGTCGAACAACCGCCGCCAGTTGCCGTCGATGGGTTCGAGGGTGAATAGGCGGGGGCCGTCTTTGGCTTCGTTGGCGATCGCCCGCATAAAGATCATGGTGTTGTTGGCAATGCGGCTCTTTATCTCAGTTTCCAATTCGTCTAAATTGTCTTTGATCTCGGCGAAACCACGATCGAGTTTGGTTTCAATACGGCTGAGCTGTTCGCGGGGGTTGTCCTCATCGAATCCGAAGAGCAATTCCACAATTTCGTGGCGGGTGCGGCAAAACTGGCAGCGGTAGTGGGTATCCCCTTCTTCTAGAAACTGGCGCAAAGCGCTGATTTCAAAGCGACCCATACAGGCTCGGTTATCGGCCTCGGTTGGGCAGGGGACGGCGAAGTAGTAACGACCTTCGAGGCCGGGCCAGGTATCTGTAATTAGAGTGTGCAGGGTTTGCTGTAAGACGTTGGTGAAATATTCGGGCCAGACGGCTTCGGTGTAGAGGTGGAGTTCTCGGTCGCGCAGTTCTACCATGGCTTCGCCGTGGCGATTGTTGCGGAGAAACATGCCCTTTTGCCAGTGCAGGCGGTGTTCTTTGCCGTCGTTTTCGTGGCGCTTATAGATGTACTCGTGGGTGCGCACAATCATCCAGGGAATCAGCCCTGGCGGCGACTCTTCCATGACGCAGACCATCGCCAGGCGGCGGCGATCGGGGGCGGGGTCTTCATCGGGCAGCCAGGGCAAGCGAGGCCGTACTTGGGGAACATGCTGTGAGACTAGGCTCGCCGTGCCGTCTTCTAAGCGGTAGGAGACATCGTATTTCTCCATCAGTCGCAAAAAGAAGGGATAGACTTCGGGGCTGTAGCGAGGTTCGTTGGCGAAGGGATGGTCGAATAGAACCTCTTTGAGGCGGCTGTCGGGCAAAATACCGTCCATGGCTTGGGTGGTGCGATCTTCGAGCACAAAGCCGATCGCTTTAGTCAGCCATTCGGGTTGCAGCACTACGTCGTCTTGCAAGGCTTCGTCGTCGCCGTAGTAAACGATGTAGCCCAGGTCGTGCATGAGGTCGGCCAGGGTGCGGGTGGCAATGGTGCTCAGTCCACGACGTTCGCACACGGCGGCAAAGTCGGTGTAGGTAATGCGGGGTTTATCCATCTCTAGCAGCTCATCCCGCGATTCGCGCCAGGCCCGGTTGAGCTTAGCCCCCATTTGACCAAAGGTTTTGGCAGTGTTGGCAATTTGTTGTTTGAGGGCGGCGATACCAAACTTGTCGCCTGTATCTGGGTCGTCTATCAAGCTATCGACTTCCAGAAAATCGACAATCATGTCGCCGTACTCTTGCTTGAGCACGGGTTTGTCGATGCGGGCGATGCGCTCCCCAGTTTTGCAGTGGGTAGAGACGATGATGACGCGGGCCGCTTCGCCCACCCGCAGGCGCAACATGTTGAGCCAGTCTTCTACCTGGCACTGCTGTACGCCGCGACGCGGTTCCCATAGCAGCAGAAAAACGGCGCGTTTGCTAAAGAAAAACTGGTGGGTGACCCGATATACCTCTTGGCCTCCAAAATCCCAGGCGTTGAACTTGAGCTGGGTATCGGCTTGGTCGGGATGGGGCAAACTGAGCGCTTGAATATCGATGCTAATGCCGTGGGTGGTCTGCTCACCTGCTTGTGGAGCATTGCCCGTAAGCGCTTTGAGCAGCGTAGTTTTGCCGACATTGCCTTCGCCAATCAGCACTAGCTTGGCTTCGTAGAGGGTTTCAACTTCTTGGGAACTTTGGATACTCTTGAGATAAGCAAACAACTCCTCAATTCCGCCTGAATAGGCACTTTGTAAAACTGGATTGAGAAGATGGTTATCAAGGGAAAGATTTGTGAGGTTAGTGAGCTGACCAATCGACTCCGGAATCTCCGTGATTTGATTACTGAAAAGGGAAAGATTTGTGAGGTTAGTGAGCTGATCAATCGACTCCGGAATCTCCGTGATTTGATTTCTGAAAAGGGAAAGATTTGTGAGGTTAGTGAGCTGACCAATCGACTCCGGAATCTCCGTGATTTGATTTCTGGAGAGGGAAAGATCTGTGAGGCAAGAGAGCTGACCAATCGACTCCGGAATCTCCGTGATTTGATTACGCCAAAGAGAAAGATATGTGAGGCAAGAGAGCTGACCAATCGACTCCGGAATCTCCGTGATTTGATTTCTGGAGAGGATAAGTGAATTGAGGTTAGTGAGCTGGCTAAGCGCCTCCGGAATCTCCGTG
Organism: Nodosilinea sp.; assembly: GCA_041739575.1. Lineage (GTDB taxonomy): Bacteria > Cyanobacteriota > Cyanobacteriia > Phormidesmidales > Phormidesmidaceae > Nodosilinea. The sequence goes on along the minus strand of JBGSNT010000332.1, from coordinate 3,266 downwards.
ATTTGATTATCAGAAAGGGAAAGATCTGTGAGATTGGTGAGGCTGAAAATTACTTCAGGAATCTTGGTAAGTTTATTTTTGGAAAGATTCAGCTTTGCAAAATTCGTTAGGTTTGCTATGCCATCAGGCACTTCAGCCAGGCCTAACTCACTCAAATCAAGCTCAGTAGCCCCTTCCTTTAGCGCCGCTTCAATCCGCTCTTCTGCTATCTGATAAGCCTCATCCCGTGCCATCGCCGTGCCCTTATGGTGCAAAACCCACCTACCGCCTCAGTTATAGCTCGCCCATCCCGTTTTCGGGCAACCCGTGCTCTCTACGGCACCACAACTTCTGTCAGTGCGCTGATGAATCATTACCCTAAGACCCGCTGCCCCAAAGCCTTAAGAATCTGAGCCACCTGCCCTAGCTCGTGGCGTTGAGGGAACAGCGAGAACGACCGAGAGGCATCGTATTCCAGCCCAGCATCCAGCTTCAAAAAGACAAACTCATCGCCATTCGTGGCCATGCCATAGTTAGGCTGTTGCAGGTCAGGGTTTGCTGCCATATAGGCCAGCAACTGAGGCAACGCCGCTGGCACAGAAATGCTAGTGCGTTTAGACTCAACCGTCAAAATCCAGAGCCGCTCTTGCAAAACCAAGACATCGATAAATCCTCGAACGGTCTCGTCAGGGTCTTCGAGTTCTATCGCTATTCCATGAGGCGACTTAAGGCGAAAAGGCGGATCGATGAAATCCAACAGTTCCAGCAATGGTGCTACAACCACCAAGTTGATGGTGCCCTCTAGCAGTAACCCATCGGCGCGGTGATAGTCGTAGCGCTGTTTGATGCGATCAATCCCCACCTGCTGCTGAGTCGTCAGCGACGGTAGGTCATCCACCCATTCAGAGAAAAAATCAACATTTTGGGTCTGCACAAGGCCTAGGCGCTGTTGCAGGTCGTTGAGTGTCGTGATGGCTTCTCTAACGCCTGCGCTGCTCACCATAGTAGGGCTACCTCAAGCCGTTACAGCCTTTAGTTTAGGGCTTAACCAGATGGATTGGGGTCTACCGCAATTAGATGTGCTGCTTGCCGTCAAGAACTCAGCTATTTGGGCTTAGGGTAGCTACAACTGTTGAGTCAAGACTTCCTATCCAATCTATGCCACCTGTTTCCCATCCCTTCAATCGAGGTCTTCTGGTCGTCTTAATGAACTACAACGATCACGCTCCTCCCCACGTCCACATCAAGTATCAAAATGATTACAGGAGCTATCGTATTGAAATCAGTACCAGACGATGGATGGCCCCAGGCAAGCCGCTACCGCCGAAGCTGAAGCGATTGATTGAGGCCTGGGTAGAAGCTCACGAAGCTGCACTACTGGAGCAGTGGCAAAACGCCATGAACAACCAACCCGTTGAAATTGTGGGGTGAGCCAGCATGAGATGGAACGCTTGGAAAACGTTAGCCAACGACGAAGCCCATTGGCAAAACTCAAACGAGAAAGGCCTCCTCAAAGCCGAGTACCTGGATGGCTACCGCCTCAGGCTTTGGTTTGAGGAAGAGTTAGATGTCGCCATCTACGATCTCGACTTCTACCCCCTCTTAGTCGAAGAAGATCCTGGCAAGGCACTGCTGCCCTTGCAAGATTTAGAGCGCTTTCAGTTCGTCAAAGGCGACTATGCCCTAATCTGGCCTAACCCCGACACAGGTGCCTACGACGAAGCCGTCATCGATCTAGCTCCTGAATGTGTCCGTTTTTTCTGCGAACAGTACGGCCAACTCGTTAAAGCCCCTCAAAACCCTGTAGCGGCTTGAACAACCATCCTGCCTCCTGGCGTAGAACACGGGAGATTATGGCGACAACACCCCAATCAGACATTTGAGGATAGCTGTCACAGCGTAGAGCTGGTTCCCCTGCCGGGTTGAGAGGGTGAACTTATCGGAAACGTCATACTGCTGCCGCTGGGGGTCTAGCTTCACAAACAGGTAGTCTTCACCCGTGGTGATTAACCCAAACGTAGCGGCCTGCTGGGCACCATTGCCCACCATATAGGTCAGCGTCTGGGGCAGAGCCTGCATCACGCTAAACCCGTAGCGCTTACTCTCCAGCAGCACCAGCCAAAAATTATCCTGAATCACCAAAACGTCAATCAAACCTTCCAGCAGCGTGTCGCCATCTTCAATTTCAAACCGCATAAACTTTTCACCCTGAATTTTGTCGGGCGGGTCGCATAGCCCCAGCAAATCCAGCAGCGGCGATACCAAAATAATATTCACCGTGCTTTCCGTAATGGCCCCATCGGCCTGGTAATACTGGTAGCGGGCCTTTAGCCGATCCAGGGTGCCCCGTTCGGTCTCGGTGAGGGGCGACAAGTTGGTCTGCCACTCAGCAAAAAAGCTCGGCTCAGCCGCCCGACTGAGATTGAGGCGAGTATGGGCCTCGGTAAGACTGGTAATCGCTTTGGGTGTGCCGAGAGTTTGGGCCATGCTGCGGTTCCCCAAGGAGATCGAGGTCTGGTCTAGAGCATAGCGACCTATGCCATCATGATCTTAGCTCTCCCGGCATGGCCAGAGACCTCACCCATGACCCAGGCCGCCCTCACCACCCTCAGCTTTGAGCAATACCTGCACTACAGCGATGGCACCGACACCCGCTACGAACTCGTGCGAGGGTACCTCGTCTCAACGACTCCTGCCCCCTGGCCCCACAGCAAAATTGCCAAATTTCTAGAGCGCACCTTCGACACCGAAATCCACCGCCTCGGCTACCCCTGGGAAGCCGTTCGTGGCGACGTAGGCCAGCGTACCGAAATCAGCAGCGCGCGCTTACCCGATGTCATGGTGGTGCAGCAAGCCGATTTAGACGCCCTGGGCGACAAACCAGCCGTACTAGACGTTCCTGCCCAGCTGGTGGTCGAAATCGTCAGCGAAAGCTCGAAGATAGATGACTACCTCTATAAGCTGGCAGAATACCGCGCCCAGGGCATTCCAGAATATTGGGTGGTCGATTATCTGGCCCTGGGGGCAGTCCGATACATTGGGACCGCAAAAGTGCCTACCCTATCCATTTACAGCCTCACAGAGGGTAGCTATGAGGGCAAACAGTATCGCGGTAGTGACCCAATCTTTTCTCCAACCTTTCCAGAGTTACAGCTAACCGCAGACCAGGTGTTTCGCGCTTGAGCCCAAAAGCCCATGACACCCTAAAACGCCATCAATGCGACCCGATTCTCGGACCAACTGAAATTGTGCGGTAAAGCAGCATGAAATGGAATGCTTGGAAAACG
>JBGSNT010000304.1:0-7313 GCA_041739575.1 Nodosilinea sp. | reverse complement strand
GGGCAACAATTCGCCCGCCGCCTTATTTCACGGGAGACGTTCTAGGGCGGTGGAAGGTTGCGGGTCTGTGAAAACTTAATGTAGCCCATCGCAACCAAGACGCCCCACGGCATCTCTCCCTCTCAGATATCGAACGCTCTGGATATTGAAACGCACCCCAGAGATTAGCACTCATTACTAGGAGCTTAAATCATGAAAGTTGTCATTGTTGGCGGAGTTGCGGGTGGGGCCTCCTGTGCCGCACGGCTGCGTCGGTTAGATGAATCTGCCGAAATTGTCATGGTCGAGCGCGGCCCCTACGTGTCTTACGCCAACTGCGGCCTGCCCTACTTTGTGGGCGGTGTGATTGAGCAAGAGTCGAGCCTGTTTGTGGCCAACGAAGACACTTTTCGCGGGCAGTTTGCCATCGATGTGCGCACCCGCTGCGAAGCCGTCAAAATTAACGCCGATCAGAAGACGATCGATCTGCGCAATGTAGTCACGGGTGAGGTCGTCACCGAATCCTACGACAAGCTGGTGCTGTCGCCCGGTGCGGCTCCCATTCGGCCCAACCTGCCGGGCATTGACCTACCGGGCATTTTTTCGGTGCGCACTGTGCCCGATGTGCGGCACATTCGCCAGTGGCTAGCGACTAGCAACAGCCTGTCCGGGATGGAATCCTATTCTGGCTTTCAAACCGTGGTGAAGAAGCGGGCGGTGGTGATTGGCGGCGGCTTCATCGGTCTAGAAATGGCCGAAAACCTGGTACACCTGGGCTTGGATGTGACGCTGATTCAGCGGGGCAACCAGATTCTTGGCCCCATCGATGTAGAGATGGCCCGCTACGTCGAGCGTTTTATTGAGCCCAAGGGCATTCGTCTCGTGCTCAACGATGGCTCGGCGGGCTTCCGCCAGGCCGAAAATGGCACCCTGGAGGCCCTGACCCAGTCAGGGAAAGTCTTCCCCGCAGACATTGTGGTGCTGGGCATTGGGGTGCGCCCGGAGACTGAGCTGGCCCAAACGGCAAATCTCGAAATTGGCCAACGGGGCGGCATTCGCGTCGATGACCAGATGCACACCAGCAACCCCGACATCTTCGCGGTGGGCGATGCGGTGGAGGTCAAAGACTTCTATACCGATGAGTGGACGCTGATGGCCCTGGCTGGCCCGGCGAACCGTCAGGGGCGAATTGCGGCGGATGTGATCTGCGGACGCAATTCTCGCTTCCGGGGTACCCAGGGTACGGCCATTATCGGCCTGTTTGGCGGGGCCTGCGCCTGGACAGGGGTGAGCGAAAAGACCCTCCAGCGCCGGGGCGACACCGACTACGAAAAGGTCTACATCTACCCCAACTCCCACGCCGGGTATTACCCAGGGGCCAAAATGCTGGCCATCAAGCTGATCTTCCGCAAGTCCGACGGCAAGGTGCTGGGTGCCCAAGCCCTGGGCCTGGATGGCATTGACAAGCGGATTGATGCCTTTGCCATGGCGATTCAGCTGGGGGCGACGGTCTACGACCTGGAAGAAAGCGAGCTGACCTACGCGCCCCAGTTTGGCGGGGCCAAGTCGCCGGTCAACTTTGCCGCCATGGTGGCCGCTGGGGTGCTGCGGGGCGATATGCCCATTACCCACTGGAACCAACTTGGCGATGGCCTATTGCTGGATGTTCGCCATCCCCAAGAACTGGAGGTGGAAAGTGTGCCGGGGGCGGTCAATATTCCCCTCGATCAGCTGCGGGGACGGCTGGATGAACTGCCCCGCGATCGCGAGATCCTGGTCTTTTGCCGCTCGGGCCAGCGGGCCTACTACGCCGTCCGGATGCTGCTGCAACGGGGCTTCAACGCCCGCAATATCGCTGGCGGCATGATGGCGCAATCGGTCTTCCAGCGCGAAGAAACCGTGGCGGGCACGTTGTATTAACCGAGGACTCACCCAAGGGTCTTACTCACCAGCCTGCATTCAGGGCTATTCGTCACAGGCTGTGCATCACCCGGCATCAGGCATTCGCGCCATCTTGGCAGCGGCTAAAGATGCCGGACAGAGTGTTGCGACCAACGAACCTAGGAGAAACCAATCATGACAGTACGAGCGACCAAAAAAAATACCACCGCAAAGGCGGAAGTCAGCTCTGATCTGGCCTCATCGCTGGTGGGCGAAGGCATTGACGAATTAGTTGAGTTGATTGCAGACCGGCTCACGGCACGGGTCGCCAGCAACCTATCTCAAAACGGCACATCGTCTACCGCAGGGGCGGCCAAGAAAACCTCCCCAGCTAAAACAAAGGTCAAAGAGACCACCCTTGAGAACACGACGCTAAAGACCGTTCCCTTGAACTGGAATGAGGTCTACTACAGCAATTGTCCCCTGGTGTCTGCCAGCAACGTGGATGAGGGCCTGGGCCTGACCAAACAAGAATTCAAGAAAATCGGCGTCAAGTATTTCTATCTGCGTTCCACCTCCCAGAACGACTGGTATCCCCACTACATCCACAACCTGGACAACTTCATCCGCTTTGGAGGACTGTTCCCGCCTATCGAGGTACACGCCGACATCCGTCGCACCCGGCTGCTGGGGGTCACGCAGATGCCAGCTGAAGGCGGCGTGATGATGGTGCGCGCCACGGACGATATCTACCGGATGGCCGAATTGAAAGGCAAGAAGATCGGCCTTTCCAAGAGCATGAACAAAATCAAGAACGATTGGTGGCGCATCCAGGAGCACCAGGGAATCGAGCTGATGCTGAGGCTCAACGGCATGACGATGGACGATATCGAACTGGTCGAGTTCCCCTACGCCGACGACTGGTACAACGATCCGGCGATGATGGGGCCAGAACTGGAGCTCTCGATCGACCTGTGGCTGAAGCGTGACCACAAAAACGATCTGGCGTTTCGTCCCCTTGAGGCGGCTTTGGAAGAGGGGGTAATCGATGCGATGTACCTCCAAAGCAGGCCGCTCCAGCAGGTCAGCGAGATGACGGGCAAGTTCACGGCGATCGAAGATCTCTCACGCTATCCGGACTGGCGCTTGCAGGTGGCCAACATCCCCGCCGCCATCACCTGCACCGACGTCATGGTCGAGGAGCATCCCGAACTCGCCGTCACGTTTATGAAGGGCATGATTCGGGCCGGACGCTGGGCCAACGAGAATAAGCGCGCCGCTGCGGAAATTCTCAATCAGCAGACCTTCTACCGGGATGTCGAGCATACCTACCTGGGCATCAAGGACGTAGACCTCGTCCCCAACCTGTCGGCCCAGAACCTGGCCTCGGTTCGCATTGGCAAAGACTTCATGCTGAGCCACGGCTACATCCAGAACGACTTTGATGTTGAGGCGTGGGCGGCACCGGAGATTCTGGAACAGGCCGCCGAAGAACTGCTTGAAGAACGCTGGCAGAAGGAAACTTCCGCCAAGCTGCCCGATGCGACTTCGCCCAGGCTCGGCTAGTTCATTGGGGTGCGCTTCCCGTGGGGCGCATCCAGACGTTACCTTGGCCCTTTGTCAAATTATGGCTATTCAACTTGGACGCGATATCTGTAGTCACCTGCCCACTGCTGAACAGCGGGAATGGCTGGTGACCAATGGCCTTGGCGGCTACTCCTGCGGCACCGTGGCAGGGGTGCTCACCCGCCACTACCACGGGCTGCTAGTGGCCGCCCTCAAGCCGCCGCTCGATCGCACTCTGCTAGTCACCAAGCTAGACGAGCAGGTGATTTATAACGGCGAAACCTATGACTTAGCCGCCAACCGCTGGGCCGATGGCAGCATCAGCCCCCAGGGCTACCGCTACCTGGAGCGCTTTGCCCTAGAGGGCAGCATTCCCACCTGGATCTATGCCCTGGGGGATGCCCTGCTGGAAAAGCAGGTGTGGATGGAGCAGGGGGCCAATACCACCTATGTGCGCTACACCCTGCGGCGAGGCAGCGGCACGGTGCAGATGGCCCTAAAGGCGCTGGTCAACTACCGCGATCACCACGGGGGCACCCAGGCCGGAGACTGGCAAATGCAGGTCACGCCCCTGGCGGCGGCTAGCGGCGTTGAGGTGGTGGCCTTTGCGGGGGCAACACCGATTTGCCTGGTCAGCGATGGGGGCACCTGCACCGCCCACCACGACTGGTATCGGGGCTATGACCTGGCGGTGGAGCGCGATCGCGGCCTTGGCCCCAACGACGACCATTTGCACTGTGCCACCTTTACCGCCGATCTATCGGTGGAGCGATCGCTGACCATCATCGCTACCACCACCCCGCCCGATCATCTTCATCTTGATGGTGCGCTAGAACGCCAGCAGGCCCACGATCGCTGCTGCATCGAGGACTGGCAGACCCTCCCCCACTCTCCCAATCCCCCCGAATGGATCAAACCGCTCGTCCTCGCCGCCGACCATTTTGTGGTGGCTCGTCCGGTGGCGGGGGAACCCGACGGCAAAACTGTGATTGCAGGCTATCCCTGGTTTGGCGACTGGGGCCGCGACACCATGATCGCCCTGCCGGGGCTGACCGTGGCCACCGGACGCCCGGCCCTAGCCCGACCGATTCTGCGTACCTTTGCCCGCTACCTCGACCAGGGGATGCTGCCCAACCTCTTCCCCGAAGCGGGTACGGAACCGGAGTACAACACCGTCGATGCCATTCTCTGGTTCTTTGAGGCGGTGCGGGCCTACTACGTCGCCACCCAAGACCAGGCGTTGCTGAAGGAGCTATTTCCCACCCTGGTGGAGGTAATTCGCTGGCACCAGCGGGGTACCCGCTACCAGATTCATCTCGATGAGGATGGCCTGATCTACGCGGGCGAGCCGGGGGTGCAGCTCACCTGGATGGATGCCAAGATTGGTGACTGGGTGATTACCCCCCGCATTGGCAAGCCGATTGAAATCAGCGCCCTGTGGTACAACGCCCTGCTGATTATGGCTCAGTTTGCCGAGGTGCTAGGGCAGTCTGGGGAGGAGTATCGGGCAATGGCGGCCCACACCCAGCAAGGGATGCAGCGGTTTTGGTCGGCGGATCTGGGCTACTGCTACGACGTGCTCGACGGCCCTGTGGGCGATGACCCCAGCCTGCGGCCCAACCAAATTTTTGCGGTGGCCCTGCCCGCCCTACCTGGCTGGCCAGACTGGGCTAACCCAGCCCAGCGCAACCTCAGCCGCCTCGGCCCACCGATTTTTACACCCCCGATTCAGCGGGCCATGGTAGATACCGTGGCGCGGCAGTTGCTGACCCCCTACGGGCTGCGATCGCTCTCACCCCATCACCCCGACTACAGCGGCCACTACGGCGGCGACCCTGTCCAGCGCGACAGCCGCTACCACCAGGGTACGGTGTGGGGTTGGCTGATCGGCCCCTTTGTACAGGCCCATCTTCAGGTCTACCACGACCCTGCCACAGCGAAAAGCTTTCTGGAACCCCTGGCCGATCACCTGCTGAGCGGCTGTGTCGGTAGCCTCAGCGAAATTTTTGATGGCGATGCCCCCCATGACCCCTGCGGCACCTTTGCCCAGGCCTGGACGGTGGCCGAGGTGCTGCGGGTGTGGAGTCTGCTGGAAGAGAGCCAAACCAAAGGTGAGGGAGGGTGAGAGAGATGGTGAAGGGGAACAGGGAACAGGGAGTAGGGAGTAGGGCTGGGTGGCTGAGGGGTATTCCTTTGGCTGGGGTGGCGATCGCGGGGCTAGGTTGCTATCCCACCCTGGCCTGGGCCGAGGTGGCTGCTACCGACCCGCCCATCACCGCTGATGCCCTGCCCCCTGACTCAGGAGAGGAGGAGGGTGCAGTCACCCCAGATTCCCTGTCGGTTAACGGCGGGCAACGGGCCGCGATGGGGGAGGAACCCGCCGTGCTAGAGCCGATTCCGCTGGCGGGGTTATCTACGGAGGCGGTTGACTTGGCCGTCCCCGCCATTCCGTTTGCCCTGGAGAACCTATCCATTGAAAATGCCCCAGCGTCAGGGGTGGCCCAAAGCCCAGCCCCGGCTCCCCCGGCCCAGCCCGGTCTGGCCGAGCGATCGCGCCTGACGGGCGACTGGGGCGGCACCCGCACCCAGTGGGAAGCGGCGGGTATCACCCTCGATCTGGAGTTTACCCAGTACCTCACCGGGCTGGCGGTGGGCACTGGCCCAGAAACCTTTGGCTATGCCGGTCGGCTCGACGGCTATCTGAAGCTAGATACCGAAAAGCTGGGCTGGTGGGAGGGGGGCCGCCTGGTGACCCACCTGGAGTATGCTGCTGGCAGTCTGCCCGATACCCTGGGCACGACCTTCTTTCCCACCAATTCGGGCATTGCCTTTCCGGGGGGCGGGCCGGAGGTGTTTACAGCTACCTCCATCTACCTATCCCAGCAGTTAGGCAGCCAGGGATCGCTGCTGATCGGCAAAATCAACGCCCTGGATCTGCTGGACAACGATCCCTTTTTTGGCGGGTTGGGCACCCGTCGGTTTCAGAATACGGTGTTTGTGGCTCCGCCCAGCGGGTTGGTGCCCCCCGTGTTCTTTGGGGCGATCGCCAACCTCCGCCTCGACCCCGTCACCTTCTCCCTCTGGGTGTACGACCCCGTAGACCGCACCCAGGAATACTGGCCCAGCGGGCTGTTTTCCGAAGGCGTCACTTTCTCCCTCACCACCGCCTACAACACCCAGATTGCCGAACGGCCCACCACGTTTTCCATCACGGGTATCTACACCACCAAAACCGGCACCGACTTCAGCTCGATTTCCAGCGCCTTCCGGCAGGGGCTAGAACCCTCTACCCTGCAGGGCTCCTATAGCCTTGCCTTCCAGTTCTCCCACCTGTTTCACCAGTTAGAAAGCAATCCCCGCCAGGGTTGGGGGGTCTTCGTCAAAGGGGCTATTTCCGACGGCAACCCCAACTATGTGCAGAACTCGATCATCGCCGGGGTCGGCGGCTACGGGCTGTTTCCAGAGCGCGAGCTGGACAGCTTTGGCCTGGGCTACTACTACTACGACCTCAGTAATGCCCTGCAAAGCTCCTTCAACGATCTGGGTCAGCCGATTAGCTTTGGCGATGAACAGGGGCTTGAGGCCTACTACAGCTACGCCGTTACCCCCTGGTTTTTTCTCACGGGCAATGTGCAATACGTGAGCCCCCCCCGCAGCACCGTGGCCGATGCCTTGCTGCTGGGACTGCGGGCGAATATTCGGTTCTAGTCGTCACTTCCAGATCCCAGGGTTCTTTGAGAACCCTTCAGGGTTGTTTCTTGTTGTTGAGAGGAAAATGAGGTGGTCTAAGTTACGGATAACAAATCCAATCGTGACTTAGACCATGAACCTCATAGAGCAATTGAAGCAAATTCCTGACCCTCGTGGTCGCCATGGGCAACGCTATC
>JBGSNT010000301.1:0-2464 GCA_041739575.1 Nodosilinea sp. | reverse complement strand
GGCATAGCGTAGGCAGCGCATGACCACAAACCACAGCGCGACAATCACCAGCACCAGGCCCAGGCGATTGAGCCACCAGCTCGACTCCAGCACTAGAGCGTTAAAGGCCGCGTGGGCAAGCATCGCCGCCAGCAGCCCGTTGCGCACCAGTGCCGAGCCCTCGGTGGAGGGAGAAATTTGGCCAGCCCCAGGGCATAGCCCCACAGCGATGACCACAGCGCGTGACCTGGGCCAACCAAAAGCCCCTGTAGGGCAAACATGTTGAGCAGAGCGGGCCAGGCGGCGGTTGTCTCCCCTGGTAGGCCCAACCGCCCAACGTTAAAGTAGGCGTAGAGCATCGAGCCAATCACCTCCAGGGTGGCAAAGCCTAGGCCCGCAGCGGCGGCGAAAATGATACCGTCAACGGGTTCGTCGAATTCTGGATGGTCGTATACGCCCCGCTTGACCACCCAAAACTTGGCTAGCTCCGCCAGTACCGGCACAACCAAGACAGCCATCAACCAGGCCGATAGCGGCACAAACTGGCGCACTAAAAATACAGGAATGAACGCCAGCACCCCGCCCAAAAAGATTTTGAGCACCAGGCCCCGAGGCTCTGGATTAAGCTTGTCGCGGGTGTAGAAGAACCACAATAAAAATGCCAGGGGGGCTAAGGCCAGGGCTACAATGCCCACCACCGTAGCCAACGTGTTTGGACTGCTTGCCAGATTTGCCATGGGCCAAGACGTTGGGTAAATCGCTTTTGAATAATACATGACTGGCTTGGGGAGGAGGGTATGGGGAGAGGGGGGCAAGTAACTGGTCTTCGTCTAGCGGATTTACTGGCTCTCCTTAACGTCCTGGCGGCCTTGGCGACTCAATAAAGACCGTAATCTCTGTAAGATTAGGGTGCACAGGCAACGAGGTATTGGGCAGCTCATGCAGGATGTGTTGGTCATTGGCGCCGGGCCGGCGGGGCTATCGCTGGCGGCGGCCCTGGCGGAGACGGGGTTGGCGGTGCAGGGCCTGGCCCTAGATGACCCGGCGCAACCCTGGCCTAACACCTACGGCATTTGGGTAGATGAGTTGGCCGATCTGGGTCTGGTGTCATTTCTAGAGCAGCGCTGGAAAGATTGCGTGGTGCATGTCAACAGCGGTACTTTGCCCCTGCACCGAGAGTACGGGCTGCTCGATCGCGAGTCTTTGCAGACCCATTGGCTCACCCAGGGGGAGCGGTACCGGGCCCAGTGGCATCGGGGCAAAGCGGCGCAGATTGACCATTTGGCTACCCACAGTCAGGTGGTGACAGCGGCGGGGGAGATTCTCCAGGCCCGGCTTGTGATAGATGCCACGGGCCACGACTCAGCCTTTGTAAAACGCCAGGTAAATCCAGAACTGGCCTTTCAGTCGGCCTACGGCATTGTGGGGCGGTTTTCTGCTCCGCCCACGGCCTCCCAGCAGATGGTGTTGATGGACTACCGCGACGACCATCTCACTCCGGCCCAGCGTCAGGAGCCCCCTACCTTTCTCTACGCGATGGACCTGGGCGATGGTGTTTTCTTTGTGGAAGAGACCTGCGTGGCCCACCATCCCGCTATCTCGATGGCGGTGTTGAGCCAACGCCTGCATCAGCGGCTGCGCTATCGGGGCATTGAGGTCAAGGAAATTCACCATATAGAGCGCTGCCTGTTTCCCATGAACCAGCCTCTACCTGATTTCTCTCAACGGGTGGTGGGGTTTGGCGGGGCAGCCAGCATGGTACACCCGGCCTCGGGCTATATGGTGGGGGCGCTGCTGCGGCGGGGGCCAGGACTGGCCAAGGCGATCGCCCAAAGCCTAGAGCTGCCCCAGGTCACCCCGGCCCTGGCGGCCAGCCAGGCCTGGCAAGCTCTGTGGCCCGCCGATCGCGTGCGCAAGCACTACCTCTACCTGTTTGGCCTAGAAAACCTGATGGAGTTTGATGCACCCCAGCTGCACCAGTTCTTTGCCGCTTTCTTTAATCTACCCACCGACGACTGGGCGGGGTTTTTGGCCGACAGCATGGCCCTGCCTGAGGTGGTGCAGGCCATGCTGGGGCTGTTTGGCCGGGCCTCTAACCCCGTGCGCTGGGGGTTGATGCGATCGGTCTTTAGCCACGGCCACCTGCTCGGGCGCACCCTGATGAGCTAATGGGAAACATGACGTATACTCAGGGGTTATATCGTGTGGGCCACGGCTGGGCGAGCTAACTTCTGCGACTAATGTGGGCAACCTGTCTGTATTCCTTGGGTAGCCGCGTGGCGTCACCCAGCTGTTGTACGTGTTGCTGTTGAGTCCATCATGGAGAATCCTTATTATGGCTGAGTTACCCAACGCTCCTGGATCCCAACCAGCGCCACCACCGCCGCCCAGGCCTCCCCAAACAGCAGCTCAAGCCCAGATGACGGCCCAGGCGAGGGCCCAGGCCGCTGCTCGGGCCGCCGGTCAGGCGGCCGCCCAGGCTAGC
>JBGSNT010000233.1:0-17545 GCA_041739575.1 Nodosilinea sp. | reverse complement strand
TCAATCTCAAACGCTTTCTCAAAGCCCCTCCACAAAAGAAGAAGAAAAAGAAATCATCGCCCAAGTATGACCCTAAACACCCTCATGTCTCGACGGCTAAGTTTTTATCTGGCGACTAAATAACACCTAGACAGGAATCGCTTAGGGATCTGCGGGTTAATGGTGTACCAGGTGGCCAGGTTTCGACTTCGCTCAACCTTCAGTGATCGAGGACTGAGCGAAGTCGAAGTCCGATCAGCGGGTACCTTATTTTCTTGCGAGTCCCTTAGCGGTGATGGTCTATACTCTGGCCCAACGGCAAATGCGGCACGCTTTAGCCGACGCCAATGAAACGGTGCTTGACCAGCGTAAGCGCCCCACCCAAACCCCGACCTTACGCTGGATTTTTCAATCTTTTCAGGCTATTCACCGGGTCGTGCTCAACGGCCAAGTTCACATCTCTAATTTAACCCCTGAACGCCTGAAGGTCTTGAGGTTCCTCGGTGCTCCCTGTCAAAAATATTTTATCTGACCGGCTGATCAACCTGCGGAATGTCCGTTGGGAGATCCCTTTGGCGGTTCGCCTCTGCCTTTAGAATTCTGCCCTGGGCGACCCCAGCGGTCCATAGAATCTCAAGGCCAGGCCAGGATCTAGCTTTCGCTAGCGCCGTTACCGCCATCTTTGGGAAGCACCTTCGCGGCAAAGGTTTGCCGGATGTTTTTCGCCACCATGACACCCCCCGTGGCCAGCATCCAAAGTAGGCCCAGACCATTGAGCAGCACATAAAACGGTTCCAGGGCTGGTCCTAGATATTCCCCTTCGTGCAGGCTCATTAAAAAGTGAACCTGGTCCCGCGTTAGCCCCAACCAGTCCTTGGACAGCCGATAGGTCACGCCAGTGGTGACCGTGACCAGGAGCGGCAGCATCACGAAGGGCGCTATGGTACCGTGGAGCTTGCGAACCAGTTTCTGGATTTTCATAGGACCAAGATCGTTGGAACTGTCGGGGTGAAAGGTAAAAGGCGATCCCAGAGCGTCGCTGCGGGCGTTGAGGCACAGAAAGCGACTACTCCTCAGCGGCCTCCAAAACTAGATTCAGCCTTTTTCTCCGCTCCTGGGCGAGGATGCCATATTTGGGAGCGAAGGCCATAGCCACCAGGAACAGGAGAGTCAGCAGCACCACGATCGCGCCACCGGTGGAAATATCCAGGTGATAGCTGAGGTAGGTGCCCACCACGCAGGAAAAAACGCTGCTGGCGATGGCATAGCCCAGCATGCGATCGAAGCGATCGGTCATCAGGTAGGCGATGGACCCCGGCGTGACCAGCATGGCAATCACCAGAATGATGCCTGCGGTTTGCAGCGCCGCCACAATGGTCAGGGCCAGCACCGACAACAGGGTGTAGTACATGCCCCGGGTATTGAGGCCAATCGCCTTGGCGTGGTTGGGGTCAAAGCAAAACAGCAGCAGATCCTTACGCCGCAGCAAAATCACCACCAGGGTAATGCCCCCGGCAATCAGAGTTTGAATAATATCCTGCCGGGAGATGCCTAGCACGTTGCCAAACAGAATGTGAAACAGGTCAATATTGCTGGGAATTTTGGTGGCCAGCACAATGCCCAGGGCAAAGAAGCCGGTAAACACCACGCCAATCACCGCGTCTTCCTTCAGCCGGGTCTTGGACTTGACGTAGCCGATCGCCACCGTCGCCCCAAAGCCAAAGACAAAGGCCCCAATCGCAAAGGGAATATTCAGGGCGTAGGCTATCACCACTCCCGGCACCACGGCGTGGGAAATGGCGTCGCCCATCAGCGACCAGCCCTTCAGGGTGATATAGCAGGAGAGCACGGCGCAGACCAACCCCACAAAGGCGCTGACCCAGATGGCCTTGAGCAAAAAGCCATACTGCAGTGGTTCGATCAGCCAGTCCCACAGGGGCAGGGCGGCCACGAGATCGATCATGCCTGCACCTCGTTACGGGCCTGGGGACGCAGGGGGGAGATGGGCAGGCCGCCGAAGGTCATGGAGAGGTTTTCCTCGGTGAAGGTTTCTGCCGTGGTGCCCGCAGCCAGAATGGTGCGATTGAGCAGAATGGTGCGATCGCAGAAGGTTGAAACCGAGGCCAGGTCGTGGGTCGACACCAGAATGGTGTGGCCCTCGTCCCGCAGTTGCATCAGCAGATCGATAATCCCCTTCTCCGTCTTCACATCCACCCCGGTAAAGGGCTCATCCAGCAAAATCACCTTGCCCTCCTGGGCCAGGGCCCGCGCCAGAAATGCTCGTTTCTTCTGCCCGCCCGAGAGTTCCCCGATCTGCCGGTGGCGAAACTCAGTCATGCCCACCCGCTCCAGGCTTTCCATCACCAGGCGTCGGTCCTTGGCGCTGGGAATCCGCAGCAGGTTCATGTAGCCATAGCGGCCCATCATCACCACATCAAACACGCTGATCGGAAAATTCCAGTCCACCTCGTCGGCCTGGGGCACGTAGGCCATCAGCTGCTGCTTTTGGGCCTGCTGCACCGGTAGACCGCCAATGCGCACTCGACCCTGGCTGGGCTGCAAAAACCCCATGATGGACTTGAACAGGGTAGATTTGCCACCGCCATTGGGGCCGACCAGGGCGGTGATGGTGCCCGGTTCGACGGTGCAGGTGGCGTTGTAGAGGGCCAGGCGAGCGTTGCTGTAGGTGACGCTGAGTCTATCTATGGAGATATCGAGGCGGGGAAGGGTAGCTGGCATGGTTGGGGTTTTGGGTTTTAAGGATGGAGGGTGGATCTGGGCGGTTGGCCTGAGGAAATGTCGTCCGTTACTGGGCATTCCTGCCGACCCGTAGGCCGTCTGCGATGGTGCGGGCGTCGTATTTCAGTAGGTCCAGGTAGGTTGGCACCGGCCCATCCTCAGGGGTGAGGGAATCGACGTAGAGGTTGCCACCAAATCGGGCCCCGGTAGTGTTGGCGACTTCTTTCTGGCCTTTGTCGCTGACGGTGCTTTCGCAAAAGATGGTGGGTACGTCGTGGGTTTTGACCTGTTCAATCACGCTCTGCAACTGCTTGGGGGTGAACTGCTGCTCGGCATTGATCGGCCACATATAGACCTCTTTCATGCCGTAGTCGCGGGCCAGGTAGGAAAATGCTCCTTCACAACTGACCAAAAAGCGCTGATTCTGGGGCACCTGCTCCAGGTCTGCCGCCAGCTGGGCATCGATCGCCCGCAGCTGCTCGCTGTAGGCCTCAGCGTTGGCGTTGTAGGTGGCGGCGTTGTCGGGGTCGAGTTTCACGAAGGCTTGGCGAATGTTCTCGACATAGACCAGGGCATTGCGGGGCGACATCCAGGCATGGGGGTTGGGCTTGTCGGCATAGGGCCCTTCAGCGATGGGGATCGGCTCGATACCGTCGGTCAGCAGCACCGACGGCACATCCCGCAGGTTGCCTAGAAACTGCTCAAACCAGCGCTCCAGGTTCATGCCGTTGTAGAGCACCAGGTCGGCATCCTGGGCCTTGGCAATGTCGCTGGGGGTGGGTTCATAGCCGTGAATCTCGGCCCCAATCCGGGTAATGGATTCCACCACCAGTTTGTCTCCCGCCACGTTCTGGGCCATATCGGCCAGTACGGTAAAGGTGGTCAGCACTTTCTTCTTGCCCTCGGTCTTGGCGTCTACGCTCGCGGCGGCGTTTACCTCGCCCGCCGCCCCATTGGGGGCAGTCACCTCACTGGCGGCGCAGCCCGTCAGCCAAACCCCCAGGGCCAGACCTGACGCCAGCAGAGCACCCCGAAGAGAGAACGATACCGCCATAGAAAGGAACTCTATTTCATAATTATCTCATATTTCATTTTTATCTCATAATGTGGAAATAATCTACCTTGAGGGGAGAGTTTTGCTCGGGGAGCTGCTCATGGGGTTTGGTGCCTGGCCTGTATGGCCCCAGCTCTGTCAAGGGGGTCATACTATTGCTGAAATGCACATAGACTAAGGGACTCCGGCCACCACCGCCAGGCAGTCCACTGCCTGGCTCACGCCGAAAGTCTGCTCTAGCAGTCTGGGGGTAACCAGCCCTTAATCCAAGGGATCGCCTCCTTCAACTGTCCCGCCTCAATAGGGCTGAATAGGCGAGGCGATTTGGTCGAGAGAATGCCATACCGAGAGGGTCAAGTTGCCCCAACCTACGTTTCGTTAACCTTGGGAGTTGGCTTCTGGAATGGTCAGTTACGCTCTTGAAAGCCTACAGTGTCGGATTCTAGAGCGTCTATGAAACAGCTACCCTTCATCGTTGAGAAATTTGTCTTTGTAGACGAGAGCGTGGCCAAGATTGTCCCTTTAGACGATACCAGCGGCGTTGAAGGCAAAATTCCGGGCTACTTTGTCATGAGTAGTGCCCCACCCAATATCGAAGATGCCGAAGAATCGAGCGATCGCATTCAGCAGCAGGCTCTCCAAGGCATCAGCGACATTGCCGACCACCTGCACCGCATGATGAATACCCCCAGCGGCGAAGCCGAGTTAGTCATTACCGTACATGGCTACAACACCAGCCTAGAGGGGGTACAGGCCTGGTACAAGAGCATTTTTAAGTACGTCAATCGCCACGACCCGACCGTGAGCAACACCCCTAACCGGTTGTTTGTGGGCTATCGCTGGCCCTCGGAAAATGTGGCCCTCAGCCAGCCCAGCGAAGTGATCAAGGCCCTGGCCGCGCTCCCCCCGCTGCCCCGCGACCTGTTAATGACTGGGGTTGTATGCGCCGTGGGGCTGCTCGTTCTGGAGCTTTTTCTTCTCTTTGAGACATCTATTTGGGGGTTTCTAGTCACCCTGGTGCTGGTGCTGTTCTTTACCCTGGGCATGCTGATGCTGGCGCTGGTGGTGATGCGGCTGGTGGTGTACTTCCGCGATAACTACCGGGCCGATAACTTTGGCGTGCTAGACCTGGTAGAACTGCTACGCCAGGTTGACCAGGCCGTTGTGAAACGCACTGCCGCTGAGCTATTTCCCCAGGCCAAAACCGAGCACGAGCAGCAGGAGGCCCTCATCAAGGCGCGGGAGTATTGGCAACAAAAGCGCCAAAAGAAACGGGTCAAGCTCAGCTTTATTGGCCACAGCATGGGCGGCTTTGTGGTCACCAACGTGATTCGCATTTTGTCGGATGTGTTTGACTCGCGATCGATCGACAAGCAGCCCCCCAGCGACGTGGGGGATGTGTACCGCCTGGAGCGGTTGATTTTGGCCTCCCCCGATATTCCGGTGCTGACCATTGTGTCGAGCCGGGCCAACTTTTTGTCGTCGTCGCTGCGGCGATTTTCGGAGTCCTATCTGTTTTGCAATGAGGGCGATATTGCCCTGCGCATTGCCTCAACGGCGGCTAACTACATCGCCTTTCCTAGCCGCACCCAGGCGCGGGGCTACCGGCTGGGTAATGTGGCTCTGCAAAACAAAACCGGGAGCGTCAACGACTACGGTTTGGTGAACCTAGACTCCCTGGACCACGACTTTCCGGTGGAGTTGTCGGTGGGTGAGGCGATCGCGCGGTCAAAAATCAACGTGATGGACAACCTATTTCTAACCTACGAGCGGTTTCAAGCCCGCGGGGTGGTGACCCTGGCCGATCTATTTAAGGTGCAGGCGCAACGAGACACCGGCCGCGCCACGGTGGCCGACTTTTTTACCTACTTTGACTGCACCGACTACACCGACGTGAAGTATGACCTGCTAAAGGACACCTGTTCGCCCCAGCCCGTGGGCATTTTGACCCGTGCCCTAGGGCGATCGGTGCTCAAACCCTGGGACTACTTCCAGCTCACCCTTGACTATGGCTCTGGCAAGCGCGATGTGCACGGGGGCTACTTTGAAGGGCAGTTTAGCCAACAGCTGCTCTATCGGCTGGCGTTTTTGGGCTTTAGCGGCTATTTAGATACGCTGGATAGCGATCGCCAGGTTGCCCTGAGCCAGCTACAGGTGCAATGCCAAACGATGAAAATCCAGAGCTACCTGTCACCCATGCGCTACCGGGTGAGCATTCAGAACGGCAGCGTGGATGGCACGAAGACCGAAATGCTCGACGCCATGCGCGTTAAGGGATAGACGGGTGGATGGGTAGACTTAACAGAGGTAGTCTAAACTCCAGTGGTGATGATCATGCCAGAAGCTTTTCGCCAGCCTTACCCCTGCGAGGCTGAAGCTGGAAGTAATAGCGACACGGGCGTTGCTGACTCAAGATATGAACTGAATCCTGTGAGCCTTGCGACCTCGTACAGAATTTCGCGAAATCATGCTGCTATTCAGCAACGCCGCTGACAGGGCTAATCTTCGACCGACAGTTCCTGGACGTTCCAGAAGGCACCACCCAAGGCGGTGTACTTCACCCCTTTGACCCGGTTGCGTACGGCGGTTAGGGACAGGTTATTAATCAGGTAGATAAACGGTAGATATTCCTGGGTAAGCTGCTGAGTTTCCCTATAGAGTTCAAAGCGCTGGTCTTTGTCGATCTCCTGGGCGGCCCTGATGTAGATATCGGCGATCCGCCGCTCCCAATCGGCTGCTTGCCAACCTTCTAGGGGGTCTTGACCTGGGCCAGCGTTTTGGTTAAAAGCATGGAGGGCACCGTCGAGCAGCCACACGTTAGCGCCGCCGTTGGGCTCTAGACCACCGGTCAGACCGAGGACAAAGGCTTCCCATTCCAGGCTGTCGGTGAGGCGGTCGACTAGGACGTTAAAGGCCAGGGGCTGAAAATCAACCTGTATGCCCAGCTTGGCCAGATCGTTTTTGATCTGCGCCCCGATCGATTCCCGGATCTTGTTGCCCGAGTTAGTGATCAGGGCAAAGCGCACCCGGTTGCCCGCCGCATCTAAGAGTTCCCCTGCCCCGTTGTACTGAAACCCATCGGCCAGCAGCAGCTCTTTCGCCTGTTCAGGGTTGTAGTCGTAGGTGCGAATGCCCATTTCCGGCGGGGCAAAGAAGGGACTGGGCACCGAGATGGGAGAGGTCTGGGGTTCCCCCAAGCCCTGAAAAATGTTGTTGACCATGGTCTGGCGATCGATGCCGTAGGAGACCGCCTGACGAAAGGCCACGCTGTTGAACCAGGCTGATTTGATCGGGTCGACTAGGGGTTTACCGTTGCGACTGGCCCGGTTGAGATTAAAGGCGACAAAGTTGGTGCCCAGCCCTGGTCCGCCGTTGAAAATGGTGAAGTCACCCCGCTGTTCTTCGCGCTTGAGCAAGGAGAAAAAGTCGGGCTGCACCCCCACCGAGTCCAGCCCGCCGGAGCGAAACTGAAAGAAGGACGCATCGGTTGAACTAACAATCTGCCAGACAATCTGATCGATGTAGGGCTGGGGGTTGCCTTCTTCATCTCGCTGCCAGTAGTAGGGGTTGCGCTCAAAGATCACGCGCTCGCCGGGGATGTATTGGGTCAGCCGGTAGGGGCCATTGCCGATGATTTTTTTTGGGGGGGTATCGGTACCCCAGGTCGAGAGAAAGAGGGGGTTACCCTGGGCATCTCTACCTTCTACTGCAGGCCGCAATATGTGGGCTGGAATAATAGTCATGCTCGTGTTTTCGAGCATGGGGGCAAAGGGCTCGGGCAGGGTAAACTGCACCCGACGACTGTCTAGCTTGCTAACCTGGGGGAAAAGGCCCTCCCGGCCAATGCGAAAGCCATCCCGGCTATTGGTGGGAATGTCGGGGTTAAACAGGACGTCGTAGGTGAAGATAACGTCGTCTGCGGTGAGCGGTTCGCCATCAGCCCAGCGCAGCCCCTCGCGCAGGGTAAATACCAAAACTTTGCCCTCGTCGGCAATGTCCCAGCTTTCGGCCAGGGCGGGTACCGTTTCGCCCGTGATGCCGTCGGTGGTGGTGAGCCCCTCAAAGGTAAAGCTAAAAATATTGGGCGACTCCTGAGTGAGCATAGGATTGAAGGTTTTGGGGTCGCTCAGGGCACTGAGCACCAGGCGGGGCACATCGGCGCTGGCCTGGGCAAAACGGCTGGGATTACAGCCTGTGGCAAGCAGGGCGATCGCCAAGACCAACGCCAGGGCCATAACCTGTTTACCCTGGCTAAGCCAACCCCTGAAGGGATGTTGTGGGCCGGTTGATCCCGTTGCCATGGTTGCGTCCTCCTACCTGCCGAGACAATGCCTCAAACACTATAGCGACTTCCCCCGGAGGATTGGCATTCCAGGGACTGTGAGCCGCCGATTTCTGGGGCAGCAGCCCCTGTCGCAGAAATCGAGGACTGAGGGCACTCTAGAATGATCCCCCAATGCCCCACGAGATGACCTATGGCTGATCGCTACTATCTATACGGTATTTTCCCGACCCCAGGCCCTACCGAGCTGCCCCTTGATGGCCTCGACCAACAGCCGGTACAGGCTCAAAATCTGGGCAATTTTACCTTCCTGTATTCGATCGCTTGTCAGAAGCGCTACCTGTCCAGCCGAAAAAATCTGCTGGGCCATGAAAAGGTTTTAGAGGCCGCCATGGAACAGGGCTACCGCACCCTGCTGCCGCTTCAGTTTGGTCTGATTGTCGAAAGCTGGGACCAGGTGCAGACGGACCTGGTTGACCCCTACGCCGCCGACCTCGTCGAGCTGTTTGAGCGGCTTAACGGCTGTCGTGAGGTCAGCGTTAAGGTGCAGTGGGAGCCCTCCACCGAGTTAGAGATGATGATGGGCGAAAATGCCGAGCTGCGGGCCCAGCGCGACCAGCTGGAGGGTACCCAGCTAGGGATGGAGCAAGTCATCTTCATTGGTCAACAGATTGAGGCCGCCCTGGAAGCCCGCCAGCAGGCCATTGGGGAGCAATTTCGTCAGGCGCTGGTCCCCCTTGCCAAAGAGTTTCTAGAAAACCCGCCCCAAACCGATGTGATGATTTACAACGCCGCCTACCTAATTCCGTGGGAAAGTGAGGCCGAGTTTAGTGAAGCGGTGGAAGCCATAGACAGTAGTTTTGGCGATCGCCTCCGGATTCGCTACAACAATTTCACAGCCCCCTATAACTTTGCCCAGCTGAACTGACCCTAACCCCGTTTCCGTCGGGGCATGGCCCGACGGAAACGGGATCGCCCCTCAGTCGGTCCTGGAATCGATAGGATATAGCTCCTTCTCCATTCCCCCACCTCCATCGCCCCACCTATGCTGTTCAAACTTCTCTTTGCCCCCGTGCTCGGCCCTATTGAGGGCGTCAGCTGGGTGGCCAACAAAATTCTAGAGCAGGCCGACCTGTCAACCAACGACCTGGAAGGTCTGCAAAAGCAGCTACTCGCCCTCCAGCTCTCCTTTGATATGGGAGAAGTATCTGAGGAAGACTTCGAGGCGCAGGAGGAAGAACTTCTCCTCGCCATCCAAGCCATTGAGGATGCCGAGGACGAAGACGAGGACGATTGAGGAGTTTTCTAGGACAGAAGATATCCCCGGGTAGGGGCGCAGGGTCTGCACCCTTGAGAAGAATCAAAATTCTCGGGCATTTTCGGTGCCAGAGTAGTTCCTACAGAAATTGCCCCTACGCTGCTAAGGAAATGAGCTTTCCTCTCGGGGCTAGTCCATAGCACGGCGTGGGGCTCATCGCTGAGGACTTCATCGCGTTGACAATTGACTATCAAACTGGGGTGCTAGGATTCGAACCTAGGAATGCCGGGACCAAAACCCGGTGCCTTACCACTTGGCGACACCCCACCGTTATCGCTTTGATACTATAGCAGGTTAAGCCGCGGAAATGTCAAGCTTGCCCAACACCCTAGAGGCCGGGGGGTGGGGGCAGTGGTTAGGTTTGTGACCATGCCAGCTTCCCCCCATCTCCCGGCCCACTGTATGCAAAGTTCACGTGTGATTTAGGCTGGGTATCCTGATTCGGAGTGGATAGAGCTCCATAATGGTAACCATAGAAATTTTCCCAGGGGTGTTCTATCGAGCTGTTGCAATTAAAACTGGCTGCCTGATATGGCTTCTGATGGGTTTTATGCCGATTTACCGCCTCTCGATCAGTTTTTAGACCTAGCTAACCCCCGCAACTACGTCGACGCTCCCACGGACTGGTATGTCCTGATTACTGATGTGGTGTCTTCCACCGAGGCGATCGCCCGCGGTCGCTACAAGGAGGTCAATATTCTAGGGGCCAGCTCGATCATGGCGGTGCTCAACGCCGTCGCCCCCCTGGAGGTGCCCTTTGTGTTTGGGGGCGATGGGGCACTGCTGCTGGTGCCCCCAAGCGGGCTGGGGGCCGCTCGCAACGCCCTGTTGGGTATTCGGGCTTTAGCTCAGGAGTCTTTTCAGCTTGACTTGCGGGTGGGGGTGGTGCCGTTGACGGCGATCGCCCCCGCCAGTCCGGTGCGGGTGGCAAAATTTCGCCTCAGCCCTACCTACTGCCAGGCCAGCTTTATGGGGGGCGGCCTCACCCAAGCCACTGAACTGGTCAAGAACAACGCCATCTATCGGCTCGATGTGCCAGGGGATCGCGCCGCCCCCAACCTGACCGGGCTGGAGTGCCGCTGGCAAGATATCCCCAGCCCCCAGGGCCACACCCTGAGCCTGATTGTGGCGGCACTACCCAGCGGCGGCTACATCAATGAATATCTCTACGGAGAGGTACTCGAGATCATTCACGGTATCTATGGCGAGGGGGAAAGCTACCACCCGGTAGCCCCATCGAAACTCAAGCTATCGATTAACCCTGGACGGCTGCGGGCCGAGGCTAAGGCCCGCGCTAAAAGTTCGCAATGGGGCGATCGCGCACTATATGTCGCCCAGGCTTACCTGGAAAGCATGCTGGGACTGGGTCTGATGGAACTGAACCTGACCGGCGGCGGCGTTGCCTGGGGACGCTACAAGGCCGAAGTCCGGGCCGCCTCTGATTACCAGAAAATTGACGATCTGCTGCGCATGGTCATTGCCGGCAGCCCCGCCCAGACCGATCAACTGGTGACCTACCTGGACGGTCGTCTGGCCCAAGGGCACCTGGTCTACGGTTTGCATGTGTCTGACCGGGCGCTGATGACCTGCCTAATTATGGACCGGCGCGATCGCCACTTTCACCTGGTCGACGGGGCCGATGGCGGCTACGCCCTGGCCGCTCAACAGCTCAAGGCCAGACTCCAGGGCAAGACCCAAAACTGGCAAGCCTACTCGCGCCTAGCCCAACACCGCCGTCGGTTGGGTTCATCGCTGGGTCTTCCGGCCCAGCGATAGGGGGCTAGGTTGTGTATTCGGCGTTAATTTTGACGTAGTCGTAGCTGAGGTCGCAGCCCCAGGCCTGGCCGCTGCCGGGGCCATCGCCAATGCTGACCTGGATAGCGACGGTGTCGGTTTTGAGGTATTCGCCCTGGGTGGCCTGGGTCAGGTAGGCGCTGGCGGCGGAGCGATCGAAGGTCAGGGGTTGACCGCGCTCCATCAGCAGCATGTCGCCCAGCTGCACCCGCAGGTCGCTCTGGTCGAAGGGTACTCCGGCCCGCCCGGCGGCGGCGGCAATCCGGCCCCAGTTGGGATCGTGGCCAAAGATAGCTGACTTCACCAGGGATGACCCGGCAATGGCCTTGGCCACCTGACCCGCAGCGGCGGCGGTGGTGGCTCCGGTGACGCTGACTTCAATCAGGCAGGTGGCCCCTTCCCCGTCGCGGGCCACGCACTTGGCTAGGTACTGGCACACAGCGGTGAGCATGGCCTCAAGCTGGTCGGCCTCGGGCCCTTCGTCGGTGATAGCAGGGGTGCGCGACTCGCCGTTGGCCAGGGCAATCAGGGTGTCGTTGGTGCTGCTGTCGCCGTCGACGGTGATTTGATTGAAGCTGCGATCGGCGGCGCGGCGCACCATGTCTTGCCACAGGGTGGGCGATACGGTGGCATCGCAGGTCACGAAGGACAGCATAGTAGCCATGTTGGGGTGAATCATGCCAGAGCCCTTGGCAATGCCTCCTATGCGTACGGGGCGATCGTGGATGGTGGTTTCCATGGCCACGGTCTTGGTCAACAGGTCGGTGGTAATGATCGCCCGGGCGGCGGCATCGGAACCCTCCGGCGAAAGACTCCTAACCAGCGTGGGAATACCCGCCTTGAGCTGCTCCATTTTAATCCGCTGGCCAATCACGCCAGTGGAGGCGATCAGCACTGCTTCGGGGGGTAGGTCGAGGGCCGCACCAAGAGAGGCGGCGCTTTCTACGGTATCGACCCAGCCCTGGTTGCCGGTGCAGGCATTGGCCTGGCCGGCGTTGACGAGAATGGCGCGGGCGCTAGGGCGAGCTTCGAGGCGCTGGCGGCAGTAGTCGACGCAGGCGGCGCGCACGTGGCTGGTGGTGAAGACCCCCGCTGCGATCGCATCACACTCTGAATAAATCAAAGCCAAATCCGGAGCCCCTGACGGTTTAAGCCCGGCGACAATACCCGCTGCCTGAAATCCCTTTGGTGCTGTGATGCCCCCGTCAATCACCCGCCAATCTGCCATGCTGTTGTTTTCCCATAGGTGCTGCCGGGGATTATACCAAGCTTCTGTGGGGGTGCTGCTGGTTCTAAGCATGATCTCGTCGGCAAGGCAGGGGGCTATGCTCCTGCGGGCTCGGTCAGGGGATGGCGCAAAAAGGCAAAATCTTCCACCACTTGGCCGCCGATCAGATGTTCCTGAATAATCCGTTCGATCACCGCTGGAGTGGCGCTGTGGTACCAGATGCCGTCGGGGTAAACGAGCAGAATGGGCCCCCGCTGGCAAACCCGGAGGCAGTTGGCCTTGGTGCGAAAGATCGCGGTGGGGCGATCGCCCGTGGGCTGATCCAAACCCAGTTCCCTGAGGCGATTTTTCAAATAGTCCCAGGCAACCAAGCTGGCGGCTTTGTCGCAGCACTTGGGCTTAGTCTGGTCGGCACAGAGAAAGACATGGTGCTGAATTTGATTGAGGCCCAGCGCGTCTACGCAGGTGGCCAGGGATGTGCAGGCTTCGGGATCACTGGTCATCGCTGGCCGCCGCTGGTGCTGGAACTTCGGGCTTTGGCGGGGCCGCACTGGCGACGGCCGTTTCGGCGATGGCGGGAGCAGGGGTATCGGCCTCTGTTTTGGTTTCTGTATCGGCCACTGGATCCGCTCCTGGGGCGGTGGTCTCTGGCGAGGGCTCGGCTGCTTCGGCCGGGGGCGCAACCAGCGGGGACTCGGGCCGCACCCGCCGGATCGGTAGGTTGGCGATCAGCGCCGTCATGCGCTGGTCGCTTTCGAGGGTAAATTCAAGGTGCTCTTGATCCAGCTCGACGTAGCGAGAGACTACCGCCAAAATCTCCTGGCGCATTTTTTCGACCATCTCGGGGGTGAGGTCGGTGCGATCGTGGGCCAACACAAATTGCAGCCGCTGTTTGACCTCAGCTCGGCTAGACAGGTTGCGGTTGCGGTTAAACAGCTTGTCGAGAAGTTCGCTTAGCATCGGCACTGGCGGCTATGGGGAAAAAACATCGAACATCACTGGCGGGGAAGATAAGCCACTGGATTTTAGCTGCCCCGCAGAAAGCGACGGAGGCGACTAAACAGGTCATCGTGGGTAGCGTTGAGGTCGATCAGGGGAACCTCTTCACCCATGAGGCGGCGGGCGATGTTGTTAAAGGCCACTCCGGCGAGGGTGAGCTGCTTGTCGAGCACCAGGGGCTCGCCCCGGTTAGAGGCGACGATCACCCGTTCATCGTCGGGCACGACCCCCAGCAGCGGCACGGCCAAAATATCGAGGACGTCGCGTACCGACATCATCTGATCCTCTTGCACCATCTTGGGCTTGATGCGGTTGATCAGGAGCTTCGTAAATTTCACATCGTTGGCTTCCAGCAGGCCAATCACCCGGTCGGCGTCGCGTACCGCAGAAATCTCGGGGGTGGTGACGATGATCGCCTCTTTGGCCGGGGCGATCGCATTTTGAAAGCCCAGCTCGATCCCCGCTGGGCAATCGATCAGAATAAAGTCTTGGCTGGGGGCCAGGCCAGCCACCAGCTCTTTCATCTGGTCGGGGGTGATGGCCTCTTTATTGCGGTTTTGGGCAGCGGCCAGCAGGCCGAGGGTAGGCTGGCGCTTGTCTTTGACCAGGGCCTTATCCACACTGCAGTCGCCCGCCAAAACATCTAGCGCCGTGTAGACAATGCGATTTTCCAGGCCCAGCAGCAGGTCAAGGTTACGCAGGCCAAAGTCGGCATCGACAACGGCGACCCGCTGGTTACGCTGGGCCAGGGCCATGCCCAGGTTGGCGGTGCAGGTGCTCTTACCAACGCCCCCTTTGCCCGAGGTCATTACAATTATGCGAGTCATGGACGAAACAACTTTCCCTAAACGACCGACTGAACCCAACGAAAACAACCGTTAATCATACGCCATGCCCGGCGGAGGGGATGCCTTAATTTTTGGCCCTGGGGGATTGTGTCCCCTTCAGGCGGCGACCGAGCCCACGGCTACCCCAGGTTTGGCAACGGGGGATCGTTCAGACGGCCTGTGGTTAATCCCCTTGAAGGTTCCGAACCGATATCCCGAACATCCCTCCCCGGTGACTTTAAAACCCATCCGTTGGCTGGGCTCCCCTTTCTAGGGTGGCATTGAAATGCTGACGGGCGAAGTCCTGGGCCTGGGCAATGCGAATGGTGTTATCCCCCACGTAGGCTACCTCAGGCAGGTACTGACGGCTAGGGCCATCGGGGGCGCGAGCCACCAGGTCAGCCAGGCGCAGTTGGGTGGGGTGCATTTGTAGCGCCATGATGTATCGATCGCGATCGCCCTCTGACCCCGCGTGGGCCGTCCCCCGCAGGCGACCCCACACCAAAATGTCCCCCGCCGCTACCAGGGAGCTGCCGGGGTTGGCGTCCCCCAGCACAACGATGGTGCCGGGGTGGCGAATTTCGACTCCCGATCGCACCGTGGTCTGTAGATAGAGGGGCTCCGCCAGGGGCCTGCCGGGGGGCGGGGGCGACTGCATCAGGGTATCTTCTGCCTCCAGCTGATCGACGGAATAGCCCAGGGTAACGGCGGCCATGGCGGTTTGGCGACGGCTGGTGGTCACCCGCTTCAGGGTCAGCTGGGCCGCCGAGAGCACGTCTGCTAGCCCCTGGAGCTGGCGGGCATCGAGCAGGCGATCGCAGGCGGAAAGGTGCACCACCGTATGGGGCTGCCAGAACGGTTCCCCCCCGTTTAGCCGCTGCTTAAACTGCTGCAATAGCTCTCCCCATGAGAGGGCACCGCCTTCGGCCTCGTCTCGGGGCAAACTGGGCATGAGCAGCACCAGGTGGTCATCCTCGCTGCGCAGTCGCATCTGGGTGCGGGGATCGATGGGCGGGGCGGGCACCATTGGGGGCGCGGCCGTCAGATCTGGCGGGGCGGGGGCATTGGCCGCGAGGGTTTCTGCCGCAGCTCCGTCGGCGATAGGGACATCGGCGATAGGGACATCGGCGATGGGGACATCGGGGATGGGGGCAGAGTCGGTCACGGCAGTGGAGGCAGAGTCGTCATGAACCATTGGGAAAAACCGGGGGTGAACCTCGGGATCAGGCCAGTGCTGACATATTAGATCACAGTGGCTGAGAATCAGGTGTCAAATCAAGGTGGGTTATCCCCTTGCGGTTTGCCCCGGGCTGTTGGTTATGATGGATGGAGTTCCACTACGGCGTTGGTGACTGCCAACAATGTTTGTCGATCTATGTTTCTTCCGAACGGGAGCCAAGCTGCATCGGCGGCAGTAGACCGAGCTTGTACTCGGAAACTTTAAGCCAAATGCCAAGGCACCCACCTGGTTTTCCCAGGTCGGAAACTGAGGTAAGACGGCGTTGCGGTGGAACCCTTTAATCTTTTTGCCCTCTCCCTGTCCGCCTTGAGGATGGGGTGATAGTTTTGTTTATGGATACCTCTTCCGCGCAGCTTAGCCCACGCCTTTTCCCCAGGAGGGCATCCGGGCATGGCCGCCATCGCCTCAAAGGCCGAACTAGACCCCCATTTTCGAGGGCTAGAAACTGTGATTTAGCGGACTTGAGCGTTAGTATTGACAGCAGGGTTAACGTGAGATGAAAACAAGATTTTGTCGTGGTTTACCCCGTTAACCTAGGGCGTCGGTGCTAGGTTCTGTCTTCCTCTACGTTAAAGGCTTGAGCCGTTGAATTCGGTTGATTTCCCCGCCAGTGTAATTCGTTTGGAGAATGGGCTGACCCTGATCCACCAAGAGATTGCAGCGACACCAGTGGTGGTGGCCGATGTGTGGGTAAGGGCCGGGGCGATTACAGAACCGGCGGGCTGGGCGGGCATGGCCCACTTTTTAGAGCACATGATTTTTAAGGGCACCGATCAGCTGCCCCCGGGGGTATTTGACTATGCCATTGAGACCCAGGGGGGCATGACTAACGCGGCCACCAGCCACGACTACGCTCACTTTTACATCACCATTGCCGCCGACATGCTGCCCCAAACCCTGCCCTACCTGGCGGATCTGTTGCTGCACGCCGCGATTCCCGCCGATGAGTTTACTCGTGAGCGTCAGGTGGTGCTGGAGGAAATTCTCCAGGCCCAGGATGATCCCGACTGGCTGGGCTACCAGGCCATGGCTGAGTTGGTTTACCAAGACCACCCCTACGGTCGTCCGGTGCTAGGCACCGCAGAGATCTTGCAGCAGCGATCGCCCGAGGAGATGCGCTGCTTTCACCAGGCCCACTACCAGCCTGACAAAATGACGGTGGTGATTACCGGGGGCATTGCCCTAGAGGCTACTGTGGCCATGGTTAAGCATGCCTTTCGCGGCTTTGCGTCACCGCCCCCCTGCCCTCCGGCAGCGATCGCCCCGGTTCTTCCCCTCACCGGAGTGCGTCGCGAAACCCTTCACCTGCCCCGCCTAGAGCAGTCGCGGCTGACCATGGCCTGGCTGGGGCCCGGCATTGACCAGCTGGAAACGGCCTACGGCCTAGACCTGTTGGCGGCGGTCCTGGCTGAGGGGCGCTCCTCTCGCCTGGTGCGTGAGCTGCGGGAAGATCGCCAGCTGGTGCAGGATATTGGGGCTGGGTTCTCCCTACAGCGGGAGTGCAGTCTGTTCACCGTTCAGGCCTGGCTGGATGGTGAGGATGTGGATCGGGTGGAGGCGATTGTGTGCGATCGCATCAGCGAACTTGCGGCTTGCCCCATCTCCGATGCAGAACTGAGCCGAGCTAAGCGTCTGTTGTGCAACGACTACGCCTTTTCCACCGAGGCTCCAGGGCAGCTGGCCGGGCTCTACGGCTACTACGGTACAATTGCCAACGCCGACCGCTGCCTGGCCTACGTGCCGACCCTCCAAGGCTACACTTCCGACCGCCTGCAACCGCTGGCTAGCCAATACCTCACGCCGCTGCACTACGTGTCGACTATTTTGCGCCCCGCCTAGGATAGCTACCCTCGAGTCGCTGGGCAGACTACAGCTGGAGCGTTCTATAGTTAGATTGGCCGATTAATTTTGCTCCGACCATAATTTAGAGACTTTAAGTTTAGATCTGAACAGTGCGAAGTTCTCAGGCCGTGGGAAAGGTGAAGAAAAACGGACACGCCTGCGCCCCGGAGGGCCGTCATGTCCGAGACTGGCTGAAGTGATTATCAGCAGCCAGACTTATTATGGAGCTCCACCAACGCCTAG
>JBGSNT010000232.1:0-4483 GCA_041739575.1 Nodosilinea sp. | reverse complement strand
CTGCTGGCTCATTAATCTCTGCCGAGGGCTAGGCTGTACCACGATCCCAGAGGGCGTTCGAGACCTCACTAATCGCATTGGCAAGGTCTTTGAACTCCTCTCCTTTGGTTTTTCCTCTGCTTAAAATGAATCAACCCTGCCGTCGACAAAGACGGCCTGGGGATGGCCCAGGCTGTGCAGCATCCACACGACTCGACCATCTTCGCCCCACCCGTTGAGGGGGTCGCCGACCACCACCACCGGCTGCGATCCAGACACCCCGATGGCCCGGAGTTTCTGGGTTAAGGCCCGATCATCCGCGAGTAGATTGCCCTGGTGGGGTGGGGTCGGGTCAGAAAACTCCTGCCATCGAATTGCGACAGACCCTGCAATGCGCCCGCGCTGTTGGGCCCTAGGGTCGCGCACATCGAGCACCAGTGCCCTCTGCTCGATCAAGAAGCGGGCTTCGGCCGGGCTGACCACCCACTGGGTGACCAGCTGGTCTGGGGTGACGGGCACCGCCGGGGTCGGGGCAGTGGCGCTAGGGTCGGGGCCGACCCCGGTTCCCAGGCAGCTCCCCAACAGACCCATGCCCAGGGCCGCCAGAGCAACCAGTGCCATGGGCTTTAAACGTTGAGCCATGGTACCTACCTCTGCGATGGTGAATCTGCCCCTGCCTGGGAGCCATATTTCCCCTGCTGCTGAATCAGTTTGGCCACCAGCCCCGTCCAGCCGGTTTGGTGGCTGGCCCCCAAACCGGCGCCGTTGTCGCCGTGGAAGTATTCATAAAACAGCACATAGTCACGCCAGTGGGGATCCTGCTGAAGGGGATGACCACCGCCGTTGACCGGGCGTTTCCCCGCCGGATCTGGCTCAAAAATGGCGATTAACCGCTGGGAAAGTTCTGCGGCCACCTCCCACAGGTTTAACCAGTGGCCCGAACCGGTGGGGCACTCTACCCGATAGTCGTCGCCCAGGTAGTGGTGGAATCGTTGCAGCGACTCAATGATCAGGTAATTGACCGGAAACCAGATCGGCCCCCGCCAGTTGGAGTTGCCGCCAAACAGACCGCTGGTGGATTCCGCCGGTTCGTAGTTGACCCAGTACTGCTGGCCGTTGGCCTCAAAGATGTAGGGGTGGGCGGCGTGGTACTTGGACAGGGCGCGAATGCCGTAGTCGCCGAGAAATTCGGCCTCATCGAGCAGTTTTTCGAGCAGACGGCGGAGGCGATCGCGCGGTTCCATATGGCCCAGGGTGGCGTAGCACAGGGCCAGCATGCGCCGCGCCCCGGTCCCCGTCGTTTCCATGCAGGCCACGTTGCGCTTGAGGCGAGGCCGGTTTTGAATAAACCAATCCAGCCGCTGGGCAAAGTTGGGCAAGCGCTTCAGGGTCTCTGGCTCCAGGGTCATCACCGCGCAGAGGGGGATCAGCCCCACCATCGAACGAATTTTCATCTGAATGCGGTGATCACTCTCCGAACCCGCCAAACCATCGCCGTCGGGCAGGTGCAGCACGTCGTAAAAGAATCCATCGGCCTCGTTCCACAGCCGGGTCTGGTCGTCGCCAATGTGGTTCATGGCGTCGGCGATGTAGATAAAGTGCTCGAAAAATTTGGTGGCCATGTCCTCGTAGACGGGGTTTTCCATCGCCAGCTCCAGGGCCATTTCCAACATATTGAGACAGTACATGGCCATCCAGCTGGTGCCGTCGGACTGCTCTAGGGTGCCACCGGTGGGCAAGGGGGCGCTGCGGTCAAAGACGCCAATGTTGTCGAGGCCGAGGAAGCCCCCCTCAAACACGTTTTTGCCCTCGGCGTCCTTGCGGTTAACCCACCAGGTAAAGTTCATCAGCAGCTTTTGAAACACCCGCTCTAGAAAGGGGCGGTCCGGCTGGCCGGTGATTTTTTGATCGATCTTGTACACCCGCCAGGTGGCCCAGGCGTGCACCGGCGGGTTGACATCCCCAAAGGCCCATTCGTAGGCGGGCAGCTGCCCGTTGGGGTGCATATACCACTCGCGGGTGAGCAGATCGAGCTGGTGCTTGGCAAATTCGGGGTCAACCATGGCCAGCGGAATGCAGTGAAAGGCCAGATCCCAGGCGGCAAACCAGGGGTATTCCCAGGTGTCGGGCATGGAGATGATGTCGCCGCTGTCGAGGTGCCGCCAGTGGTGATTGCGGCGGCGATCGCCCGGCGGCGCTGGCATGGTGGGGTCACCCTGGAGCCAGCGCTCCACCGAGTAGCCGTAAACCTGCTTGCTCCAGAGCAGACCGGCGATCGCCTGGCGCTGAATCTGGCGCTGATCGCCCCTCAGGGCAAAGGGAGTCAGAGCTCCATAGAAGTCATCCGCCTCCCGTCGCCGGGTCTGAAGAATATCACTAAAGTCTGGCCCCAAGGGATGCTCTACATTCGCCTGGTTGGTCAACCGGAGGCGCAGGGTCTGCCGTTCCCCTGGCCCCAGGGAAAGCTGGTAGTGGGGCGAAACCTTGGTTCCCCTCTGGGCCGGATTGACGGCATCCTGGCGGCCCTGGATCACCGCGCTGTGGATGCCGTCCTTGACGTAGGGGGAGGAATTTTGGGCCCCAAACACCGTCGCATAGTTGGTTTCATTTTCAGTGAAATAGAGTGGCAGGTTGCCGTCCTGAACCGAGCCCCCATCGCAGTAAAACCAATAGTGGCCCAGGTCGGGGTGGGTGGCTTCGACCACTACATCCCCGCCAGGGGCAGACGGCCCTTTGCCTCGGCGCAGCTCGGGCTTGGCGCTGCCCTCCTCCCAGGACCAGGTGTTGCGAAACCACAGGGTCGGCAGCAGATGCAGGGTGGCTGCCTCTGGCCCTCGGTTGATCGCCTCGATGTAAATCAAAATATCCTCAGGGCCGGCCTTGGCGTACTCCACAAACACGTCAAAGTAGCGATGGTCGTCAAAAACTCCCGTATCGATCAGCTCGTACTCGGGCTGGTCACGCCCTCGCCGCTGGTTCTCGGCCACCAGATCGCCGTAGGGGTACTCGGCCTGGGGGTACTTGTAGAGAAACTTCAGGTAGCTGTGGGTGGGGGTACTGTCGAGGTAAAAATAGCATTCCTTGACGTCTTCGCCGTGGTTGCCCTGGTTGCCGGTGAGCCCAAATAGGCGTTCCTTTAGGACCGGATCTTTGCCGTTCCACAGGGCCAGGGCAAAGCAGAGCCGCTGCTGGTCGTCGCAGATTCCCCCCAGGCCGTCTTCTCCCCAGCGGTAGGCGCGGGCGTGGGATTGCTGGTGGGAAAAATAGTCCCAGGCTGAGCCAGTGGCGCTGTAGTCTTCCCGCACGGTACCCCACTGGCGATCGCTCAGGTAGGGCCCCCACCGCTGCCACGGCGTATGCGGATCCTTTGCCGCTTGAAGGCGTTGGTTCTCGGCAGTAGGTCGTTGACCAGGATAGGCTGGGGGCATGGAGCTAAAAATCTGCGGGACTAGTAGACTGCGTCGTCAGGAGGGTGACTATTGCCAATAGCAGGAGGGCTTAGGAGGTTGGGAGCCAGGGAAACTGAAATGATAGCTAACCTTCTGCCCAGCAGGACTAGACTCGCAAGGGCCACGCTGTTGTTGACCTGTGACCTTCATCTATCTTCAGATTAAGAATAAGGTGGGGAATAAAAAAATATTTAGAGCCAAGACAACCGAGCTCTAATTCCATCCCCTAGATCCATCCCATGGGACGAAATTTTTATAACCACAGGGACTACAGGCGCAAAGACCGGGGGATGGCTGTGTTAAATCACCAATCCCCCAGCCTATCAATGGAACCAAACGACCCTATCGGTCATTGTCGTAGATTTGGATGCGGCCATGCCCTAGAATTTGGCCCACCCCATTGTCGCCAGCGGGGTACCCCGTAACACCAAATAGGTACACACCACCCCAGGGATTGCGAGCGGTCTCCAGGGTCACGGTGGCGGTCTCACCGGGCTGCACCGGTCGCTCAAAAACCACCAGAATATCCCCAGGGTTTTCTGGCACGCCACCTACGCTGGCGAGGGGAAGATTGGGGCCGCTGGCGTAGGCTTCGCCCTGGTGAGCAGTGGTTGCGCTGAGCTTGAACTTAATGCTCTGGGCACCATCGACGGGCTGGATGGCGATCGCCTCTAGGGGCTCGCCCGCATCGACTGGCACCGAGATAACGAAGTGATAGCTGCCGCTGAAACCCGCTTCCTGATCGAAGGTGGTAGCTTCGACCAGGGTGGGGGGACGATCAAACATAACCCGCCCATCGGCCAGGCGAGCGGCTTCGGCAGAACCTACGGCAGCACTCCCGAGTAGGCCCAAGGCAAGGGCACTGACCTGAAGTATCTGAGAAATATTTTTCATGGTGAAAACCCTAATTACTATAGGGGCGTATCCAGGGGTTGGGGGAGCCCCAAAAGAAAATGGGTAAGGGACAATAGCCCCTGTACCCAAACCAAAAGATGTCATGAGTCTATCGTCTACCCTGAGTCAATGGCTAGAGCGTACTGAATGCCAAGAACAGT
>JBGSNT010000196.1:0-45537 GCA_041739575.1 Nodosilinea sp. | reverse complement strand
ACGGTTACCGAGACCCAGGCCTATACCATCGGGCGACAACTGGCCCAGCAAGAAGGCATCCTGAGCGGCATTTCTACAGGGGCAGCCGTCTACATCGGGCTGCAACTTGGGCAGCGCCCCTGCTACCGCAACCAACGCATCGTGATCATCCAGCCCAGTGGGGGGGAGCGCTACCTTACCACGGCCCTGTGGCATGGAGTGAATCCTGACGATCCGTTAGCAGCGCAGCCTACGGCTCTGAGCCATTAGCCCTAACCCAATTGGCTGACCTCATCTAAAAATGAGCGACCCAGGAGTGTCCTTCTGCAAGATCTGAATCTACCTACTTATATCCTGCGATCGCAAGCGTCTAAGGTCATACCATCGAGCGTTACTCTGAACAGAGGTTTTGCCATAACGTTCATCACACCATGCCTAGAGTCGTCATCGTCGGCGCTGGCCCCACCGGGGCAACCCTGGCCCTAATGCTGGCCCAGCGAGGTGTGGGTGTCACCTTGGTTGAGGCGGCCCGCGACTTTCAGCGCCAGTTTCGCGGCGAGGGCCTCATGCCCAGCGGCCTCGACGCCCTACACCAGATGGGCCTCGACTCACTGCTTGCTACCGTACCCCACCGCCCCCTGACCGCCTGGGAATTTTGGCTTAACGATCGCCGCCTGTTTCGCGCCGATGAGCCCATGGGAGCCGATCGCCCCTGCACCCTGGTTTCCCAGCCACCCCTGTTAACGTCTTTAGTGCAGACCGCCCAAACCCAACCTGACTTTGAGTGGATCGGCGGCGCAGCGGTAAAGGATCTGCTCTGGCATGGCGTTAGCGGAGCCTACCAGATCGAGAATCGCGTGACCGGAGTCCAGCTTGCCGACGGCCGCACCATCGCTGCCGACCTGGTGATCGGAGCCGATGGCCGCGCCTCAGTCATTCGTAAGCGGGCGGAGTTAACCCTCGAAACCCAGCCCAAAAGCATTGACGTACTGTGGTTTAAATTGCCCGCACCCGAGGGCTATGGGGCGGATAACCGATTCTGCACCGTTGTTAAGGGCGGGCGAGTGTTTAGCCTGTTCCATGGCGCAGAGGCAGGCAAACTGCACCTGGCCTGGGCCATTGACCCGGAAGAACCCACTTTACAGAAGGACTGGGCGACCACATTTGCCGCCTTGGTGCCGCCGGAGCTGGCGAATCACTTTCGCACCGTGGGGAATGCCATCACGCCGCCGATGCGCCTCTCGACTATGGTCGGGCGCTGCCCCCGCTGGTACCGCCCTGGCCTGCTGCTGTTGGGGGATGCTGCCCACCCGATGTCACCGGTGCGTGCCCAGGGCATTAACCTGGCCCTGCGGGATGTGATCGTGGCCGCTAACCACCTGGTGCCTGTCTTTCAATCAAGGAACTCTGTTAATGCTGAGGTGGTCGATGGGGCGATCGCCCGCATCCAGGCCGAGCGTGAACCTGAAATCATCGAGGCCCAAAAGCTCCAGGCCCACGAAGCCAGTCGAGGCGAGATGCTCCGTCGCTTTGGCATTCTGCGCCAGGGACTCAGCACGCTCTCGCCCGTGGCAGGGCCCGTTATTCAACAGGTGTGGACTCAGCAACAAGCCCACCTGCGCGAGGGCATTACCCAGGTGCGACTAACGGTGTAGGCTCCCAATAACGCAAATATTGGAATCTGGCACCACGATCACGACGTAGAGTTCAGAGTCTGGTTGAGATCGTTTTCTCGCACTAAACGAGCTTCTGCAACTAAATCACCGCTATAGATACCCCGCTGAGCCTGGGTACTGAAGTCTAATAGACTGCCGTAACGGGGCTATAAAACGCCAGGTGGGTGGTGCCATACTGTTTTTGCCGCACCAGTTCCAGGCCGGGGATGGCGATCGCTTCCCAAGCATCGGGGCTGTGCTCCACGGCCATTTCCCCCGTGGGCTGGAGCAGGTTTAGGCTCACCACCCGCTCTAGCACCGGTAGGTAGAGCTCACTGGCGTAGGGCGGGTCAAAGTAGATGCAGTCGAAGGGTTGTCCGTGCAGCCGCGAGAGCTGCTTCACCACGTCGCCCCGAAACAGGCTGAAGGTTTGATCGCTCTGGGCCACCTTCTGCCAGTTTTCGCGGGTGAGGGCGTAGGCCTCGGGCGACTTTTCAATGCCCACCACTGCCGCCGCGCCCCGGCACAGCGCCTCGGCCCCCATCGCACCGCTGCCTGTGCACAGGTCGAGCCAGCGACAGTCCACAATGCGCCCCTGCCAGATGTTAAACAGCGCCTCCCGCACCCGCGCGGCGGTGGGGCGAGTCTCTAGGCCAGGCAGAGTTTTGAGGGCGCGGTTGCCGTAGATACGCAGCATGGTTAGGCTACAGCCACGGAGGTTTGGGCGTTTACCAGGGCGACAAAGTTGGCCAGCATCACAAGGCCTGCGGGGGCCGACTTCTCGGGGTGGTACTGCATGGCCAAAATGTTGTCGCGGGCGATCGCCGCCGTCACGGTCTGGCTGCCGTGGGTCACGGTCGCCGCATTCACCGCCGGGTCGGTGGGTTCAGCATAGTAGGAATGCACAAAGTACACCCAGTCGCCGTCGCTAACTCCCTGCCACAGGGGGCACTGGGGCTGAGTTAGGGTCAGCTGGTTCCAGCCCATGTGGGGAATCGTCATGCCCGGCTCTTTCTTAAACTTGCGAATGCGGCCTGAAATAAGCCCCAGCCCTGGCTCAACCCCTTCGTCGCTGCCCTCAAACAAAAGCTGCAGGCCTAGGCAAATACCCAGGAACGGCTTACCCGCCGCAATTTGCTGCTTAATGGGCTCGATCAGTCCGGTTTCGCGCAGGTGCCGCATCGCCGGGTCAAAGGCGCCATCTCCCGGCAGCACCAAGGCATCGGCAGCCTCTAGGTCAGCCACCGCCTTAGTGATCTTTGGCTGCGCCCCAGCCAGCGCCAGCCCCTTGCAGGCGGAGTGCAAATTGCCCATGTCGTAATCAATCACGGCAATGTTTGCCATACACGCTCCTAATCTAGGTTTCCGGTGGGGCACTGGGGGTGATTCAGACTCAATCCTACCTGACTGGGAGGGGGGATTTTGGCCTTTGGCCGTTGGATTTTCGATTACCTTAGGTGAATTCTGGCCACAAAAATACCCAATATTTGGAATTTCTCCAAAGGGCTCAGGCCCTGCGCCCCTACCTGCCCTTCGACTCTGCTCCCCCTTCGACTTCGCTCAGGGTTCGCCCGCCCTCTCCCCCTCTCACCCCTATGTTGCTCACCACCTTCGCGCCCTGGCGCGCCCACCAGCCGTCGAACGCCGCCGATGATCTGGTATCTCACCTGCACTGCGAGCAATTGCTGCCGCCCGGTACGACGGTGATGCGCCATGTGCCGGTCAGCTTTGAGCTGGCTCCTATTCGGGTAATTGCTAAGGTGGTTGAGCTACGGCCTGCGGTGGTGGTGTGCTGCGGCATGGCCGAGGGGCGATCGCACCTGCACCTGGAGCGCTACGGCAAGGGGGAGGATAGGGTGTTAGAAAGTTCGCTTCCCCTGGAGCGGTTGCTGGCCAATACTCACCTCAGCGGCCTGAGCGATGACGCCGGCAGCTACGTGTGCAACCACCTGTACTACCATCTGCTGGGGGCGATCGCCCGGCATGGCTGGCCTATACAGGCGCTGTTTGTGCATATTCCCCCGCTCACTCCGGCTACCCAGCCGCTGTTAGCCAGGGACCTGGCGCTCATTTTGAAGCGGCTCAAGGCTACGGCTGTGGGCTTAAATAGGACATAGTCAGCTCCAGCCAAAGACCGATTGGGGCCATGCCTGGGACAGGCCTCAGAGGTTCAGTTCGCGCCCTTCGATAGGGCTGTTTTGGGATAATGAAATCCACTTTATATTGCATGCTCTAGGGTAGGCCCATGACTCAGCCCATGACTCAGATTGGACGGATAGCGCAGATCAATGTGTCAGACGGCGGTGTGCCTAAGCTGCCGGTGGGGTCAGCCGAGGTTTTGGCCCTGGGGCTAGTGGGCGATCGCCAGCAGAATCTGAAATACCACGGCGGCCCCGATCGCGCCCTCTGCCTCTGGTCCCTCGAGATGATCGAAACCCTTCAGGGCGAGGGGCATCCCATCGCCC
Source organism: Nodosilinea sp. (assembly GCA_041739575.1). Lineage (GTDB taxonomy): Bacteria > Cyanobacteriota > Cyanobacteriia > Phormidesmidales > Phormidesmidaceae > Nodosilinea. The sequence goes on along the minus strand of JBGSNT010000196.1, from coordinate 41,438 downwards.
CCGGCAGCGCCGGGGAGAACCTCACCCTGGCGGGCTTAGACTGGGGCTGCTTGGGACCCGGTAGCCAACTCCACCTGGGCGATCAGGTGCAGATTGAAATCACCGACTACGCCGCCCCCTGCCGCAAGAACATGGTCTGGTTTAGCGATCGTCGCTATAGCCGCATGAGCCAGAAACACTACCCCGGCAGCAGCCGACTGTACGCCCGGGTGCTCCAGACGGGGCTGGTCAGCACGGGCGATCGGGTCGTCTGGACGGCTGGGTTTCCGCTCCCCTAGGGTTGCTTTACAATGGGCGCAAAGGCACTATGATTTTGGCAAGGGAGAAACGTCTAGGCGTCCTCCACCCTGAATAGTCCTGAACAGTTAGATTTAGCAGTCGGGTTAGCGAATGAGCACTATGGCATTGCCCACAGCACTATCGAGCGATTTTTTGTTGGCGGCGGGGGCCTACATCGGTCTGGCGGGGGTCTACCTGTTGGTCGTACCCCTGGCGCTGATTTTTTACCTGAGGGAACGGTGGTACGTGGTCGGGTCGGTGGAACGCACCCTGCTATACGGCCTAGTTTTCGTCTTTTTCCCCGGCATGCTATTGTTCAGCCCCTTTTTGAATTTTCGCCCCCAGCCTCGCGACCTTAAGTCTTAGCAGGCTATGCGACGTATTGATGTCATCGCCATAGGACTTGGCGTATTTTTGGCCGGAGGCGGGCTGTTTGTCGGCTTCCGGCTGTTTGGTCTAGACGGCATCTCGGCGGGCATTTGGAGCCAGGCGGTGATGGTGGGCGGCGTGGTGGCCTGGCTGTCCAGCTACCTCTTCCGCGTGGTTACCCGCAATATGACCCTCAACCAGCAGATGGAGGACTACGAGTCGGCAGTGCTACAGCGACGCCTCGATGAGCTTAGCCCCGAACAGCTGGCGGCCCTCCAGGAAAAACTTGACCAGCAGGATAGCTGATCGGCGATCGGGGGATAGGCCCCAATCGCAGCGGAGGTGGGTGTCTCAATCCGTTGGCTTCCCCTTGAGACCATAGACGTGGCGACCCTCTTGTTCTAGAGTGCTCTATTGGGCTGGCTGTTGGCCCATGTCGTTTGCCCTGAGTTTTGCAGTAGTTTGCCATGGCCCTAGTTTCCGATCGCTTTCGTGCTCTGCGGGCCCAGGGTGACTGTGCCCTGATCCCCTTCATTACCGCTGGCGACCCCGACCTAGAGACCACGGCGGCGGCCCTGCAACTGCTCGATCAAAATGGGGCCGATTTCATTGAGCTGGGGGTGCCCTACTCAGACCCCCTGGCCGATGGGCCGGTGATTCAGGCGGCGGCCACCCGCGCCTTGGAAAAGGGCGTCACCCTCGACAACGTACTGGCCATGGTGAAGACGGTGCAGCCTCAGCTGCAAGCGCCGCTGATTTTGTTTACCTACTACAACCCCATTCTCAATCGGGGTATCCCCACCTTCATGGCCGATATCGCCGCAGCGGGGGTAGCCGGGCTGGTGGTGCCTGACCTACCCCTTGAGGAGGTCGATGGGCTGCTGGCGGCGGCGGCGGCGGCGGCGATCGACGTGACGCTGCTGGTGGCCCCCACCTCGCCCCCCGATCGCATCGCGGCGATCGCCGCCCAGGCCCAGGGCTTTGTGTACCTGGTCAGCGTCACCGGCGTTACCGGCACCCGCAGCGAACTACAAAGTCGGGTTAAGGACCTAATCGACGGCCTCAAGCAGATCACCGACAAACCCGTAGGGGTAGGTTTTGGGGTTTCTGATCCCGACCAAGCCCGGCAGCTGAAGGACTGGGGCGCCGACGGCGTGATTGTCGGCAGTGCCTTTGTTAAACGTCTAGCCGGCCATGATCCCCAAGCAGCTCTGGCCATCATTGGTGAATTTTGCCGCAGCCTCAAAGCAGCCCTGGGCTAGGGTACAGGCCTGGGGAGTACAGGTAGGTGACGGCCACCTCAGGGGGCTGGGGGCGGCCAAACAGATAGCCCTGCATCTTAGTACAGCCCAACCGCTGCAGACAGTGGTGCTGCTCGGGGGTTTCAACCCCTTCCGCCACCGCGCTCAGAGACAGCCCTCGCGCCATGGCAATAATGGCGTCAACCATAGCCTGATCGACGGTGCTGTGGGGCAGGTCTTTGACAAAGGCCCGATCGATTTTAATGGCGTCGAGGGGAAACTGTTTAAGATGGCTAAGGCAGGAGTAGCCGGTGCCAAAGTCATCCATGGAGACCTTCACCCCGAGCTGGCGCAGCTCTCCCAGGCGGGCGATCGAGGCCGCCATATCGGCCATCGCGGCGGTCTCAGTAATTTCTAGCTCCAGGTAAGTTGGGGGCAACTCCGTAGCGACCAGCACCCGACTCACCACCTGCACCAGGCTTGGGTGCTGAAGCTGTCGGGCCGATAGATTAACCGCCAATTTGACCAGGGGCAGCCCGGTCAGGTGCCAGTCCATCACTTGTTTGCAGGCGGTATACAGTACCCATTCTCCGATCGGTACAATCAGCCCGTTCTCCTCCGCCAGGGGAATGAACTGGCCCGGGGCAACCAGGCCCAGGGTGGGGTGCTGCCATCGCAGCAACGCCTCCATCTGAATCACCGACCCGGTGGTGACATCGACTTGGGGTTGGTAGTGCAGGGTGAATTCATTGCGGTGGAGGGCGTGGTGTAGGTAGCTCTCCAGCTTGAGCCGCTGGGCGGCTTCGGTGCTCAGGCTTTGGGTGTAAAACTGATAGTTGTTGCGGCCCTGCTGCTTGGCTCGGTACATGGCAGCGTCGGCGTTTTGCAGCAGTGTGGTCATATCCTGGCCGTCTTCGGGGAAGAGGGCAATGCCAATGCTGGCGGTGATGTGCAGTTCGTGGTTTTGCAGCAAAAACGACGGGGTGAGCTGCTCAGCAATGCGTTGGGCAACATTGGCTGCATCGCTGGCGCTGGTCAGGTTGGGCAAAATTAGGGTAAATTCATCCCCCCCCCAGCGGGCCACAATGTCTTCGGCCCGCAGGGCCGCGCTCATCCGCTGGGTGACCTGTTGTAGTAGCAGGTCACCCACGGCGTGGCTAAGGGTATCGTTGATGGTTTTAAAGTTGTCAAGGTCAAGAAAAATAACCGCCAGTCGCTGTTGACTGTTCCGGGTACGGGCGATCGCCTGGGGCAGATGGTGGTCAAAAAAAGCTCGGTTGGGTAGCCCCGTGAGGCTGTCGTGGTACACCTGGTAGCTCATCTGGGCCTCGGTGAGCTGGCGCTTCAGGGCGCCCCCTAGGCTGGCCGCCACCGCCACCAAAATCGATTCGTCACTGGCACTCCACTCCCACTCCTGGTGGCAGTCATCAAAGCCGATATAGCCCCACAGCTCCCCATCAATAAAAATAGGCACCATCAAGATCGATAAAATGCTGTCTCGGTGCAGGACCGCCTGCTCAACCGGGGGGAGATGGCGAGTTAGGGAACAGATCGATTGGCCCGCCTGTAAAACATCATGCCAGCGCTCTAGGCCCAGGTCCCGGTAACTCTGGTTCTGCCAATAGGGCTGGTCAATACCGGCGGCGGTGTTAGGGGTGGTCCACTCGTAGCACAGGGTCATGGCCGGTTCGCCCGTGATCGAGTGGGGATGGTGGGTATAGACGTAGGCGCGATCGGCGGTGGCCGCTTCCCCCAGCCGAGCTAGAACGTGGGGAATCGCCTGGTGCACGTCGTTGGTGGTCAGCAGGTACTGGCTGGCTTCCGCGACTCCCTGCAGCAGGCGATCGCGGCGTAGGATGGCCTCCTCCCCCCGCTTTCGTTCGGTGATGTTTTCAACGGTGCCCTCATAGCTGATTACGACCTGGCGATCGTCATAGATGGCTCGAGCCGATTCGGAGATCCAGATCACAGTACCGTCTTTGCGGTAGATTTCCGATTCAAACCCCAGTACCGCACCGTTGGCCTGCATCAGCTCGATAAACTCCTGACGGCGACTGGGCTGCACGTAGAGCTGATGATTGAGGTCGGTGAGGGTTTGCATCAGGTCTGCGGGAGAGTCATAGCCATAGATTGTGGCCAGCATGGGGTTGACGGTGAGGTACCGTCCCTCGGGGGTGCTTTGGAAAATGCCCTCTACCGCATTTTCAAAAATGCTGCGGTATTTGGCCTCTGCCCGCTTCAGAGAAAGCTCAATCTGCCGTCGTTCTAGGGCCAGGGCCAGGTCGGCGGTGACTACCCGGAGCAGGTCAATCTCTGCGTCGCCCCAGGGGCGCGGGGCGACGCAGTTACTAAAGCCCATCACCCCCACCAGCTGATTTTGCACCATTAGGGGCAGCAGCAACAGCGACTTAACATTGCTAGGGGGGCTGGCCAGTATTTGGCGCTGGGGGCCTGAAAATTCGGTGTCAACCAGATTGATAATTTGTCGCTGGCGGAGCTGATGGTGCCAGTCCGTAAACAGGGGGGCGAAGGGCAGGCTCTGAAACCGGGGGTCATGCACCGTTGGCAACACCCCCGGTGCCGACCACTCAATGCGCTGATCTAGCGTCAGCGGTTCCCCCGCTTCCCCCTGGAACTCGTAGTAGTAGACCCGACTGGCCCCTGAAATCTCGCCTAGGGCGGCAAAAACCTGGAGGATGGCAGGCTCCTGCCAGCCCCATTGCCAAGCCAACATCTGCCGCTGAATTTCGGCCAGCATAGACAGGGTCTGTTCCCGGTGTTTTAAGGTTTCCTGGGCGGCAATCTGGGCGGTTATATCTTCGACGGTACACAACACTCCCACTACGGTCCCGGTTGAATCCCGCATGGGTAGGCGGCTACAGGTGACCCAGCCCTGGCTATCATCGGGGTAGGTATGGGGTTCAATAGCGTGGAGGTCGGCCATCCCCTGGGCCATCACCAGGCGATCGCGGGCCGTGCGGTAAAGGGCTTCCTCCGGTTTCAGGTGGGCCAGGTCAGCATCGGTGCCGCCGACAATATCGCTGGGGTTAGCCAGCCCCACTGCCTCCGCAAAGGCTTGGTTGCAGCCCAGATAACGCCCCTGGCTGTCTTTCCAAAATAGGGGCTGAGGCACACTGTCGAGCACCAGCTCCAGCAGATCTTCGCGCGCCTTCAGGGTTTGTTCTACCAGGCGCAGGGCCGCCTCCGACTGCTTCAGGGGAGTAATGTCGGTAATAAATCCTTCAATACCGTCGATCGTTCCCTGGGCCGAAAGGATGACGGCTCCCTTTTCCCAGACCCACTTGACCAAACCGCTGCGGGTCTGAATTCGGTACTCCACCTCGTAGGGCTGCCCGCAGTCGATGGCCGTTTGGATGGTCGCCAATACCCGAGGCAGGTCGTCGGCATGGGTGATGGCGTTGTAAGAGACTGGATGGTCTGGGCTGAGTAATTCCTCGGGATAGTACTCGGTGAGGGCGTGACAACCGGCGCTGAGGTACCGCATTGACCAGCCGGCATCGCCATCGGCCTGAAACACAATGCCCGGCATGGCATCGATGAGTCGCTGGGGCGATTGCACCCCTGCTCTATCCCCCACGAAGTTGAAAATATCCTGTTTAGTTTGGCTCAGCAATGCCAGGGTTAACCAGTACAGCAACGGACCGTTAGAGAAAAAAAGGGGGGGCAAAGTACCAGCGACAGAAGAACTAGGACGAGGAAATACAGGATTGTACATAGAGGATCTGCATGGCATTGGGGATGCCCCATGGCAGTTCCCTAAATATGCCCAATCTTGAGCCTAAAAATGATGATTAACAATACCTTAGGCAGCTAGTTTTTCTATCAAAGAAATTACTGTTAGCCTGCCCAATCTGCCGGTTTGACTAAGCTGACCGGCTAGGGTCATGTTGAGCGATCGCCTCCAGCAACCGGGTTGCCGCCTGGGGCGTTGGCTGGGTCAGCACCTCTGTACACAGCACCAGGGGCAACCCCAGATCTAGGGCTGCCTCCCAGTCTGGCAGGGTCACCAGGGTCACCAGGGGCCGGTCAACTAGGGCGGGGTAGTCCGCCAAGGCCCGCAGATAGTCCAGGGATGGTGGCGATGTCTGGTCTAAAATCACTGCCTGGGGCTGCCACACCCGACTCAGCAGACTGGCCTGTTCCAGGTCATCGACCTGGAGCAATCTACAGCGGTAGCGTTGTAGCCAGGCTTGCACCGTCGCCGGTAAGACGCTTTTGCCGGCCTCCGGGCGCAGTAGCAGTATGGTTAGCCCTGCCGGGATGTCCGTTTCGGGCGGCGGCTGGGACCTCGCCAAGCTAAGCTGATCCAGCGCAGGGCGCAGCCCCTGGTCCAGGGTCTGCAGGGGGAGGGTTTTGGCGATGGGGGCAGCACCGTTGCGGGAGGCGGTGCCGTCGGCGGGGCTGAGAATCACCACCTGGGTGTTGCCCAGGCTTTGCACCAGGGCTAGCCGAGCGGCCGTTTCGGTGGGGGCAGCGGGCATAGACTCCCAGTGCAGCAGAACATAGGGGGCCTGGAGCCGTTGCTGCAGGGTTACCAGGGTCTCACAGCTCGGCGCCACCGCCAGTCGGTAGGGGCTGCCGCGCAGGCCACCGTAGACGCGATCGATGACCTCGTCACTGGCGGTGGCCAAGAGCACCAGCACTGTGTTCTCCTGGTCGGTTGGCCGGTCCGGGGAGGGGAGCAGCAGCGTGATCCGGCGACCCCAGGTCGGCGTGCTAAAACAACTCAACTCACCGCCATGGAGCTGACTCAAGCGGTGGGCCAGGGCCAGGGCCAGTTCCTCTAGCGACGCCTGCTCCGCTAGGCTGACGCCAGGGGAACTCTCCGTACTTGGGTCGGCTGGGTCGGTCACCCTGCTGCCGGAACCCCAGAGGGTAAGCCCTAACCAAGGCCCCCAGGGCTCAATAATCAGACCACCGGGAGTAGCCTGCTGGGCAATCAGGTAGCCCAGCAGGTAGTGCAGGCTCTGGCGCAGCCGCTGCGGGTCAGCCATCACCCAGCCCTCGGGGGTGGCTAGGCAGATCGTAAAGTCGTCGGCCCAATCCATCTGGGGATCAGACTGGGCGCTGAGAAAGCTGGGCAGTAGGGACTCGGCCAGGGACTGCAGGTAGACCTGCTGGCGGTTGAGGCTGATCTGATCTGACTCCAGCCACATCCAGTCGAGCAGCAGATTAATCAGCCCAGTCAACTTACGAATAGCCTGCCGCATCAGGCTGACATAGCGAAACTGGCGATCGCTCAGGGAGCCCACCCGACTGTCGAGCAGCAGGGTGGACAGCCCTAACAGGGTTGTAATGGGGGTTTTTAGGGCATGGCTGAGCTCCAGAACCCAGGCTCGGTGAGGGCCCCATTGGGCTGGACTGGCCAGGGTATCTGCTGCAGGGGCTGCTTGCTCTCCTGCTGGGCTGGCTAGCCAGCTCAGCAGGAGCCCTGGGTCGATCATCCCCAGGTAATGTCCTTCGGCGTCTACCACTACAGTAGCGGCGTTGGCTACCAGGGGGAAGGGCGATGCCGGAGTCAGCACTGTTTCAGTCGCAGATCGGGTAACTCTGATTTCGACCACCGCCTCTAGGGCAGCTCGGTAATCCATCAGCCGTTGCTTGGTAGACAACTCAGGAGCAGCTCTATAGTAGGCAGCCCACAACCTTCCTAGGGAAATAGCCCCTAGCGGGCGTCGCTGGTCATCAATTACCACAATATGGCTAGGCACCGCCGCACCGGGCTGGTCCAGGGTCTGGGCAATCTCGTGCAGCAACATGCCTAGGGGAAAGGCAGGCACTGGGCTTAAAACATGGTCAAGGGGCGGCAGCGCCATGGGCTAATCCCCTAGAGGTTTGCTTCCAGGTTTAAAGGGGGTAGGCCGGATTCTGACAACCACCCTTTACAATTGACAATATCCTGATACTCCTTGGTTTGCTCTACTGCATCTCGGCCACCCTAGGGTTTGGCCGTGTCGTCGGGGCATAGGCAAGGGTTTTCCTGTCCTGCTCACTTCTGTCGCCTCTTGGTTGATACCCTTCAGATCTATATCCTGACCCATGGTGATCGGGTTGAGCAGGCTCCTGAGTTCAATCTGGATCCTGCCCGATACACAGTTCACCAAACCCCCCTGCCAGGGGACATCCTAGACTGGATCCAAAATCGTCCTAGCCCGCCGGACTGCCTGGTAGTTTACGATCGGGATTGGCATCAAGACCTGCGCTCTGCCCTGGTGGAGCTCAAGCTCATGCTGCCGGTGGTGGTACTGATCGGCGATCGGGATGCCTCTATCACCGATGCGCCTCCCCCTGCCAACGCGGTGTCAATTGCCAATCCAGAGGTCTACCCCGGCGCGGTGCTGTACCGCGCTAGTGATAGCCTACCCCAACTGGACCAGGTCGTCCAAAACGCCATTCAAGCCTTTTTAAGGCTGCCTGGCCCCAATAGAGATGCCTCAACCGCAGCGGTCCTCGACGCCTCCGACTCCTTGACCGACAGTCTCAGTGCCCAGCAACATCGATTAACGGAAAAACTCAAGGCCCGATTGGGCTACATGGGGATTTACTACAAACGAAACCCGAACTCGTTTCTTCGCCACATGAGCCCGGACGATCGCGCCGCCTTTCTAGGCCGGCTCAAGGCCGACTATCGAATTATAATTTTGGGCTATTTCGCCAAAGACCCTAAAATAAACCTCAATCAGCTGATTGATGACTTTGTGGACCAGGCCTTCATGGCAGACATTTCTGTGGCTCAGATTGTAGAGATTCACATGGAGCTGATGGATAGCTTCGCCAAGCAGCTTAAGCTAGAGGGGCGCAGCGAAGAAATTTTGCTCGACTACCGCCTCACTCTCATCGACGTCATCGCTCACCTGTGCGAAATGTATCGACGATCGATTCCTCGCCAGCCCTAGGAGAGCAGCCTGACCCGATACAGTTATTCTTATCCCTGTGACCCAGAGCGTTCCATGAGTTCCGATAAAAAGACCTACATCCTAAAGCTCTACGTGGCGGGCAACACCCCCAACTCCATTCGGGCCCTCAAGACCCTTAACAACATTCTGGAAGAAGAATTTCAGGGCGTTTACGCGCTTAAGGTGATCGACGTGCTCAAAAATCCCCAACTGGCGGAAGAAGATAAGATTTTAGCGACCCCGACCCTAGCTAAAATCTTACCGCCCCCGGTACGCAAAATCATCGGCGATCTGTCCGATCGCGAGCGGGTGCTGATTGGCCTTGACTTGCTCTACGATGAGCTGCGCGAAGACGATATCTACGGCTAGTCGCTCAGTTGTTCGGGGCTTGGCCTCAGGTGATGTCGGAGGACTGGTCGGTTGGCAGGCTTCAGTGGCAGGCGATGCTGAGACAAGTTTTTTAGGTCAGTCAGCTTCAAACCTTTAGGGGAGCCGGTTCGAGGTATGCTTAACCCTCGAGATACCCTGTAATTTATTAGGGGCGGTCACCCTGCCCGACACCCTTAAACCTGCTATGACAGACTCTGATCACAACGATTTGCAGCCATCAGCCCCTATCCTGGGAGTGCGAAAGATTCGCACCATGATTGAGGGCTTTGATGACATCAGCCATGGCGGCATTCCGGCGGGGCGATCGACTTTGGTAAGCGGCACCTCCGGTACCGGCAAAACCCTGTTTGCGGTGCAGTTCATCTACAACGGCATCGTTGAGTTTGACGAGCCCGCGATTTTTGTCACCTTTGAGGAATCGCCAGAGGACATTATTCAGAATGCCTACAGCTTTGGCTGGAACCTGCAAAGCCTGGTCGACGAGGGCAAGCTGTTTATTCTCGATGCCTCTCCGGACCCCGAAGGTCAGGATGTGGTGGGTACCTTTGACCTCTCGGCGCTGATCGAGCGAATCCAGTACGCCATCCGTAAGTACAAGGCGCGGCGGGTGTCGATTGACTCGGTGACGGCGGTATTTCAGCAGTACGATGCTGCCTCGGTGGTGCGGCGAGAAATTTTTCGCCTGGTGGCCCGGCTCAAGCTGATGGGGGTGACCACGGTGATGACCACCGAGCGCCTTGACGAGTACGGCCCGGTGGCCCGGTTTGGGGTGGAAGAGTTTGTGTCAGACAATGTGGTGATTGTGCGCAACGCCCTGGAGGGTGAGCGGCGGCGGCGCACCATTGAAATTCTCAAGCTGCGCGGCACGACCCACATGAAGGGGGAGTACCCGTTTACTATTACCAACGACGGTGTCAACATCTTCCCCTTAGGAGCCATGCAGCTGACCCAGCGATCCTCCAACGCGCGCGTGTCATCGGGGGTGCCCACCCTGGACGAAATGTGCGGCGGTGGCTTTTTCAAAGACTCGATCATTTTGGCGACCGGGGCCACGGGCACCGGCAAAACCCTGCTGGTCAGCAAGTTTTTGGTGGATGGCTGCAAAAACGGCGAGCGGGCAATTTTGTTTGCCTACGAAGAATCGCGGGCCCAGCTTTCCCGCAATGCCTACTCCTGGGGAGTCGACTTTGAGGCGATGGAAGAGCAGGGCCTGCTGAAGATTATCTGCGCCTATCCAGAGTCGGCAGGCCTAGAAGACCACCTGCAGATCATTAAAACTGAGATTGCCCAGTTTAAGCCGTCTCGGGTGGCGATCGACTCGCTTTCGGCCCTCGATCGAGGGGTGAGCAACAACTCCTTCCGGCAGTTTGTAATTGGGGTGACGGGCTTTGCCAAGCAGGAAGAAATTACCGGCTTCTTCACCAATACCACCGAGCAGTTTATGGGGCTGCACTCGATTACGGAATCGCACATTTCCACCATTACCGACACGATTCTGATGCTGCAGTACGTGGAAGTGCGGGGTGAACTGTCGCGGGCGATTAACGTGTTCAAAATGCGCGGGTCGTGGCATGACAAGGGCATTCGCGAGTACACCATTAATAGCAGCGGGCCCGATATTAAGGACTCGTTCCGCAATCTGGAGCGCATTATCAGCGGTTCACCCACCCGGATCGCGGTGGACGAAAAGAGCGAGCTGAGCCGCATCATTCAGGGGGTTCAGGGGGATGGGGAGCTATAGGCCACTTCACCCATGATGTAGGTGGTGGCGACGGCGCGATCGCCCCCCAGAATAACCAGCGAAAACAGCAGGTCGGCCAGTTCTTCTAGGGTATCGGGTCTGCCCCCCTCGTTGCGCAGGGCTAGCAGCGGCGTAGCCTGGGGATCGATGACGACAAAATCGGCTTCTTTGCCGGGGTCAAAGCTGCCCAGTTTATCCTCCAGGCACAGGGCTCTGGCCCCGCCTAGGGTAGCCAGAAATAGTGCCTTGAAGGCGGAGAGTTTCTGCCCTCGCAGCTGAGCTACCTTGTAGGCCTCGTTGGTAGTTTGTAGGATTGAGAAGCTAGTGCCCGCCCCCACATCGGTGCCAAGGCCCACCTTAACCGGATAGTCAGGGTGCTTGGCCTGCTCGATGCGGAATAGGCCGCTGCCTAAAAATAGGTTTGAGGTAGGGCAAAAGGAAATGGCCGCCTTGGCCTCCGACAGGCGCTGAAATTCGGCATCGGTGAGCTGTACACCGTGGGCAAACACTGAGCGCTCCCGCACCAGCCCCGTCTGGTCATACACGTCTAAATAGCCCTGATAATGGGGAAACAACTCCTGAATCCAGGCCACCTCGTTGACGTTTTCCGACAGATGGGTGTGCAGGTAAATGTCCGGAAACTCATCCAGCAGACGAGCCGCCAGTTTGAGCTGGGCTTCGGTGGATGTGGCGGCAAATCGGGGGGTTACAGCATAGAGCAGTCGACCTCGCCCGTGCCATTTTTCAATCAACGCCTTCGACTCGGTGTAGGAGGACTCAGCGGTATCACTCAGGTAGTCGGGGGCGTTGCGATCCATCATCACCTTGCCGCTGATCATGCGCAGGTGGCGAGCCTCGGCAGCCTCAAAAAATGCCTCTACCGAAGCGGGAAATACCGCTGCAAAGACCAGGGCGGTGGTGGTACCGTTTTTCAGCAGCTCGTCTAAAAACACCCCCGCCACCGACCGGGCGTAGGTCGGGTCAGCAAACTTGCGCTCGGTGGGGAATGTGTAGCGGTTCAGCCACTCCAGCAGCTGCTCTCCGTAGGCCGCCATCATGCCCGTCTGGGGGTAGTGAATGTGGGTGTCAATAAAGCCGGGGACAATCAGCTTACCGCTGTAGTCGACTAGGGGCCTGTTTTCCAGCCCCGGGTGCCCATCCCGATAGGGTCCCAGCGCTTCCACACAGCCATCGCGGAGCAGCAACAGCCCATCTGGGATATAGCGAATCGCCTCAGCTTCGGGCTGGTAGAAGGGATCGCCAACGCAGTCAAGCAGCGCTCCACGGATAGCGACGGTACCCTTGGTCCCCGATTGGCCCAATTGAATCTCCATGCGGCTATCCTTTGGCAATGCCCACTATACGTTGCCAGCATCATACTCTCAGCAAAGGAAACTGGCGCAGTGTCCTAGTTTTGAGTTAGAAAATATGTTCACAGCAGCAGGATGGACGCCGATCATCTCTTTACTACGGTGAGATGATGAATACGAACGGGTTCAGGGGCAACTTTTAGCAGAAGAGACAATCGCTGCCCCCCGTTTACGCAAGGTGAACCCTGCCCAACGTTTCAATCCTTTCAGGCAAAAACCGTTTGCGGCGGTGCCGCCCGGCGGGCGGTAGGCACCAGTTGTAGATGGCCCGGCGCAGCTAGGGTCAGCCCCCGGCGCACGGGCTTGAGGGGACGGCGATCGCGCTCCGGCAAGGCCAACTCCCACTGCCGCAGCACCGTGGCCAGCACCAGCTTCATTTCCATCAGGGCAAAGGTAGAGCCGATGCAGCTGCGGTGCCCTCCCCCAAAGGGGAAAAACTCGTAGGGCGAATACTGCCGCTGCAAAAATCGCTCGGGCCTAAAGAGGTTGGGTTCAGGGTAGAGATCCTCGCGGTGGTGCACCAGGTAAATGTTGAGAAACAGCGATGCCCCCGCCGGCAACTCATACCCAGCCAACGTCAGCGGCTCCTGCAAGATGCGAATACCCGTGGTCGGGGCAATCGGGTAGATGCGCAGGGTTTCCTGACAGAGGGCGGTGAGGTAAGGCAGACTGACGTAGGCCAAGGGGTCGGCGGCGGGCCCCACAGAATCGAGTTCCTGGCGTAGGCGATGGCCCACCTCAGGTAGCCGGTGCACCCAGTACAGCGCCCAGGTCAGTGCCGAGGCGGTGGTTTCATGGCCTGCTACCAGTAGGGTGATCAGCTCGTCGTGGAGTTCGCCGTCGCTGAGCGGTTCGCCCTGGTCATCCCGAGCACCTATCATCAGGGTGAGAATGTCGGTGCTGCCGGGCTGGGGGTGACGGCGACGATCCTCAATTTCGCCGTAGATCAAGGCGTCAATCTCCGCCTTGATGCGCACAAACCGCCCCCAGGGGCTCAGCGGCCCCCAATCCTGCTGCAACCCTGGGAAGAAGATAAAAAAAGCGCTCAAGGGAGTGCCCAACCCCTCTAGCAGGGTGCTGAGCAACTGCTGCAAGCGATCGTAGCGATCGCCGTCGGCCAGACCAAACACCGCCTTAAGAATCACCCGCAGGGTCACACCCTGCATGGCGGCCCGCAGGTTGACGGCCCGGCCCGGCTGCCAGGTGGCCGTCACCTGCTCGGCCAGGGTGCAGATCACGTCGCCGTAGGCCCGCATGCGATCGCCGTGGAAGGGTGGCATCAGCAGGCGACGGTGGCGGCGGTGGCGCTCCCCATCCAGCAGCAGTAGGGATTGATCCCCCAGCAAAAACGTAAGGCCACTGCCGGCACCCTGGGAGGGCACGTGGAACTGAGCCGCATCGGCTTGAAAAATCCCCTGAATCAAGGCCGGGTCGGCAATGTAGATTGACGGCGGCGAGCCCTCCCCGACGCGAAAGACCGGGCCGTAGCGCCGGTAGTTGTCCTCAAAGTAGTCGAGGGGGCGCAGAATCAGCTTGGGGGCACGCCGCCAAAAGGGCGCGTTAGAACCGGGCAAGGTAGGCATAGAGCAGCGGCAGAGGGGAGCAGGAGAACCAGGCCTAGAGGAAAGCTGCCTCGATGCTAGACCATCTCATCCCGGCTTGCCCCTAGAGAAACTCGCGCAAAAACTCGTAGGGCTCGACCTCCCAGATTGGTTCCGGCACCAGATGGCTCAGTCGGGTCAGAATATCGGCCTCAATAGTGGCCATCTGGTCGTGGGTAAAGAGAGCGCCCAGGGCCTGGCGATCGCGATCGCGCAGGGGGGCCAGGGGGTTGGCCAGCTGAGGGGCCGCCTCGGCTAAGGAATAGGTTAGGGGAGTCTCCCTAGCCGGCGGAGCGGCGACGGGGCCACTGGGGGGGCGACGGGGCGATCGCCGCTTTGCCGCAACGGTCTGGCTGAAGTTAAACAACGCCTTAACCCACGGGTCAGACCGCAGGGGACCAGGGCTGCCCGCCGGGGGCAGCGGGTCTGAACTTGATGTTGTCAACGGGGGTGGCCCTGGCGGCGGGGAGTGGGTTGCGCCAGACGGTAAGCCCTGCCAAGGACCAAGGGCATTGCTCATAGTGCTCCAAAGTAGTGATGATAGTCAGGAAGCGGGGTCCAAAAAACCGGCTAACCAGGGGAGATCTAGGACCCTGGGCCAGGGCCCCAGCGAACAGGACCAACCCTAGCCCACTGGATACTGTCCTGGCGGTAGATTTTTTCAGTATAAATGCGGAGGCAGTAGGGTTAACTTATCCCTACTGCCAACGTTACAAAAAAACCTTCGGCGGCACCGCTAGAGGGGCCGTCAAAGGAGATGGTACGAATCGAGTCGCGGTTAACCTAGTGGTCTGTCAAGCCTAAATTTGTAGATACTGTTTAGGCCGCTGTAGGTCAAGTGTTCTGGGGAACTAATTTAGCTGAGTCAAATTTTTCCCTTGAAGACAAGACACCGTAGATGATGCGGATGAGTTTGTGCATGACCGCACCGACGACTTGCATCTTCTGCTTCCCGGCGGCTAGGAGCCGTTGCCGAAAGGCTTGGATTTCAGGGCAATAGCGAATCATCACCAGGGCTGGGAAATAGAGCGCTTTACGCAGCCGAGCATTGCCAACCTTGCATAGGCGAGTTTTCCCGTTGATGGAGCTACCGGACTGAAACTCTTGGGGCGTGAGGCCCGCAAAAGCCGCTAACTGACGTGCCGAGCCAAAGACCTCAATCGAGCCAATTTCGCCTAGCACGGTGAGCGCTGTCTGAGTGCCGATTCCGGTGATGGACTCCAAGAGGGCCTGTTGCTCAGCTAATCGGTCATGGGCTTGAATATGCTGCTGCAAGCGCTTTTTTAGCGACGTTTCCTGCGCCTCCATGAACTCAATATGAGCGTCAATATCGGCCCTGAGTTCGTCATCATCGCAGAGTTCTCGGCGGTTCTTTTCTTGCGTCATCATCTGTTCAAGCGCCTCTAACCGCCGGGTGAGCATCTGGAGTTTGGCGACCTCATCAGGCGCGGGATGCCAGAGCGTCGGTTTGAGATCGCGACAAAAGCGGCCAATCAGACCGGCATCGGCCGCATCATTCTTAGTTCGGCTGAGCTGACTTTTGCCGTAGCCTTTGATGCGAGCTGGATTGACGATACTGACCTGATGGCCCTGATGGTGCAGATAGCGCGCTAGGGCATGACCGTAGGTGTTGGTGGCCTCCATGCACGCATGAACCTGCTCAATGTCTTGAGCTTTCAGCCACTCATTGAGCTGTTCGAAACCAGCGGCTGTATTGTCGAATTTGGCTCGTTTCGCGCGTTTGCCATCTCTCAGCAAGGCCACGTCAAAACTGGCTTTGCTAATATCGATACCTAACGGAACAACAATCGGGGATGTACTCATCAGCCTACTCCTGAGTCTGTCATAACCGAGTCACTCAACAAGCGCACTATCCTTGCGGAATCCGGGTTCCCACTAAAGGGTTGCCCAGCATACTGTCCAGGCTGCTTGGGGTGACGGTTGGAGGGGTGGGGAGGCTCTGATGAATCTACGAAGCAAGCTTGGAGGCTTGAGGTTGGGTTCGGAGTCCTCCCCTTAGCGATATGCCTTTAGGATAAATCCGAGGGGCGTACCGCTTATATACAAGGTTGGGTGGCGCACTAGCAGAACCCAACAAGGCCTGCTGCTGTTGGGTTTCGCTCCGCTGCATCCAACCTACGAGACCCCTAATTTTAGTCCTGACGCTGCACTAGCTAGTCCAATCTATGCTGGCCTAAGCCAACACCCCCTGCCCCAGGGCAGCCAGCACCGTGTCATGCAGGGTGCCGTTGCTGACCACCACCCCCCGGTTGTCGGGAAAGCGGGCAGCGCTGGCAAAATCTAAGGGCTTGCCGTTCATATCGGTGACCCGGCCCCCGGCCTCTTCCACCACCAGCACGCCAGCGGCGTGGTCCCAGATTTTTTCGCGGTAGTCGGGAGATTTGGGGGAGGGGAGGCGCAGGTAGAGGACGGCTTGCCCGGCGGCCACGGCGGCGTACTTGGCCTGACTATCCATGCGCATAGAGGCAGCGGTAATGCCCGCCGCCTGGGCGATCGCGCTCTGCTGGCTCTGGTCACCGTGGCCTGACTCGACACTTTCCACAAAGCGGAACCGGTCCGTCTGGCTGGCATCAGCCACCTTCAGGGGCTGGGAATCACCGCCAGATAGGGGCGTCATGACGGTGCCTTCACCCCGCACCGCGACAAAGAGCAACCCCCTGGGGCCGCCGTCAAAGCTGAGGAAGGGGCAGCCCAGCACCCCTACCTTGAGGTCGCCGTCTTCCACCAGGGCCAGGGCGATCGCATACTGGTCGCCGCGCAGAAACCCCTTGGTCCCGTCGATGGGGTCGAGGGTCCAGTAGCGGGGGGCGACAGCGCCGGTGCCGTGGTCAATGTAGCTCAGCACGTCGGCGTTGGTGGTGCCAGGAAAAATAGTCTGTACCTGTTCCGCAACGGCGGCCAGGACAGCGATCATTTCAGGCTGCCGCAGGTCGGTGGTGTCTTCTTCACCCACAACGGGGTCGGCGGGAAAGGCGGCGGCCAGAGCCTTACAGACAATCGCCTGGGCACCGTAGTCAGCGATCGTGACTGGGCTTTTGTCATTTTTTTCGATCGCCTGGGGCACCAGGCCCTGACGCACTGCCTCGCAAAGCTGGGCGGCCTGGGTAACCGCTGCGATCGCCACCTGTTTTTCCTGTTCGTAAGCCATGAATTTTCTATAGTCCATACATATATTGCTCACCGCCTAGGACAACCCCCAAGGGCTCCATCTAAGCATCAGAGAGCACTATACCCCGAAGGGTGTTGGTAGAACTTTACGGGCTAGGGTAGCCGTGTCCGGAGCAGGCAGGACCCATTTATGGAAGCTTTAAGGGCTTTACCGGCTAAGGACCTTGAGAGTTAGGCACAGGCTGCAGCCCAGCCCGAGGACCGAAGTGCTGACAGCTGCGGGCCGCGATCTGAGCCGCATGCCCCAGGGCCAGGGCAAAGGGTTCATACAAGCGGTAATGGCAAAAGGCACCATGGAAGATATCTCCTGCTCCCAGGGTGTCTTTGACGGTCACCTGGGGCACGGGCAGCAGCCCACTATTGCCCTGGGTGCGGAACTGAATCGGCTGGGAACCAGCGGTGATGGCCACCTCAGCAATGCCCAGCGCCTCTAGGCCGGTCAGGGTCGGGCTATGGTCGGGCAGGTGAAATTTGGCTGCAGCAATGACGCTGGTGGCCAGGGGCAGCACGGTGTCGAAGCCTGGCTTCCAGCTACCGGCATCGATGACGATGGGCAGGTTCTGCGATCGCGCCTGGGTGGCCACCGCCCGCCCCACCGCCATCTGATGGCCGTCGATCAGCACCACCTCTGCACCGGTCAAGGTATGCTCTAGAGCAATGGCGGCCTCGGCCTGACGACCCACGGCATTGCGCGACACCACGGCGCGATCGCCCGTGGCCGCCGTCACCAAAATCGTCGACAGGGGCGGCGGCGTATCTAACGATGGCGTCAGATCGACGACCTGGACACCGTAGCCGATTAGCTCGGCGCGAATCAGGTCGGCTAGGGGATGCCGACCGAGGGCTCCGACCAGGGTGGCTCGGTTACCGAGGGCGGCAAAGGCGATCGCCGCATTGGTCGCCGGCCCGCCCGCCACCAGCAGACTCTCTTCAGCGACGATTTTTTCGTCGCTGCTGGGCATATGGCTAACTCGATAGATGCAGTCGAGGGTAATCAGCCCCACAAAAAGTCCAGTGGCCATGGCAGTATTTCTTTCGGCAGATTCTAATCACAAGAAGAACGCAATATGCTCAACAGCGTAGGGCTTGGCCTGAGTGTAAGGTGAGAAATGCAATTGTTACTCTGTACTCTATCTCCATGGCTGAATCGCTGCCCCTGGCCTACTTGCCCCTATTTTTGCACTGCATCATGGGGCTGGTAGCCGCCATGATGGCCCATCGCAAGGGCTACGATCTGGGGCTGTGGATGCTCTGGGGCATGGTAGGCGGCACGGTGGCCCTGGTGGATGCGGTAAGGCGCCCGGCGCTGGCGCGATGATATCGACCCTGAGATTTTGGCTGAAGGGCTGGCTACCTAACCTTGACCGCCGGATATGGATCTTGGCGGCGGGGCGACTCCTGTCCCAGGTGGGCATCGGCTTCACGCTGTTCTACGCGCCCATTTTCTTCACCACCCAGGTGGGGCTCTCGGCCACCCAGGTGGGGGTTGGCATTGGTCTGGGGTCAATGGCGGGCATGGCGGGGCGGTTCTTGGGCGGCTCCCTGGCCGACTCACCCCGGTGGGGGCGGCGACCGACGCTGCTGGTGTCCACTCTGGTGTCGGCTCTGGCCGACGGGGTGCTGCTGCTGGCCAACGATTTTTCGATATTTTTGCTGGGCAACCTGCTGATGGGCTTTGGCGTGGGGCTGTACTGGCCGGCGGCAGAGTCGGTCGCGGCAGATATTACGGCCCCAGAACAGCGTAACGAGGCCTACGCCCTGGTGCGTCTGGCCGACAACCTGGGCCTGGGGGTGGGGGTGGTGGCAGGGGGGCTGCTGATCTCCCTCACTGGGGCCTACCGGGCGCTGTTTGCCATCGACGGCGTCACGTTTCTGTTGTTTTTTGCCCTTGTCTACGTCGCTATTGCTGAAACGCGCCCAGCGGGGAACCCGGCGCGATCGCTCTGGTCCGGCTGGGGTCACGCTCTGCAGGACACCACCCTGATGATCTACGCGGGGGTGAATGTCCTGTTTACAGGCTATCTGGCCCAAATTCAGAGCACGCTGCCCCTCTACCTCAATCGCCTTAGTGGGGGTGGGCAGGGGGTGAACGAAGGCACCCTGAGTCTGCTGTTTACGGGCCACGTGGTGCTGGCAACGATCGCTCAACTGCCCGTGGCCCGATGGCTTAACCGCTACCGCCCGGCCCAGGGGCTGATGATATCGGCGCTGCTGTGGGGCCTGGGGTTTGGGCTGGTGTGGCAGGCGGGCACCGGACAATCGCCGCTGTTGTGGGGCAGTCTGGCCCTGGCGGTGATGGCCTTAGCCATGGTGGCCTACACGCCGATTGGCTCGGCGCTGGTAGCAGCGATCGCCCCCTCAGAGCTGCGTGGCGTCTACCTGTCGGTCAACTCCATGTGCTGGGCGGTGGGCTACCTGATTGGCCCACCGGTCGGCGGCTGGGCCCTCGATCAAGGCAGCGCCGCTGCCCATGGCTTTTGGCTGGGGCTGACGGCAACGGTAGTCCCAGCCCTGGGGGTGCTGGTATGGCTCGATCGGCGGCTGCGACCCCAGGGCTAGTCCTGAGGCCATCGTCCAGGCTCAACAGATGTATTAAGAGCGGTAAGGTATAGGGTCCCGACCACCAGCGCCTTGGGCCAGACTTCTCTAATTTTGCCAAGGCCAGACTCAGCTACCTCGGTTTTCACTCCGTGGGTCGAGCTTTCCCGGAGTCGCGATCGGGAGGCTATCGTTGTCGCCTTCTCTCACCCCGATCTCTCGGCAAGACAGCAATGCCGTTAGGGGTTAACGACCAGAGTTTGCCAGAGGCCATCCTGTGGCTGGGTGTAGAGGGTACGGGTTTGGGGCTCGCCGCGCAGCTCTAGATGGTCGACTGCGTGGGGGGTGAGCAGCACCAGGCAGAATTCATCTGGGGGCATCGCCTCAGTCTCCCTAGGCGAGAAATCGGCATTGGCCCCCCGCGCTTGGGCCGGGTGAGGCCAGTAGAACTGCTGGCGGGCCTTGTCTGAGAGGGTTTCCCAGGCGGTCTGGCGGGCCTGGGCAAGGGCTGGTTCAGCGGCGGCATTCACCGCCTGGATGGGGCCCCCCAGGCGAAACTGCTCGCGGGTTTGGGTGAAGTACCAGCAGGCCTCGGCCCAGGGGTGGGCCGCGATGTCGGCGACTTTGGCGCTGCGTCGGTCGGTAACCAGGCAGAGGGTATTGGTGTCGGGGAGCCAGCCGCGAAACACCACGGTGCGATTGGCCGGTCGCCCGGCGGCGGTGACCGTCGCCAGCTGAAAGTAGCGGCTGTCAGGGCGGCTGCGGTTGCGGTGCAGGGCCCGGGCGAGGGGGCTGCGCCAGGGAGCCAGGGCAGCGGTATTCGACAGAGATGGATCAGAATCAGACATACTAGAGACTGGCCTTATGGGGGGATGGCGACTTTCCCGACCTGATACAGGGGCTATTTCAGTAGAACGTTGGCTGAGTGGGTTTGCAAGTATGACTGTTGCCATCCTGTTGCTAATTGCGGGTGCGGGGCTTTTGCTGGTGGGGGCTGAGTCCCTGGTCAGGGGGGCCTCCAAGCTGGCTGGCCTACTGGGCATTTCGCCCCTGATTATTGGCCTGACCATCGTGGCCTACGGCACCAGCGCCCCAGAGATGGCGGTGAGCATCCAGTCCAGCCTGGCGGGTCAGGGCGACATTGCCCTGGGCAACGTGATAGGCAGCAATATTTTTAACGTACTGGTGATTTTAGGATTGTCGTCGCTGATGGCTCCGCTGCCGGTGGCGCAACAGCTGGTGCGCCTGGATGTGCCCATTATGATTGGTATTTCGGGGCTGCTGGTGCTGTTTTCCCTCGATCATCTACTGCAGCCCACCGACGGCATTATTTTTCTGATTGGGGGCGTGGTCTACACGCTGTTTTTGATCTACCAGAGCCGCCGCGAAGCCGATACGGAGGTGCAGTCGGAGTACGAACGGGAGTATGGCCCGACCCCGTCAGGTCGCTGGACCTGGGTCGTCAACCTGGTCTACATCGGGCTGGGCTTGGTGACGCTGGTGGCCGGCTCGCGGATGTTTGTGTCGGGGGCGGTGAGTATTGCCCAGGCCCTGGGCATCAGCCAGATCGTGATTGGTCTCACCATCGTGGCGGCCGGTACCTCTCTGCCGGAGCTGGCTACATCGGTAGTCGCCACGTTCCGGGGAGAAGGGGATATTGCGGTGGGCAATGTGGTCGGCAGCAATATCTTCAATATTCTGACGGTGCTGGGGGTCACGACCTTGACCTCAGGGGCGGGGGTTGAGATCCCTGACTCGGTGCTGAACTTTGACCTACCCGTCATGATGGCGGTGGCGGTGGCCTGCCTACCCATTTTTCTAACCGGCAATGTCATTTCGCGCTGGGAGGGCTTGCTGTTCACGGGCTACTACGTGGCCTATGCCGCCTACCTGATTTTGCGGGCGGCGGATCACACCCATTTGGGGCTATTTAGCCAAATGATGCAGCTGTTTGTCATTCCCCTCACGGTGATTACGCTGCTGGTGGTGACGGTGCGGTCTTGGCCCAAAAAACGGGCGGCGGCTGAGAAAACCAAGCTTCCCAGCGATCCCCACTCTCGGTAGGATAAAGAACACTGTTTTTAACCTGCACCCATGGCCATAGCGGTTGATTTTGGCACCAGCAATACCGTTGTCGCCCGCTGGAACCCCGTTTCTGACTGTGCAGAAACCCTGGCCCTGCCAGGGCTGAGTGTGCGCCTGGGTTCGACCCCGCCCCTGGTGCCAAGCCTGCTCTACGTAGAGAAGCCCCAGGCCAGCGGCGTGGTGGTGGGGCAGACGGTGCGCGATCGCGGCCTCGACATTGCGGCTGACCCCCGATTTTTTGCCAACCTCAAACGCGGCATCGGCACACCATTGCAGGGCTTTCTCCCGGATATCGATGGGCAAACCCTCTCCTTTGAGCAACTGGGGGAGTGGTTTTTGCGATCGGTACTGACCCAGGTGCGGGAGGCCGCTGGCGATGACGACAGCCTGGTGCTCACGGTGCCGGTGGACAGCTTTGAGGCCTATCGGCTGTGGCTGGGGGATGTGGCGGCATCCCTAGACTTTAGTCAGGTGCGGCTGATCGACGAGCCCACCGCCGCCGCCCTGGGCTACGGCCTGACTGGGGAACAAACCCTGCTGGTGCTGGATTTTGGCGGTGGCACCCTAGACTGGTCGCTGGTGCGGTTGGTGACTCCCCTACAAAAACAGCCGGTAGGCTTTTTGCTCAAGTGGCGGGGCCAAAAGGACGCTCAGGTCAGCGCCCAAAAGCCTGAAGTGGCGAGGGTGTTGGCCAAGGCGGGGGAAAACCTGGGGGGAGCCGACATTGATCAGTGGTTGGTGGAGTATTTTGCCCGCCAGGGAGTGCCCAGCGGCGCGGTGGTGCAGCGCCTGGCGGAACGGCTGAAGATTGCTCTGTCGGATCAAGCCAACGCTGCCGAAGCCTACTTTGACGACGAAACCTTTGAAACCTACGACCTGGCCTTGACCCGCGACCAGTTTGAGGACATTTTGACCCAGAACCATTTCTTTGAGCGATTGGATAAGGGGCTGAATCAGGTGCTTCAGCAGGGCCAGCGCCAGGGGTTAGATCACGATGCCATTGACGCGGTGCTGCTAGTGGGGGGCACGGCGCAGATACCGGCGGTGCAGCGGTGGGTGACGGAGCGATTTGGGGCCGAGAAGGTGAGGAGCGATCGCCCCTTTGAGGCCGTCGCCCAGGGGGCTCTACAGATCGCCCAGGGCCTGGCGGTCGAAGACTTTCTCTACCACAGCTACGGCATTCGCTACTGGGACCGACGCCACAACCGCCACGGCTGGCATCCGATTTTGCCCGAGGGGCAGCCCTACCCGATGGCCCAGCCGGTGGAGCTCACCCTGGGGGCCTCGGTGGATCAACAGCCCAGCATTGAGCTCATCATCGGTGAACTGGGGGCCGCCAGCACTCAAACGGAGGTGTACTTCGAGAATGGCCGCCTGGTGACCCGGCGGATGGACGGCGATGCGCCTTCGGTGCAGCCCCTAAACGATCGAGAGGGGGCGCGGACCATCGCCCAGCTTGACCCGCCGGGCTTTCCGGGCAGCGATCGCGTACGGCTGCTGTTTCGGGTCGATAGCGATCGACTGCTGCGCATCACGGTGGAAGACATTCTCACCGGGAACAGGCTGCTGGATAACGCAGCGGTGGTGCAGCTGAGTTAGGCCCGTTTGGGGCCAACACTATATAATCAGCCCATCGTTCCATCCGTGGGGCAGAGCGCTATGAATCCCTGGATAGTTGCCCAAGTTACCCTCACCCCCGTCCTGTGGCCAGGGTTGCCGCTGGTGGCCCTGGGGGGAGTAGCCGTTCTGGGCTGGCGGCGGTGGCGGCAACGACAGCACTATCAGCCGCTGCGATCGCTGCCCTCGCCGCCCCAGCACTGGCTGCTGGGAAACATTCCGCTGCTGCTGGCGGCGGTGAAGGATCGGCAGCTCTTCCAGGTTTTGTTTGACTGGTCCCAACAGCTGGGCCCTAAGTACGTATATTGGGTCGGCGATCCGGTGCTGGTGCTGAGCCAGCCCAAACTGATCGACAGCACCATTGTGCAGGGCACTAGGGACGGCAGCCTGGTGCGCACAGGGCAGTCGCAAAAGGCCTGGAACGAGATCATGGGGCCGATTATGATCGGCCAGGATGGGGCCGAGTGGCAGTGGCGACGCAAGGCCTGGAGCCCCGAATTTAGCTCTAGCGGCGTGGGCCACTACCTGGCCCTGGTCGACCAGGCCTGTGGCCAGAGCCTGACCCAGCTACAGGCCGCCCCGACGGGGGCTCCGGTCCCTGTCGATCCGATCTTTGTAGAACTGACCATGCGGGTAATTGCGGCGCTGGTATTGGGCATTCCCATTGACCCCAGCCAGCCCAGCCCCGAGGGCCCAGCCCTGGAGATTGAGCCGACCTACGACGCCATGGCGGTTTTGACCTACCGGTTTCTGCGGGTCGCCATCGGGGAAAAGGCCTGGCAAAAATATCTGCCCACCCGATCGGCAAAGGACTACTGGGCGGCCCGCCGCCATCTGGAGACCTTTCTGCAGCCACGCGTTGACCTGGCCCTCCAGTTGCGGGACGGTGATCCCGCCGCCCTAGCAAAAGCCAGCCCGCTGTTTAAGCAGTCGATGGTGGTCAAAATTGCGGCGAAGGAACCGCGCTATACCCGCGCCAATCTGCTGCCCGAAATCGTCGAAATGTTGATTGCCGGGACAGACACCACAGCCCACACCCTATCCTTTGCGGTGGGTGAACTGGCCCTGAATCCGCCGGTGTTTGAGCAGGCCCAGGCCGAGGTGGATCGTGTTTTTGAACACCAGGAAACCCTCAGCCCAGCCCGCCTCAAGGAGTTGCACTACCTCCAGGCGGTGGTCAAAGAAACTCTGCGGCTCTATTCCGTGGCCTCTGGTACCACCTCCCTCCAGGCAACCCGAGCCATCGTGGTGGACGGTCTGACGGTACCGGCGGGGACAAAACTCTTTTGGTCCATGCTGGGGGCTGGGCGCGACCCCGAGACCTATCCCCAGCCGCAGCGGTTCTGGCCCGATCGCTGGCTGGCTGAAGACCAGCAGTCACCGCCGCCGCCGATGATCGACTTTGGCTCTGGCCCCCACCGCTGTCTCGGGGAACACCTGGCCATGCTGGAATCGACTCTGATGCTGGCCCAGCTGCTGCGGCACTTTAGCTGGGAGCTGGTGAACGGGCGATCGTCGCTGGAGAACCTGAGACAAAATTTGCTGATCTATCCGGTGGATAGAATGCCGGTCTATCTTCACCCCCGCCAGGGGCAGCCAACCTGACCCTGGCGGTAGGCACCAGGGGAAATCGCCTGAGAAATGAGAAATCTAAAGGGGATGGACCTTCATTGTGAACTCCCGCTAAACTCAATTGGCCGGCGGTTGTCATTCCCCGCCCTGGATGCCAGACTCGGCCTACGGGCTCAGTCATCTACCGTGGTTTTTTTGTTATTCGCTATCGCAACTGCTGGGCTGGTTAGGGACTCGTAGGAAAATAAGGTACCCGCTGATCGGCCTTTCTCCCTGCGGGAGACGCCAGCGAACGACTTCGCTCAGTCCTCGATCACTGAAGGTTGAGCGAAGTCGAAACCTGGCCACCTGGTACACCATTAACCGGCAGATCCCTTAGCACACCTTTGACTATCAGGCCTTGCCCTCAAAAGCCTTGCCCTCAAAAGCCTTGCCCTGAAAGGATGACCTGACAGCAATAGGGCCTGGCGGCCATAGCCCGCCCCAGTCCAGCATCTAAGCTTGAATTGGGTTTATAGTTTTTCTGCACATTGCTATCTAAGCTACCTCCTATGGATACTCAATCTAAAATTTATGTGGCGGGTTCCCGTGGCCTGGTGGGCAGTGCCCTGGTTAGAGCCCTGCAAAACCAGGGCTACGAAAACATAGTGTGGCGCTCTAGCCAAGACCTTGATCTGCGCAGTCAGGCGGCCGTAGATGAGTTCTTTGCCACCGAAAAACCCGAGTACGTGTTTTTGGCGGCGGCTAAGGTCGGCGGCATCCAGGCCAACAACACCTACCGGGCCGAATTTCTCTACGACAACCTGATGATTGAGGCCAATATCATCCACAGTGCCTACCGCCACGGCGCACAAAAGCTGCTGTTTTTGGGATCGTCCTGTATATACCCCAAGCTGTGCCCCCAGCCGATGAAGGAAGACTACCTGCTGACGGGTTTTTTAGAGCCGACTAACGAACCCTACGCGATCGCCAAAATTGCCGGCCTCAAGCTCTGCGAAAACTATTGCCGTCAGTACGGGGTGAACTTTATTTCCGCCATGCCCACTAACCTCTACGGCATCAACGACAACTTTGACCTGTCCAATTCCCACGTGCTGCCTGCCCTCATGCGCAAGTTCCACGAAGCCAAGGTCAACGGCGACCCGACGGTGACCGTGTGGGGCACCGGCACCCCCCTGCGCGAATTTTTGTACGTGGATGACCTGGCCGATGCCCTGGTGTTTTTAATGAACACCTACAGCGATGTTGACTTCGTCAATGTGGGCACTGGGCAGGAGGTTTCCATCAAGGAACTGGCCCTCACCCTGAAAGCCGTGGTCGGCTATGAGGGGGAACTGGTGTTTGACACCACCAAGCCCGACGGCACCCCCCGCAAACTGCTGGATGTCTCACGGCTGCAGGCAGCCGGTTGGCAGGCAAAAACCGACTTGAAAACCGGCATTGAGCAGACCTATGCCTGGTTTTTGCAGAGCTACGCCTCGCTGCGGGGGCGCGAGGTGGTCTAGGTCGGTGAGATGTCTCAGGCGGGGGTGCACTTGCCGCTGCGAATGAGCCCTACTCGGCGGGCGATCGCCTCCTCCTGGGTAGCGTAGGGGCCCCACATGGGCCGCTGATCCTGACGCTGCTCACGGCTGACGTTTTCAGCAGATAGGACGTCGCAGTTGCCGGCCTCAGCCTGAACCACATACCAACCTTCGTTTCTCTCGGGCATTGCCAAACGTCCTCAACCAAGCACAGTGCTAATTCATTAAACTCGGTTTTGCCCCCAATGGGGGGCCGAAATTAATAGCAGAGGCGTTCATTGCTGTTGGCCTTAGCCTGGGCCTGACCCTTGCGCATCGCCCCAATTAGGGTAGATACCACCACACAGCGGTGGGTGCTGCGATCGCCTCCCATGGTGACGGTGACGGTGCCCAGTCGCCCTTGGACGTTGCCGTACATATCAAACTTGGCGTAGTAGACATTGCCTGCCTGGAGCAGCGTATTGTCTATATCGGCCAATATCACCCCATTGACCAGGGGCTGCCAGGCCGTTACCTGGCTAGCCAGAACCGAGTCAGGATGGCTAGCCCACTCGATGCGGCCATCCCGCTGACGAAGGCTAAACCGACGATCGTGCCGTAGCTGCATGGCGTCGGCCTGGGTTGACCGCAAAGCCTGGTACACCATGTCCCGAGTGATGTTGATTTTTCGCTGGTTCAAAAAGCCAAATAGGGAGGGGGCGGCGATCGCGGCCAGCAGCCCAATGCACACCACCAAAATTAGTCCTTCAATGAGGGTAAACCCAGCAGAGGAATCCTGCTGGTGGGGCGGTCTGCGCGACCGCTGCAAGACTTGATTCATAGGGTAGATACCGACAGCCTGGTGCCCTGAAGATGCCCCTGGGTGAGGGGGAGGCTGACACCCCCAGGCCCCACATCGGCCATTGTGCTGAACGCTGTCTAAGAACGCTGACCCATAGCCTCAAGGCCGCAAAGTCGGTAAGCTGGTTAGGGTATCGCCATGGTCCGGTTGGGCCGGTCCTAGACCATGGCGCAACTGGTAGGTTGCCCCACGCTAGGTGTCTGGCTCCACGCCACAGGATGCTGCGCTCGGTAACCTAGTCACCGCCATTGTTCAACCGCCCGCCCCAAGGAGATTTTGCCCGTGGATGTTAGAGCCGCCGTTGCCCATGGTCCTGGTCAGCCCCTCAGCGTAGAAACCATCCAACTCGAAGGACCGCGCCAGGGCGAAGTGCTGGTTGAGATTAAAGCCACTGGCATTTGCCACACCGATGCTTACACCCTCTCGGGCAAAGACCCCGAAGGGCTATTCCCGGCGGTGCTGGGCCACGAGGGGGCGGGCATCGTCGCCGAGGTTGGCCCCGGCGTCACCAGCCTCAAGCCCGGAGATCACGTGATTCCCCTGTACGTGCCCGAGTGCCGCCAGTGTGAGTACTGCCTCAGCTTTAAAACTAATCTCTGCCAGGCGATTCGCCTCACCCAGGGGCGGGGCCTGATGCCCGACGGCAGCAGTCGATTTTCCCTGGGCGGCGAGCCGCTGTTCCACTACATGGGCACCTCCACCTTTGCCAACTACACCGTGGTGCCCGAGATTTCCCTGGCTAAAATTCGCCCCGATGCCCCCTTTGAAAAGGTCTGCTATATCGGCTGCGGCGTCACCACCGGCATCGGCGCGGTGATCAACACCGCTAAGGTCGAGCCAGGGGCCAACGTGGTGGTGTTTGGCCTGGGCGGCATTGGCCTCAACGTGATCCAGGGCTGCCGCATGGTGGGGGCCAACAAAATCATCGGCGTAGACATCAACCCCGCCCGGCGCGAGATGGCCGAAAAATTTGGCATGACCCATTTCGTCAACCCAAAGGAAGTCGAAGGCGACCTGGTGCCCTACCTGGTGGACCTCACCGGGGGCGGGGCCGACTACAGTTTTGAGTGCGTGGGCAATGTGAACCTGATGCGCCAGGCCCTGGAGTGCTGCCACAAGGGCTGGGGGGTGAGCGTTATCGTTGGCGTGGCCGGGGCGGGCGAAGAAATTAGCACTCGCCCCTTTCAGCTGGTGACCGGGCGGGTGTGGAAGGGCACCGCCTTTGGGGGGGCCAGGGGCCGCACCGACGTGCCCAAAATTGTCGACTGGTACATGGATGGCAAGATCAACATCGACGATCTGATCACCCACGTCATGCCCCTCGAGGAGATCAACACCGCCTTTGATCTGATGCACCAGGGCGAGAGCATCCGCAGCGTGGTGACGTTTTAGCCTGGTCCGGGGCAGACACGTGGGTCTGCCCCTACTCCTCCATTACCCACCCCCTACCTATGCCATCCCTCACTCTGCATAACCAGCACGCCTGCTTTGGCGGTACCGTAGGCTACTACAGCCACCCCTCCGAGGTCTGCCACTGCACCATGAAATTTGCGGTATTTGTGCCGCCCCAGGCCGAGGCCGGCCCGGTGCCGGTGCTCTTTTATCTGTCGGGGTTGACCTGCACCGAGGACAACTTCACTAGCAAGGCCGGAGCCCAGCGCTATGCCGCTGAGCACGGGCTCATGCTGGTGGCCCCCGACACTAGCCCTCGCGGCGACGACGTTCCCGACGATGCTGAGGCCTGGGACTTTGGCAGCGGGGCGGGGTTCTACGTGGATGCGATCGCGGCCCCCTGGAGCACCCACTACAACATGTACAGCTACGTGGTCAGCGAACTGCCGGAGCTGGTGGCCCAGGAATTTGCGGTGCGGCGCGATCGCATGGGTATTTTTGGCCATTCTATGGGAGGTCACGGAGCGCTGGTGTGCGGGCTGCGCCACCCAGACCGGTTCAAATCGATCTCGGCCTTTGCACCGATCGCGGCACCCTCCCAGTGCCCTTGGGGGCAGAAGGCATTTTCGGGGTACCTGGGGCCAGACCCCACCGCCTGGCGGCAGTACGACGCCACCGAGCTGGTTAAGGCTCATGCCCAGGGCGATCGCACCATTTTGATCGATCAGGGCACCGCCGACCCCTTTTTGAGCCAGAACCAGCTGCTGCCCGAGGTGTTTGAAGCCGCCTGCCAAGCGGCCGGCCAGCCCCTCACCCTGCGCCGTCAGCCGGGGTACGACCACGGCTATTTTTTTATCGCCTCGTTTATGGCCGACCACCTGCGCCACCATGCCGATGTGCTCACGAAGGGCTAGGCTAGGGAAGACTATTCGGGCTAAATTTTCACGTAATTAGGAGACCCCGCTATGGTGAAGTACTGCATTGCCGCCCTGCTGATCCTACTGACCTGGCTTAGCCCAGGGCTAGCCCAAGCCAGCCCTTTGCCAACCTTGCTGGCCCAGACCGCTGCGGCCCAGGTCGCCATCAGCGATGCCGACCTGGCCACCTTTGCCAAGGCCTACCAGGGAGTGCAAGTCCTGCGCATGCAGGCTGAACAGGAGATGGTGAAGGCGGTAGAAGACGAAGGGTTAACCATTGACCGGTTTAATGCGATCGCCGAAATCCAGCTAGATACGAGCAATTCTGACCCTGCCGACATGGCTAAGATCGCCGCCAGGGGCAAGATCACTAAAAAAGAGAATAAAAAATTTGACGCCATCGTAGAGCGCATTATTGAGATTCGCCAGAGCACCGAGGAGGATATGGCAAAAGCGATCGAGGCCGAGGGACTATCCATTGACACCTTCAACAGCATCCTGGATCAGTCGGTCGCCGACCCTGACCTGCAGCGGAAAATTAGCGACGAGATCGTCAAGCAGACTATCGCCGTTTCGGCCGCCGACTCCTAGTCTCCCCTGAGGCACCCCGTTGCTGAGGAGTAGTTATCTCAGGTTTTATGAGGTTATGTGAATCATGCCCCAGCCCTTGGGGTAATGGGGTCACAATGGGCCACAGAAGCTGATATCTGCCTATCCCCTGAGGGTTGTGTGATGGTTCCTTTCTTTCAAGCCGCCCCTGCGGAAACCAATACGGAGACCAAAATTCTGAAGGCAGCCCTCAAGCTGTTTGCCAAAAGCGGCTACGGGGGAACCACAACCCGCGAGCTAGCCCAGGCGGCGGGGGTCGCCGAGGGCACCCTGTTTCGCCACTTTGAGAATAAGAAGGCCATCCTGGTGGCGGTGGCTAGCCAGGGGTGGGTCGAAATTCTCACCGACCTGCTGACCGAGCTGAGCGAAATGGCCAGCTACAAAGCGATCGGCCAGGTGATGCAGCGGCGTATGCTCAACCTACAAAAAAATTCGGCCCTGATGCGGGTGTGCTTCATGGAAGCCCAGTTTCACCCCGAGCTGCGGGAGCAAATTCAAACTGAAGTGATCGGCAAGATGATCGACGTCGCCGAAGCCTTCTTTCAAACCGCCATGGATCGCGGTGTCTACCGCCCCATGAATGCCCGTATGGTAGCGCGGGTATTCCTAGGCATGTTCACCGTCGCTGGCTTTAGCCAAGACACCCTTGGCGACGAAACCGCCTCGCCCCAGTCTATGAAAGACCTGGCCGAGTGCCTGACGGATATTTTCTTAAACGGTGTACTGGCCTAGGAAATTCTGGATTTTGGATTTGGTCGATCCCTTGCCAAAATCCAAAATCGCCAATCCAAAATTCTCTACCGCCGTCCCTGACCAAACAAAATCGCCTTGGCCTCGTCGGTCATGGTGGGGCCAGTTTGCATCGACTCGGCGATCGCATAGGCTCGCTGTACTGCTGGCCGCGCCTGAATGGCCTCGAACCAGCGCTTCAGATGGGGGAAATCTTCCAGATTTTGCTGCTGGGTCTGGTGGGGCACAATCCAGGGATAGCAGGCCATATCGGCAATGGAGTAGTCGCCTGCGATAAACTCCTGGCCGTCGAGCTGGGTGTCAAGCACCCCGTAGAGGCGCTCGGTTTCCTTGACGTAGCGATTGATGGCGTAGGGGATTTTTTCGGGGGCGTAGGTGCCGAAGTGGTGATTTTGGCCCAGCATTGGCCCTAGGCCGCCCATCTGCCAGTAGAGCCACTGCATAACATTGGCGCGATCGCGGACCCCCTGGGGCAAAAACTGACCGGTTTTTTCGGCCAGATACTGCAAAATTGCCCCCGACTCAAACAGGCTCAGCGGCTCCCCGCCGTCGGCGGGTTCGTGATCGACAATGGCGGGAATGCGATTGTTGGGGGAAATTTTGAGAAAGGCGGGGTCAAACTGGTCGCCCTTGCCAATGTGAATGGGCTTGATGGTGTAGTCCAGATCGGCTTCTTCCAGAAAAATTGTGATCTTGTGGCCGTTGGGGGTAGTCCAGTAATACAGGTCAATCATTGAGAAGCATCCTTGGGGGCAGCGCGCAGCAGCAGTCCAAAATAGCCTAACTAAGTCTGCTACGGTTGTGGAGACAATAGAACGGCAAGCGACAGCTTTGCCAGGACACCTTTGGCAAGCCAGAGGTCTGGTTTAGCCATGACGCACCCTGCCCCAGAGGACACCCATTGGCAGGCCATATTTCTTCCGATTTTGTTCGGGTCTGGGGCTCCATCTGGCCTTAGAATCAAGCGATAATTCTTGCCTTGCTCTGCCCCAGAGGATGATTCTCCATGGCCATTATTGCCCTCAAAGCCTGGTATCTCGAAGCCTACGAACCGGTACGAGAGCTAGAAAAGCGCCCCCACGACCTGCGGTTGAGCAAAAACAGCCTGCTGAAGTCGGCGCTACGGGCCGATTTTTTGGACGATAGCGACACCGTGAAGCAGGCGGCCTGGTTTCAGCGCTACCTGGAGGGCGAAACCGTGGAGTTTTACATTGAGGGGAGCGGCGGCTATGGGATCGCCAACATTGACCTGATCAGCCATGAGATCTACTTTACAAAACTAGAGGTGATGGCCCACCTGGAGCCGATCATCTACTTCTGCTACCAGCAGGAGTACAGCCCCTCGGCGGAGGCCCTGCACCAGGTGCTCACCGATGCCGTCGAGGGCCTGAACAAAAAATCGAGGGTGGCGCTCACCCTCGAAGTATCCCACCGCCTCAGCGATGGCCCGGCCCGGCTCAACAGCGCCCTCACCCGCAAAATTCGTAAATCGCTGCTGTTTGTGGCCGACGGTACCCCGATTGTCGCGGTGGAGGGCAATACCACTCTGCTGGTGCCCAGCCCCCACGTCTGCGTGGAGATGGGCTACGCCCTCCAGGCCAAGCCCGCCGAGCAAATTTTGCTGGCCCAAATGGAGCGACCGGATATTGCCGGGCAATACCCCTTTGATCTGCCCGCCCAGAACCGGCTCACCTTCAAGACCAAGGTCGACATGGCCAAGCAGTTGCCCAAGGTCCTAGAGCAACACTTATCTCGTTTTAATCTTTGGGTTTAGGGCGATCGCTACAGTAGCCAAAGTGTTCTAATGGCCGCTAGCCTGCCGCCATTGTTAGCCGGGTAACGGCGCTGATCTTGACATTGTTCTACTGTGGGAAAAGCGCCCTGCCCTGAAGCAACTTCTGCCCTGAGGAACCCCCATGCTGGATGCCCCCGACCTACTTAGACTGCTGCACCCGTTTCTAGCCGTCACCTTTGTTATGCCGCTGATCGGCGTTGCCGTTTACTTTGCGGTGCAAACTCGCCAGCGGCGGTTGGCGGTCGTCAATAAAACTAAAACCACCATTGCCCCTGTGGTGGGCAAAGAGCACGTGCGGGTTGGTCAATGGCTGTCCGGTTCGGTGGTGGGGTTGGTGCTGCTGGGGCTAGCCCACCCCATCTTCAAAACTATCCTGCGCGAAAATACCTGGGCCGAAAATCCATTTCGAGTGGGGTTTGTGGTAGCCATGTACGTGCTGACCGTCGCCGCCCTGGTGTTTTTGTACAAATCCAGAACGCCCCTGTGGCGTGGCATCATGGCTACCTTAACCGGCACCGGGCTGTGGCTGTTGGGCATGCAGCCGGGGGTTTTTCGGCGCGGCTATGAGTGGCAGGTATCTCACTTTTATTTTGGTATGGCGGCGGCCATGCTGATGATTTTTGCCCTGGCGACCCTGCCTGAAATCTATAAATCGAAGCGCTGGCGGCTGGCCCACGCGGCCCTCAATACGGTGGCGGTGCTGCTATTTATCAGCCAGGGCATTACTGGCGTGCGCGACCTGCTCGAGATTCCGCTGCACTGGCAAGAGCCGTTTATTTACCAGTGCAACTTTGATAATAAGAGCTGCTAGAAAGTCGGAATTAACTCAGATGGTCTTGCCCCAAAGTCAGTTCGGGAAACGTTATAGCAGCAACTTCTGCTAGTTGAGCGTCAAACTAACCTTACCTCGAAAAAGTGGACATTCCCGAAGAGTCGACCAGGAAGGAGAATGTTCAGATGATACAAAAACCACGAAGGACATTTACAGACGAGCAAAAAGCAGAGGCCGTTCGCATTGTGGGCCAATCGGGTAACCCAGTCAGCCCGGTTGCACAAGAGATGGGGTTGATCGAAAGTGCGTTACGCCAATGGGTGAAACAAGCCCAGATCGATCGCTCCTGTGACACCCAAGGTTCCTTGACCTCTACGGAGCGCCAAGAATTCAATGCGCTGCGACGAGACCTAAAACGGGTGCGGAGGTCGCGGAATTGCGAAAAAAAGCCGCGACCTTCTTTGCTCGGGAAAGCTCAGATCCTATGGACTGATCCAGCGCGAGAAGGGCAATTTTCCAATTGCCCTGATATATTTCACGAATCATTCCGGATTGCTATACGTGGAAATTAATAAGAAAAAGCTAAGATTTTCTCTATCCTCAATTTCATCGCCTGGAGCTTGGGGAGAATTTAAAGCAGTATTAAGATTTCCACTGTCTAGATAATATTCTGACCCAATACTGAAACTACCTATGGATAAAACAGGGTGTTGTCTAAACAAAAATCTTGTTTTGTAACAGTCCATTAAAGCCTATTGTCTACCTTTGTCAAGGGGAATACAAGTATTAGGGATGGACGGGAGATATTCTCCTTGTTTATCTTTGATGGAAATATCTCAGAGAGTTTTGAGCAGATGCCTGTTCTTAATCGTGTTGATTCTCAGAGTGGGTCGGACAGGGATCGCTGCGATCGCCGCTATAAAACCTTGGATATCACGCTAAAGCGGAATCATTACCAGCCCGATGCACTGATTGAGGTCTTGCACAGGGCTCAGGAATCGTTTGGCTATTTGGAATCAGAAGTATTGCGCTACATTGCGCAGCAGTTAAGGCTTCCCCTGAGCCAGGTGTATGGCGTTGCTTCCTTCTACCATTTGTTTGAGCTAGAGCCCAGTGGTGTGCATCGCTGCGTCGTGTGTTTAGGCACGGCGTGCTACGTCAAGGGGGCCAATCAAATTCTGGAGCAGCTAGAGGCGAAGCTTCACATCAAAGTCGGGGAGACCACCCCCGATGGGCAAATTTCTCTGCTGCCAGCCAGGTGCTTGGGGGCCTGTGGTATTGCCCCCGCCATCGTTCTAGATGACAAGGTGACTGGGCAGCAGACACCTGCCACGGCGATTGCGGCCATCGAGGCGATCGAAAAATTTGCTGTAGCCAAGGGTGGGGGTTGAGATATGGATATTGCCGAACTGTACCATTTGGCGGAAAAAGAGCGTAATCGTCGCAAGCCCTATCGAATTCGCTGTTGCATGGCGGCCGGGTGCCAGTCTTCTGGGGCCGGTGAGGTCAAGCAGGTTTTGGCAGCTGCGATCGCATCTGCGGGCCTAGACGATCAGGTCGAGCTGTCTGGGGTGGGCTGTCTGCGCTTTTGCGGCCATGGCCCCATGGTGGCCACCGATCCCGATGATGCCCTCTACGAGCAGGTCACCCCTGAGAATGCCGGTTCGATTCTGCGGGTCTTAAAGGGGGAAACGGTTACAGCGCCGCGCTGTGATGCTAATCAGCCCTTTTTCGCGGGGCAATTCCCCATCGTGCTCGAAAATAGCGGTCGGGTTGACCCATCGCGGATTGAAGACTACATCGCCGTGGGCGGCTACGAATCGCTGTATCAGGTTTTGTATGAACTGACTCCAGTGGATGTGGTGACGGCCATTACCCAGAGTGGATTGCGGGGCCGGGGGGGCGGCGGCTATCCCACCGGGTTGAAATGGTCGACCGTCGCCAAGATGCCTGAAGGCCAAAAATACGTGATCTGCAACGCTGATGAAGGCGACCCTGGTGCCTTTATGGATCGCAGCGTTTTAGAGAGTGACCCCCATCGCGTTCTGGAAGGCATGGCGATCGCGGGCTATGCCATTGGGGCCAACCACGGCTTTATCTATGTCCGGGCTGAGTATCCCCTGGCGATTCAGCGGCTGCAAACCGCCATTCAACAGGCCAAGCGCTATGGCCTGCTGGGCAGCCAAATTTTTGAAGCTGGCTTTGATTTCAAAATCGACATCCGCATTGGGGCCGGGGCCTTTGTCTGTGGCGAAGAGACGGCGTTGATTCACTCCATCGAAGGGGGGCGCGGTAACCCCAGGCCCCGGCCGCCCTACCCCGCTGAGTCGGGCCTGTGGGGTTGCCCCACCCTAATTAACAATGTGGAAACCTATGCCAACATCACCCCGATTATTCGCCAAGGGGCCGATTGGTTTCGCAGCATTGGCACGGAGGGCAGCGCTGGCACCAAGGTGTTTGCCTTGACCGGACAGGTGCAACATACCGGCCTGATTGAGGTGCCCATGGGCACGCCGCTGCGGCAGATTGTCGAAGCCATGGGTGGGGGCGTGCCCTCCGGTCAAGTAAAAGCGGTGCAAACCGGTGGGCCTTCAGGGGGCTGCATTCCCGCCCAGTTTTTCGATACCCCAATGGACTACGAATCTTTGCAAAAGCTCGGCACCATCATGGGGTCGGGCGGCATGATTGTGATGGATGACAGCACCAGCATGGTGGCGATCGCCCAGTTCTATATGGACTTTTGCCGGGGCGAAAGCTGTGGTAAGTGTGTGCCCTGTCGGGCGGGTACGGTGCAGCTCCATGAGCTGCTGACCAAAGTTGTGAACCATCAGGCTACCGCCGCCGACCTAGACCAGCTGGAGGCACTGTGCCACATGGTGAAGGAAATGAGTCTGTGCGGTCTGGGCCAGTCGGCCCCGAACCCGGTGTTAAGTACGCTGCGCTATTTCCGCGATGAGTATCTAGCCCAGTTGCAGTCCAATGTGCAGGAGGAGGTCGCCCACCATGGCCGTTAATACCCTCAAAATCGATGGGCAAGATGTTGCCATTGAGCAGGGAGCCACGATTCTCCAGGCCGCCCAGGAGGTCGCGATCGCCATTCCGACCCTGTGCTATCTAGAAGGGGTCTCGCCCGCCGCGGCCTGCCGCATGTGCATGGTGGAGGTGCAGGGGAGCTCTAAGCTCGTGCCCGCCTGCCACACCGAGGCGGCAGAGGGCATGGAGGTGCAGACGAATACGCCCAAGCTCCAGGCCTTTCGCCGGATGAATGTCGAACTGCTGTTCGCCGAAGGTAACCACGTTTGCGCCGTGTGTGTCGCCAACGGCAACTGTGAACTGCAGGACCTAGCCGTCCAGGTCGGCATGGATCACTCCCGGTTTGACTATCGATTCCCGGATCGAAAGGTGGATCTGTCTCACCCGCAGTTTGGCATTGACCACAACCGCTGCATTCTCTGTACCCGCTGCGTGCGGGTTTGCGACGAGATCGAAGGGGCCCACGTGTGGGACGTGGCCCAGCGGGGGGAGAACTGTTTTATTGTGTCGGGCCTGCACCAGCCCTGGGGCGAGGTGGATGCCTGTACCGCCTGTGGCAAGTGCGTGGATGGCTGCCCGACCGGGGCGATTTTCCGCAAGGGCAATACCATCGGCGAGAAAGAGCGCGATCGCGACAAACTCTCGTTTTTAGTCACAGCACGGGAGAAACACCAATGGACAAGATAAGGTTTGCCACGGTTTGGCTGGCGGGGTGTTCGGGCTGTCACATGTCGTTTCTCGACTTAGACGAGTGGCTGATCGAGCTGGCCCAGCAGGTGGATGTGGTCTACAGCCCGGTGGCCTCAGACATCAAAACCTATCCCGAGCAGGTGGATGTGTGCCTGGTGGAAGGGGGGGTGGCCAATGAAGAAAACCTGGAGCTGTTGCTAACGGTGCGGCGGCACACCAAAACCCTGATTTCCTTTGGCGACTGTGCCGTGACGGCGAATGTGCCCGGCATGCGGAATATGTTGGGCGGTCCAGACTCGGTGCTCAGGCGCAGCTATCTTGAGCTGGCCGATGGGTCAGCCCAACTGCCCCACGAGCCCGGCATTGTGCCAGAGCTGCTGGAACAGGTGCTGCCGGTGCACCAGGTGGTGCCCGTGGAGATTTACATGCCGGGGTGCCCGCCGCCAGCGGATCGGATTCGGGCCACCCTGGAACCCCTGCTGCGCGGCGAGATGCCCGTGATGGAAGGCCGCGACATGATTAAGTTTGGCTGAGATTCGGAAAGGGCTGGATCTCAGGCTTGAATAAGCCGCGATTATTGACCCCAATGGGTAGATTTGCGATCGCAAAAATAGGGCAACAAAAGCAACAAGGAAGTTGTATTTCTACTTTAATGATGACAATAGGCCTATTGGTCTTAACCCTTCTACTATGAAAGAATGTTGGGTAGAGAATAGTCCATCCTGCAATAGTTCTGATAGTTCATGGTTTGGATAGATTCAATTTTTCTGGGCCAGTGTTTTAGCTGTTCTGGACTGCATAATCTAAAGGTTTTAAATGTTCAGGAAAATCATTTTTGGCTCTCGCCCTGACGAACGATTTGAAGAGTTGCCCACTAAATGCTTTTTGACTTGTTTTCGCCCCATTCTGATTGCCCTCGCCCTAGGGATTGATTATGTCTAGAACCATTGTTATCGACCCCGTCACTCGCATTGAGGGCCACGCCAAAATTTCAATTTTTCTCGATGAGGCGGGGGCCGTCTCCGACGCTCGCTTCCATGTGGTGGAGTATCGCGGTTTTGAGAAATTCTGCGAGGGTCGCCCCTTTACCGAAATGGCGGGCATTACCGCTCGGATTTGCGGCATTTGCCCAGTTAGCCACCTGCTGGCCTCGGCTAAAACCGGCGACAAAATTTTGGCCGTGAAGATTCCCCCGGCGGCGGATAAGCTGCGGCGAATGATGAATCTGGCCCAGCTGACCCAGTCCCACGCCCTGTCATTTTTTCACCTCAGCAGCCCCGACTTTTTGCTGGGGTGGGACAGCGACCCCGCCCAGCGCAATGTCTTTGGCTTGATTGAAGCCAACCCCGACCTGGCTCGGGCGGGCATTCGGCTGCGGCAGTTTGGCCAGACGGTGATTGAGAAGCTGGGGGCGCGGAAGATCCATGCCGCCTGGACGGTGCCGGGGGGGGTGCGATCGCCCCTATCAGAGGAGGGCCGTCAATGGATTGTCGATCGCCTGCCGGAGGCTTTTACCACAGTGCGTCTGGCCCTAGATCTGTTCAAGGGCATGCTGGACGACGTGCTCAAGGATGAAATTGATATCTTTGGCCAGTTCCCCACGCTGTACATGGGCCTGGTTAGCCCCACTGGGGAGTGGGAGCACTACGACGGCTACCTGCGGTTTACCGACAGCCAGGGCAACATTGTGGCCGATGGCCTCAGCGAGGATGACTATCCCCAGTTCATCGGCGAAGCGGTGGAGCCCTGGTCCTACCTGAAGTTTCCCTACTATCAGCCCCTGGGCTACCCCGACGGCATCTATCGGGTGGGGCCGCTGGCCCGGCTGAACGTGTGCGATCGCATTGGCACCCCAGCCGCCGATCTCGAATTGCAGGCCCTGCGCGATCGCGCAGGTGGGGTGGCGACCTCCTCATTTCTCTACCACTACGCCCGCCTGATCGAAATTCTGGCCTGTCTGGAGCAGCTGCAAATCCTGGTGGACGATCCCGATATCATGTCATCCCGCTGTCGGGCCCAGGGCGGGGTCAACCAGCTCAATGCCGTGGGCGTCAGCGAAGCTCCCCGAGGCACCCTGTTCCACCATTACCAGGTGGATGAAAACGGGCTGATCGAAAAGGTCAACCTGATCATCGCCACCGGGCAAAACAACCTGGCCATGAACAAAACCGTGGCTCAAATTGCCAAGCACTACATCCAGGGGCCGGAAATTCCGGAAGGGCTACTGAACCGGGTGGAGGCGGGCATTCGCTGTTTTGACCCCTGCCTTTCCTGCTCGACCCACGCCGCCGGGCAAATGCCGCTACACCTACAGCTCATGGCGGCGGACGGTCGCCTGCTCGATGAGGTGATCCGATGAAGACCCTGGTCATCGGCTACGGCAATACCCTGCGGGGAGACGACGGCGTCGGGTTTCGGGTGGCGGAGCAGCTCGCCGGGGTTGGGGATCAGGTGCAGGCGATCGCCGTCCACCAGCTCACCCCAGAGCTGTCCGCCGAGGTGGCTGATGCCGAAACCGTCTGGTTTGTGGATGCTTGGGTCGGGGGCAGCACGCCCACGGTGACCCCACTGGCGATCGCCTCGGCTCCGCCCGCCATGGATCACGGCTGGCAGCCGGAGAGCCTGCTGCATCTGGCCAAAGTCCTCTATGGGGCCGCCCCGGTGGCCTATCACCTGCTGATTCCGGCCCAGCAATTTGACTACGGCGAAACCCTCTCGGAGGCGGCCCGCAGCGGTGTCGACTGGGCTATCCAGACGATTCAAGCCGCGGTGGAGTCCCACCCAGATGTGGTTCAGGAGGTCTGCCATGCATGAGGTGGGACTGATGGAAAATGCCCTGGCGATCGCCCTCGACTATGCCGAACGCGATCGGGCCAGCCGCATCGACAAAATTTGCCTGCGGGTGGGCTCCCTCTCGGGGGTGGAGCCCGAGGCCCTGCGGTTTGCCTTTGACCTGGTGACGCGAGACACCCTGGCCGAGACTGCTCAGCTGGAGATTATCCCCTGCCCCACCCTCTGCTACTGCGGGGATTGTCAAGCCGAGTTTGAACCCGTCGATATCGGCTATGACTGCCCCCGCTGCGGTACCTGGAGCACCGCGATTGTGCAGGGCAAAGAGCTGGAACTGGCATCCCTGGAGGTGTCGTGATGTGTACCGACTGCGGTTGCGCCCAGGTAGATGCAGCGGGGGTGACGCTTCACGCCCACGACCATGCCGTCCATGGCTATTCAGGCCATCACCACGCCGTTCATGATCACCCTATTGGAGACCCTGTCCCCAGCCACCGGACCCTGGCGATCCACACGGGTCTGCTGGCTAAGAACGATCGCCTGGCCCGGCAGAACCGCGATCGCTTTGCCGCCCACGGTCTGCTGGCCCTGAACCTGCTCAGTTCACCCGGCTCTGGGAAAACCACGCTGATCGAGCAGACGGCTCAGGCCTGGGGTACCCAGTCGGAACGGGTAGGGGTGATCGTGGGCGATCTGGCCACCGAAAACGATGCCCGGCGGCTGCGATCGGCGGGGGCTACGGCCCTGCAAATCACCACCGGCAGCGCCTGTCACCTGGAGGCGGATATGGTGGCCCAGGCTCTGGCTCACCTGGATCTGGCCGGTCTAGATCTGCTGGTGATCGAGAATGTGGGCAATCTAGTCTGCCCAGCGGCCTACGATCTGGGCGAGGCCCTGCGGGTGGTGCTGCTATCCGTCACCGAGGGGGAAGATAAGCCGCTGAAATATCCCACCGCCTTTGCCTCGGCGGATGTGGTCGTTCTGAGCAAAATCGATATTGCCGAGGCAGTCGGGTTTGATCGGGCCACTGCGATCGCCAATATTCGCCATATGGCCCCCCTGGCCCAGGTGTTTGAGCTGTCGGCCCGCACCGGAGCGGGGATGGCGGCCTGGTTGCAGTATCTCCAAGGCCAGCAACAGGCCCAGCGAACCACCAGCGCAACGATGGAGGGGGTAAGCCGATGACCCCCACATCACCCCTGCTGAGTCGAGCCCAGTCCCAGCGGCTGCACCTGGAGGTGCAGGGCATGGTGCAGGGCATTGGGTTTCGCCCCTTTGTCTACCGACTGGCGACGGCGTTGGCGCTAACGGGCTGGATTCGCAATGGTGAGCAGGGGGTTGAAATTGAGGTTGAAGGGGAGGAGGCTAACCTAGCGACCTTTCTGGAGCAGCTCGAGCACCACCGCCCGCCCCACGC